>DATINJ010000145.1:0-68386 GCA_035474375.1 Kineosporiaceae bacterium | reverse complement strand
CAGGGCGGCCCGCAGGGTGCCACCGGTGTGCGCCAGGGTGCCGCCGCGCTGCAGCAACTCCGGGCTGACGGTCCGACCGGCCGGGACGGCGTGTGCGTTCACCCAGCCCACCGGCGTGCGTTTGGCGTCGACCGCCAGTGCCCAGCCGTCGACGGCCGCTCGCTGCACCGCGGCGCCGTCGTCCCCGAGCGAGACGGTCTGCTCGGTGTGCGTCGGCAGGTCGCCGGACGGCTCGAAGCCGAGCGCCCGGTACCCCCGGTCCCGGCCGACGAAGCCGGCGACGAAGTCGTCCACCGGGTCGGTGAGCAACTGTGCGGGGGTGGCCAGCTGAGCCAGGGTGCCACCGACCCGTAGGACGGCCACCTGATCGCCGAGCTTGACCGCCTCGTCGATGTCATGGGTGACGAAAACGATGGTCTTGCCCAGTTCGGACTGCAGCCGGAGGAACTCCTCCTGCAATTCGTGCCGGACCACCGGGTCAACGGCGCTGAACGGCTCGTCCATCAGCATCACCGGCGGGTCCGCAGCCAACGCCCGGGCCACTCCGACCCGCTGCTGCTGGCCACCGGACAGCTGAGCCGGATACCGGTTCGCGAACGAGGCCGGCAGGCCGACCCGCTCCATCAACTCGATCGCCTGCGAGCGAGCTTGCTTCTTGTCCTTGCCGAGCAGGAACGGCACGGTCGCCACGTTGTCCACGATCGTCCGGTGCGGGAACAGCCCGGCGTGCTGGATCACATAGCCGATGCCGCGCCGCAGGGTCGCGGCGTCCACCGTCCCGGTGTCCTGATCGTCCAGCCAGATCCGGCCCGAGGTGGGCTCGATCATTCGGTTGATCATGCGCAGCGAGGTGGTCTTCCCGCAGCCGGAGGGCCCGACGAAGACGGTGATCTGGCCGGACGGGGCGATCAGGTCCAGGCCATTGACGGCGACTGTTCCGTCCGGGTAACGCTTCACCACGGATTCGAACTTGATCATGCGCTCATCACTTGCTCTCAGGCTCCCGTCGTCTCTTCGACACCGAGGGATCGTGCGACGGCGGATGCCTCTCGGGCGAGAAGCAGGCCGTAGCGCTCGGCTGTTGCTGGGTCTAGCCGGTAGTCGGGGCCGACGATGCTGAGCGCCCCGGCGATGCCGCCGGGACGCCGGATCGGTGCGGCGATAGCGGTGACGTCTTTCTCCACCGCCGAACGGAGCGTCACGTAACCGCGGTCCGGTATCCGGCCGAGCAGTACCGCCCCGGCCGCGCTGCCCTCCAGCGGCACGGTCCGGCCAACCCAGCTGGAATGCCGGATCGAGTGCGTGCCCTCGACGATCGACACGTAGAGCGCGGTCGACCCCGGGCCACGCACGCTCAAGTAGGCCGACTCGCCGGTAGCTCCGACGATGCTCTGCAGGGCCGGTGCGCAGAGCGGGATCAGTTGTTCATGGCCGAGCGCCTGGGCGCCGAGTTGGACCATCCGAGGCCCGGCTCGGTAACCGCCGCCGTCCTCTTCGCGGGCCACGAATTCGCCCTGTTCCAAGGTGCGCAGCAGTCGGAGTGCGGTGCTGGCCGGCAGGTCGGTCAGCCGGGCGCACTCCGCCAGGGTCGATGCCTGCCCGCCGCAGACGGTGGCCAGCAGGGTCAGGGCGCGCTCGACTGAACGGGTCGCTGAAATCGCGGGGGGCTTGCCGGGCATCGTCGGCGCCCTCTCTCACTCGGTGGAGGACCTTTTCTATCAACTCCGTTGGCAAATCCGGTCGTCCGCGACAGAAATTTCATCCAATGGAAACACCATGCCGTTGCGTGGCAACATGCCGACATAAAATCAGCTGCCGTGGTTCTCGCAAAGCGAGCGCCGAACATGATCAGGTGGTGAGCGTGGTTGACATTGCGCCGGTGCTGTCCATCGACGGGCGAACGCTGACCTGCGAGCGGCTGGCTACCCACATCGACGGTCCGGTCCGGGTCCGGCTCAGCGTGGCCGCCCGCCGTCGAGCCGAGGCGTCGTTCCGGGCAGCGGCTGCCGCCGTCACCCAGCGGCAGGTCTACGGCCGGACCACCGGGGTCGGAGCCAACCGGTCGATCGAGGTGAATGCCGCAGACCTGGCCGCCGGAGCCCAGCACACCCTGGCCCTGCTGCGCAGCCATGCGACCAGCGCCGGACCGGTGCGAAGCGCCCTTCGGATCCGAGCCACCCTGGTGGTCCGGCTGAACCAGCTCGCCGCCGGCGGCAGCGGGATCTCGATGACGGCGATCGATGCGCTGACCGGAATGATCAACGCCGACGCGTTGCCGCCGATCCGCGAGCATTCCGGGATCGGCACCGGAGACTTGACCGCACTCGCCACCACCGCGCTCGGCTTGCTCGGCGAGGTACCACTGACGCGCCCGCTGCCACCAGTCACGCTCGGCGTCCATGACGCGTTGCCGTTCTTCAGTTCCAACGCCGCGACGCTGGCCGACGCGGCGATCGCCACCGCGCGACTGCAGATGCTCGCCAAGGCCGGGCTGGCGATCGCCACCCTGACCGGACTGGCGGTTTCGGCCAACTTCGAGGCATTCGGGCCGGTGGTGGAGCGAGCCACTCCGGGTGCCGGGGCCCGCCGGGTCTGTCGGACCGTCCTGACGCTCTCCGATCCGGCCGGGACCGGCCTGCCGGTCGCCGGCCGGATCCAGGACCCGTTCGCCATGCGCTGCCTGCCGCAGGTGAACGGCCTGCTGCTGGATGCCCTGGACCGGCTCGATCAGGTGGTCTCCGCGCATCTCAATGTGGCGGCGGAGAACCCGGTGATCGTCTCGTCACCGGACGACACGATGCCCGCGATGGTTGCCCACCACGGCGGCTTCCACATCCCGGCGGTCTCGCTGGCCTGCGACAGCGCGGCGATCGCCGTCGCGCAATCGGTACCACTGCTGCTCGGTCGACTGGCGATGCTGGTCGACCCGGCCGCCACCGGGCTGCCGGCGTTTCTCGGTGACGGCACGCCCGGCGCTTCCGGCGTGATGATGCTGGAGTATCTGGCCGCTTCCGCGCTGGCCGACCTGCGCTCGTCGGCTTCACCGGCGTCCCTGGGCTCGGTCACGCTCTCGCGCGGGATGGAGGAGCACGCCAGCTTCGCCTCCCAGGCCGCCGTCCAGTTGCTGGAAACCGCCGATGCCTATGCCACCGCCCTGGCCTGCGAGCTTCTCGCTGCTGTCCGGGCGGTCCGGATGCGCGGGCTGCCGCTGCCGGAAGCCGGGTGGGGTGCCGTGCTGCGTGCTTGCGCCAGCCTGGGTGACTCGATGGCGGACCGCGACCTCACCGCAGACTTGGTGCAGGCCGAGGCGCTGCTGCCGGATCTGGCCGAACTGGCCGGCGACGCGATCCGCGCCGCCGAGCCGATCCGGATCCCGCGGGTGCGGGTGCGGGTCGCCCAGTAGCTCAGCTCGGGGCATCCAGCAGGGTGTCCCGCAGCCGGCTCTCGCCGACGGGGAACGGCGCGTCGATCGGGCGTAACTCGTCGGCGTAGGACACGGAATGCCGGCGCAGCACTCCGGTGCTGCTGATCGCGTACTGCCCCATCCGCCACAGCGGCGGGGAGTAGACGTGGATCGACACGCTGCCCTCGCCCGCCCCGGTCATCCGGTGGATGTGATCGGGGCCGAAGCTGTACGCCTGCCCGGCCGGAACGGAGACCTCGATACTCGGCGCGCCGACGGCGAGGTTGTGTTCGATCAGTTCGCCTCGGGTCACCGCCACCGCGCCGGCCGAGGTGTCGTGGTCGTGCCAGCCGGTGTCGTTGCTCGGCGTCCAGCACAACACCCAGACGTCCACGTTCGCGTCTCGGTGCAGGCTGACGTAGTGCCGGTTCTCGTCACTGAAGCGGACGTGTGGTTCCCAGATCTGCGGCTCGGCGGCCAGCGCGGTGGCCAGCACCAGCAGTTCGGCCCGGTCCAGCGCGCGGTCGGGCAAAGTCGTGAGGCTGGCGAGCACATCGGGTTTGACCTGCGGAGCAACAGTCATCGGGTGCCTCCGAAGAGAAAACGCCGGGGATTAGTGACGTCGATGGCATGCTCGGCGGCCTTGCCGAAGCCGAACTGGACGGCGGTGGCGTACGGGCGGTCGCTGCCGCGAATGACGGCGTCAATGCCGAGGACCCGGATCACGCCGTCGATGGCCTGCGGGCCGTAGCTCGACGTCTCGACGAACACGCCGGGGTCGATCGCCCCGAACCGGCCCCCGCGAGCCTGCAGCCGTTCATGGTGCAACGGTGCCAGCCCGGCGCCGGCGACAAACCCGATCCGCAGCTCCGCCAGCAACGACCGGCCGGCCTCATGCCAGGACCACCAGGCAGCCTGCTGCTGGGCCGGGTAGTCCACCACGGCCGGCCACCAGCCGGGCAGGTCTTTCACCGCTTTCGGGGTGGCCGTGGCGTCGACCGGCCCGGGGTGCACCAGCACCGGTCGATCGGCCTGCTCGCAGACAGCAAGTACCGGTGCCAGCTGTTCCAGCAAATGCGGAGTGGCCAGCCAGGTGGCAGGTACTTGGAGGCCGACGAAGCCGGCGGCGAACAGATCGGTGAGGCCGGCCAGATCCGGATTCCGGCGGCTGACGGCGGCCCACTCGCCGAAGCCGGCCGGCAGCGTGGCGGCACCCGCATGCCACGCGTCGAGCAGCGCGCCGGCCTCGGCCTCGGGCAGATCCTCCAACCCGAGCGGGCTGGACAGCGAGATCAGAGCCAGCGCCAGGTCGTCCGCCTGCGCTCTGACGGCGACATCATGATCGGCGGGATTGACCTGGTACGGCGGCTCGCCGGTCAGCTCCAGGGTCCAGCCGCGCATCATGGGTGGCGTGTGGCGGGACCGGAGAGCTTCGATCAGGGTGCTCGGCCACAGATGCTGGTGGACGTCGATGCGTTCGGACACTGAGAATCACCTCCTGCCGACATGATCCCACTCAGCGCTCGTAACATGCGCTTAACCTGCGGTGAAGCGCTTCACCAGTGATTTCAGTGAAGCGCTTCACTTTGACTGTGTCAAGAGGTTGGTCAACGGACCGGGATACCTTGATGGCATGAACGCAGGGCGTCATCGGCCGACGCTGCGGGACATCGCCGAGGACACCGGCTTGTCGCCCGCCGCGGTCAGCTATGCCCTCCGTGGCCTGCAAGTGACGCCGCAGACGCAAGCCAGGGTCCGGGAGGCAGCCGAACGGCTCGGCTATGAGGCAGACCCGATTGCTCGGGCACTCGCCTCCGGCCGGACCGACACGATTGGGGTGCTCTGCGGGTCCCTGGCGGACGGTTGGCACCAGGAAGTGGCGGCGGCGCTGGGGCGCGGGCTGATCGCGGTCGGTCGCAACGCCTTCACCCTGGATGCCGGTAACGACCCGGAGCGCGAGGCGATGCTTGCCAAGCGCCTGGTCGACCAGCGGGTGGATGCCCTGATCGTGCTACCGGTCGATCCGTTCGCGTCGCACTGGGGAGAACTGAGCCGGCGCACGGTGCTGATCGCGGTGGGGGACGGTCTGCCCGAAGCGGACCCGGCCGGCGAGGTGGTTTTCGACAACGTCACCGGGGTGACCCACGGGTTACGACTGCTGGCTGCCGCCGGTCATACCCGGGTCACCGTGCTCACTCCGACCGACCACGCCACACCAGACCGGCCGGCCGTGCAAGTCGTCCACCAGGTGGCGCCGGACCTGGGCCTGGTGGCCAAGGTGCGCACCTGCCCGCACGACTTGGAGGGTGCGGCGGCAGTGGTTCGCAAGGAGTTGACCGGCACCCAGCGGCCGACGGCCTTCCTGTGCTTGGCCGACTCCATCGCGTTCGGTGTCTATGCTGCCGCTCGTGATCTGGAACTTACTGTGCCAGAGGATGTCTCGGTCGTCGGCTACGACAATCTCCCGGTCTCGCGGCTGCTCACCCCGCCGCTGTCGAGCTACCGCTGGCCGATCGAGGAATTGGTGGAGGCGGTCGTCGGTCGTACCGTCGCCGCGATCGAAACCGGTGAACGCCGTCCCCGAGCGGTGATCGTGCCGGAGCCGATGCCGCGGGGCAGTGTCGCTGCCCCGCGGGCCTGATCCTGGGCATCAAGCCATCGGGGGTGTGCCGTACGTCGCGGGCTGCACGTACGTCGACTCCTTGGGCATCAGGATCCAGAGGATCGGGTAGACCAAGATCTGGCTGCCCGGGATCACCAGCATGCTGAGCACGAAAAGCGCCCGGGTGGACCACGGGCTGAGACCGAAACGGTGGCCGATCCCGGCGCACACGCCGGCGATCACCGCGCCGTCTCGCGCCCGGATCAGGCCGCGGTCGTGAAACTTCTTCTGGATGTCGTTCATCGTGGTGCTCCTGTTGTCGGGCGGATCGCGACGGTACGGATCCGACTCACTCCAGAGTCGTCGCAATCGCCCGCCCCGTCATCCGGGAGCACCCCGGACCGGACCCTGACCGTTGGTCAACCGCCCTCAGGGTCCAGGCAGCGTCGTCAGATGTTGCCTGGGAGGACGTCGGTCTGCCGCGTCATGATCGCGAAGATGAGGGTCAGCACCAGGATGCCGACGCCGACCGCGATCAGGGGTGCCGGGTGGAGCCGGGCTTGTGGATGTAGAAGGCGAACCGGAGCCCTGTCGTTTGTCAGGTCCAATTGGTAGCGATCCACCGTGGCTCGGGTGTAACAGCAGGCCGCAGTGATCGCGAGGCTGCTGTAAAGGCCGACTTCAATCCATTCCTGCGCCCGGACGACCGGCGATACAGCGAATGGTGGGACGAAGACGAAGAGGCGATACAGCGGCATTCCGAGGAAACCCGGGATCGCCAGCAGGGGCGGCGCGATCAGCCACCAGACCGTCCGATTCAGCACTCCGCCGACCCGCCGAGCCAGTAGTGAAAAGCTGGCCCCGGCTAATCCCATGGCGAAGGAGAACAACTTGAACAGGCTTTCTGAGGGGATGCCGATGCTGATGTTGTGAATGTTCATCTCGGCTTGCTGGTTGACGTCGGCGATTCCCTCAGGAGTCACCAGACCAAAGACTCGCTGGCCCCAAGAGATCTCCTCGCCGGACAGGACCAGGCTGCCGAGCGCCGCCAACAGCAGCAGAATGGCCAGTCCGCGGTAGCGGCGCGCTTGGAAACCCATCGCTGCCAATGCGAAGACAGCACCGCTGAACAGGCACAACCCGAACTGCAACCACTCGACCGGGTAGTCCTCCTGCTGCAGCGTGTAGAACCACGGCCGGTGGACGACGAAGACCCCGCCGAGCCCCAGCAATCCGGCGAGTGGAAAGCAGAAACCCACCCACGTCCAGGTAGCGCTGATTTGATCCATGGCGGCATCGGTCTCAATTGCCCGATGTGAGTCACCAATCAGATCCGCGCCGACCTGATGCCTTGCCGAGAGCTGAGCCAATTCCGCACCCGTCGGAGTAGACGCAAGGCACAGATGTACCCCGAACGGAAGTTAGCTCTTACTTGAACGTAATGCGAAATTAAGCACTCAATCAAGGCTGTGGCAATTATTAAAGATCAACCAAAAATGGCACTGTTCGGACGGATGGCTATTTCTGCCCCAAGCTGACCACCAATAAGGTCCAAGTCGTCGCCACTCCAGAACCGGCCGGGGTCGTACCAACTCGGCGACCGCTCGCTCGGCAGCAGACCCATCGCCTGGTAGGTCATCGCGACGATCTCCGCACAGAATGCCGTCTCCAGGCTCGCGTTCCGCTCCCGGTCGGCGCGACCGCGGCGGCCGCGATGAGTGACCCAGCGGGCGATCAGACCGGCGGAGCTGGGAAACGGGGTGCCGTCCATCCGAGCGATGGTGCGCAGGACAGCGTCCTCGCCCGACCGCGTCACTTCCGGCTGGAGCTGTCGGAACCAGGCCCGCTGCCCGTACTTGGTGGACCACACCTCGACGGCGTCGTGCAGATCGTGCAACTGGGCACCCCGGCGGTGCTCGCCGGCCCAGACATCGGGCAGCGAGCGACCGAGTTCGGCGTGCCACATCAGCGGCGGCAGGTCCTCCAGGACGACGGCCATCCCGACGTGGTTCACCGGGCTGTTCGTCAAGGTCTGGATCGCGCGGTCGGCGCCGCTATTGCCGCGGAACAGCCAAACATCGCCGGTACGGGTCAGGTCGACTGCTTGGGTCAGAGACAGCTGGGTCACCACCCGCATAGCCTAGGGCGATGACGTGGTGGAAAGTTCTGGGTCTGGCCGGCATCGCCGGAGTGGCCGCTACCGGAGTGATCGTCGCTCGGGGTGAGCGCCGTCGCCGTGCCTACACCCCGGAAGAGGTCAGGTCTCGGTTGCATGAGCGCTTCGCCGAGGTAGCGGCCGAGTCGGCGGCCGACGCCGCTGCGGCCGTGTCGACCGCCCACAAGCGGTAGCTCTAGGTCGGCAGCTGCGCCTCGATCGCCGCGATTATTTCCGCTGCCTCCGGCTCGGTGCGTGGCCGGAATCGCCCGACCACCTCCCCCTTCGGCGACACCAGGAACTTCTCGAAGTTCCACTGCACGTCGCCGGCGTCTCCGGCGGCATCGGGCTGGGCGGTGAGCTGGTCGTACAGCGGGTGCCGGTTCGGGCCGTTGACGTCGGTCTTCTCCAGCAGCGGGAAGCTGACCCCGTAGGTCGTGGAGCAGAAGGTCTCGATCTCTTCTGCGCTGCCCGGCTCTTGCCCGGCGAATTGGTTGGAAGGCACCCCGACCACGGTAAATCCGCGGTCGCCGTAGGTCTTCTGCAGCCTCTCCAGCCCGGCGTACTGCGGGGTGAGGCCGCACTTCGAGGCCACATTCACCACCAGCAGTGCCTGCCCGGCGAACTGGTCGAGGCTGATGGGGTCGCCCGCGAGGGTCTTGACCGGGACGGCGTGGATGCTCATCCCGTCGCCAACCGCTGCCCAGCCATCGGGTATTCCCGGACGTCGTGGGCTACGAAGCAACTGTCGCAGCGGCTCGATGTCGTTGGGCTGCCCGAGCGTACAAGGCGACAACAATGGCACCGACGCAGAGCACGGCCGAGCTGAGTCCCAGGGACCAGTGGACGCCGATCAGACCGCCGAGGAAGCCGACGGTGATGCCGCTGCCGAAGCGCAGACCGTTGGCAGACATGCCGTACAACCCGATGATCCGACCGCGTTTGTCCGGCGGCGCCATCATCTGCACGACGGTCTGTCCGATGGACATTGCGGCCAAGTTGGCGATGCCGCCGATCACCAGGAGCAGCACGGCGAGTAGGTAGCTGTTGGTCACGGCGAAGCCGAGGGTGGAGATGCCGAGGATGAAGGTGGCGATGACGGCGGCGCGCAGGGTGGGGGTGATCCGTCCGGTCACTTCCAGCAGCAGCCCGCCGATCACACCGCCGACACCGTTGGCGAAGAGCAGGACGCCGTAGGCCGTTCCACCGGTTCCGGTGCCGAAGTCGGCGGCGAAGATCGGCATCACCGACTGCAAGGCCACGCCGACGAAGAACGAGCCGAGCCCGGCCAGGGTGATCATGCTGATCAGCGTCGGATCGCTGGCTACCTCTCGCAGCGCCTTCACGGCTTGCACGGCGGAGAGCCGGACCCGGGTCACGTTCTCGTCCCGGGTGTGGCCGGTGAACCGGGTCCGAGCCAGGAACACCGTCAACGGCAGGTAGATCAGAACGTTGGTGAAGATCCCCGCTGTCGGCCCAAGGCCCAGCAGCAGGACCGAGCCGATGACCGGGCCGAGCAGGACGCCGAGGCTCTTTGCGGTGGCGTTCATCCGCACGGCGCTGGGGAGTTCCTTGTTGCCGACGAAGTCATGCAGCATCAACTGCTCGGCCGGCCCCCACAGGGCACCGGCCAGACCGTGGATGACCAGCAGCAAGCAGGCGTTCCACAGTGCCAGCGTGTCGGTCACAAACAGCACACCCCAGCCGATCGACACCGACATGAACATCACCTGGGCACCCTGGATCACCCGACGGCAGTCGAACCGGTCGGCCAGGCCGCCGAAGTAGACCGAGAACAGCAGGAACGGCACCCAGTGGCTCAGCACCTGGAACCCGATTAGAGCCTCGGAGTGGAACGTCTTCCACAGCACCCAGTACGTAATGACGTGCTCGACGTTGTCGGCCATCATCGAGAGCAGGCCGCCGCCGAGGTAATTCCGGCAGTCCCGGTTGCGCAGTGCGGCGAACCGGGCGGGGGAGGGCGGCTTCGGGCTCCCGGCTGGAGCCGTGGTCGCCTCGTCGATGTGGGTCTGGCCCGGTCCGCAGGCGGCACACATCGGGTGGTCCTCCAAATTCATGGGATGTCTTCAGCGCCCCATTGTGCATCGATCCCGGCCTCGGGGCGCGCGACTGTGACGATCTCGGCATCCGAAAGGCGAATCATCAAGACAAATATGAACAATGTCGCGCTCGCGGACGGTTCCGGCGTTGCTGAGACAGCGCGGTCGATCCGGTTGCTCTAGACCACCCGATCCACCACGACGAGGACCAGTTCCGGTTGGGCGTAATCGGACGTTGAGTCGGTCCGCCTGGCGACGGTTGCCGCTCGGTAGTGCAAGATGCAATACTGCTTCTTGCCATAGGAGGTCGGGATGCAGAAGGCTGACCGGGACACGACCGCGCTGTGCGTGCTGGGGCTGTTGAAGACGGGGCCCCGGCATGCGTACGAAATGCATCTGATGATCGAGCGGACCCACAAGACCTTTGTCACCGGTCTGCCGCGCAGCATTTATCACGCGGCCGAGCGCCTTCTGACCGCCGGGCACATCCGGGTCGCGGCAACGACGCGGGACGGGGTGCGGCCCGAGCGGACTGTCTATGAACTGACCGAGGCGGGAGAGCGGCGACTGCGCGACTGGGTGCGGTTGCTACTGGCCGAGCCGGACGCGAACTCCACCCTGTTCGTGCCGGCCCTCGCCTTCGCCGGCCTGCTGGCGCCCAGCGAGGTGGCCGCTGCTTTGCGTGAGCGGCGTGTGGAACTGGAACGCCGGGAGAGAGCGGCGACAGCCGTGCCCCCGGACCTACCGCGCGTCCTCCTGCTCGAGGCCGAGTATGAGGCCGGTCGCCTGCGCGCCGAGAGCGAATGGGTCGGCCGGATCCTCGACGATCTCACCGCCGGCACCCTCGACTGGCCGACTGACCTGGCTGGCTTGGCCGACATCGAGGCGCTCATCAAGGAGAACTGACCAGCGAACCGCGTACGCCAGCAGGCCATCCAAGCTGCTCAGGGAAGCAGCCGTCGCGCTAAGGAGCTCGAGGACCATGTCTACGATCCACGACATCACCGCCCGCCTCAACCAGGCGTGGAACGACGGGGACGAGGCGTTCCAGAACACCTGGCGAGGTGCGCGATGAAGCTGCTGTTCGAGGTCTCCGCGCCGGTGGATGCCCCGCTCACCGAGGTGCAGCGTCTTATCGATGGCGACTGGGTGCCGGACACGGTCCTCGGGGATGCTGGGCGGTCGTACGTCGACGTCGACCACCGGGACGGAGTGGTCGGGTTCCAAGGGCACTGGTGGTATCGCGGCGAGATCAGCGTGTCCGCACCCGGTGGCCGCACGATGGTCACCTACCGAGTCTTCAACATCGCGCAGCAGGGAGCTTGGGCGGTGCCGCTGGCCAACCGGCTTTTCATCGGCTACGCCCGGAAGGCCCGGAACACCGCCGCCGACCTTGCTCGAGCCATCGAGTCGAACCTGGCCGGGCCGGCGTCATGATCGCGAAGCCTTCATCCTGGCCGATGGATCTGGCTCAACGTATCCGCGATGACCGCTGCAGCTTCCGCCGTCGTCAGGACGCCGGTGTCGACTTCCACGTCATAGGCGATCCCGCGGTGCACGGTCAGTGCCTGGCGGCGGGCCATCCCCGCCGGCCGGTCGCCGCGGGCCCGAGCCCGCTCCTCTGCGATCTCGGGGTCACAATGCACGCCGACCCACCCGACGTCGACCCCCTCCAGTGCTTCCCGCCAGCGTCGCTGCGATGGTGGCCCGCCGAGGAAAGCATCGTCGACAATGACCCGTCCGCCAGCCCGACCCATCGCTGCGATCCCCAGCATCCAGAGGTTCTCCAGCTCGGTGAAGGAAGTACCGACGTCCACCCGACCGTCGTCCTCGAACTGGATGCCGGTGCCTTCACCGGTCAAGCGGGCCGGCAGAGCCCCGATGAAGGTGTCGATCCCCAGGCCCAGCCACAGTTCAGGCAGCAGGTTCTGGAGCTCGCGCACGAGCGAACTCTTCCCGGCGCTTGAACCACCGTTGATAAGGATGATCAGGCCACTCATGAGCTACCTTCCGCAGTTGCGAGGGGGCTGACTGAGCCACACCGGGGTCGGAAGACCGAGAACTGCTCAGGGTCAGACCCAGCGAGCTGCGTTCTCATCGAAGGGTTCGATGCCGACGTGGGCGGGTCGGTCCACGACGGCGTCTACTGATCGAGCACCCGCAACGCCCGCTGCGGCCAGGCGTAGCTCACGACCCGGACGTCGAGCCCGGCAAACTGGTGCAACCGGAGGGAACGCTGCAGCGCCGAAACGACCCAAGCCACCGGGTTCCCGAAAGCACCAGCGCCGATCAACGTCAGGTAGAGCGTGCGGTTCCCGGTGCGGGCCGCAGACCGGACCGCGGCGGCGAAGGTCGCCTCGTAGGCAGCGTCCAGAACCAGCCGGGCCAACGGTTCCCACCGCTTCGGCTGGCCGCCCGCGTACGCGATCGGCAGCGCCGAGCAGAACACCTGGGTCACGCTGTGCCCGGCATCCCGCCAGGTGACCTCGCCGTCGGTTTGGACGCCGACCCGTAACAGCCCGGCCAGTTCGTCCCGCTGCGGTTCGGTCAACCCGTTTAGCCGCTCGCTCGACCGCTCCAGCTGCTCTGGCGTCAGGAGGGCGTACCCGTTGCGCATGTCGACGGCCAGGCCCAGAGCCGCTGCCAGGTCGGCGAATCCGTTCAGTTGGCGGTCTGCCGTCTGGCCGCGGACGAGGTGGTCGCCGTGGTCGAACGGCACGAAGTAGTTGCGGTGGATCGTGCCCGCACCGCACGCGATCGCGCAGGCGGGACCCTGGGTCGGGTCCAACTCATACCGCGCGACGCCGGCCTCCGGGGTGATCTTCGGGCTGGTCATCTCCAGCATGTTGAACTGCGACGCCACTTGGAAGGTCGCTCCGGCCGCAGCGGGATCGGCGTGCAGTTCGCGCACGTCCCCGATGATTTCGCGGACCGTGGTCTCGCCGACGTAGGGGATGGGGTCGCCGTTGTCGCGGTGGTGACGCAGATCCGTCAGCGAGATGACGGAGAATTCACCCCGCCGCATCCGGCGGCCATTCACGATCGACTCCAGGAACGGACCGTCCTCTCGGATCCGGTCGACGACCCCGGCGCCGTCGGTCTCCTTGAACCCGGTCAACGACTCGAACCACACCCGAACCACCGCCCTGTTCCCAGCCTGGCCACGAGAAGCGCAAGATCATGCTCAGCATTCCACGCCCGGAAGGTCCATTCCGCGAAGCAGCGCCATTTCTTGCTTGGAGCTCGCTATTCAACCGCGGTTACGGCCCGCATCCGCGCTAGCCACAGTCGGCCTGGGGTCAGCGTTTTGGACAACATTGAGATCGGCTGCTGGTGCGCGGTGGTGGACGGAGCTGCGCAACGACGCGGTCGCCGCGAGTGCGCGCAGTTGAGCCTTTTCATCGTCGGTGAAGAAATCGAGCCGACGCGTGGACAGGCCTGGACTGAGGCCCATCGAAACGATAGCCAGAATCAGACCCAGCACGGCCAGCCAGGCCGCCACCAGATTTGGCGATGCATAACCCAGGCCGGCGGCGATGGTCATCCCACCCAGCCAGGCACCGAGGGAGTTGGCCACGTTGAAGGCGGAGTGGATGGCTGCGGAGGCCAGGTTGGGAGCACCGTCCGCGAGCATGATGATGCGGGCCTGCAGGGGCGGCAGCATCAGGCTCGTCGTGAACGGGAACAGCACGATGGTGATCGTTGCGGCGATCTTGTCGTGAGAGGCGAAGACGAACACCAGAGCAACGAGGGCTTGGGCGCTCAGCGAGAAGTAGATGGTGCGCATCAGTCCGCCGTTCGCCATCCGGGCGCCGACCAGATTTCCCGTCGTCATCCCGATGCCCAGCAGCACCAACAGCCAAGGCATGCTGGTCTCGGAGTATCCGGCCAGCCGGGTCATCATCGGGGTGATGTAACTCGATGTCGAGAACAACGCGCCACCGCCGATCGCAGCGATGCCCAGCGCGAGCCAGACCTGAACATTGCGGAAGGCCTTCACTTCCTCGATCAACCCACGCGGAGCCTTGCGGGACTGCTGCTCTTGCCGTGGCACCAAGCAGAGGATTCCGACTGCGGCGATCAGCTCGAGCAAGCCGACGAACATGAAGGCGGTACGCCAGCCGGCTTGCTGCCCGAGGCGGATCGTGAGGGGAACGCCGACAACGTTGGCAATGGTGAACCCGGTAAGCACCACCGCCATCGCCGCGTTCCGTCGACCGGTCTCAACGAGGTTTCCCGCTGCCACCGCCGCTGCACCGAAGTAGGCCGCGTGCGGGAGTCCGGCCAGAAAGCGGATCACCAGCAGTCCGTGGAAGCTTGGTACCAGGCCGGAGGCTAAGTTGCCGATCGCCAGCAGAATCGTGAGCATCAACAGGAATCGCTTGCGGGTCCATCGGATGGCCACGACCGTGAGCAGCGGACCGCCGACGACGACTCCCAGGGCATAGGCCGAGATCAGGTGCCCTGCTTGCGGAATGGTCACGTCGTAACTGCTGGCTAGATCCGGCAGCAGACCCAGCGAGACGAACTCACCGGTGGCGATGCAAAAAGCACCGAGAGCCAGCGCCAGCAGAGCGCGCTGCGGAGAAGCGATGGGCATTAATTCCTTCTATTCGCCGGGTCGCGACGCTGCCCCGGGCATGTCACCGTTCTTGCCCGGGACTGTACAGCTAGGTGGATGCATCCAGTGAGAGGCGCTGAGGGGGTACCCGGCCGCTGGCTCCGGCGTCCGCCTAGGCCTACCATTTCATGCCAGCTACGAGAACTTCAGGAAGGCTCCTACGAACGTGCGAATCGTCATTGACGACCTCTCCGGTCCGGAGATAGCCGACTTCCTGGCTGCACACATCGAGGAGATGAGATCAGTTTCGCCGCCGGAGAGCAAGCACGCTCTCGATCTCGGTGGGCTGCGCAAGCCGGAGGTAACGTTCTGGAGTGTTCTGGACGGCGACGTCCTGGTTGGATGCGGCGCCCTCAAGGCTCTAGATCCCAGCCATGCCGAAATCAAGTCGATGCGCACAGCCTCGGAGTACAAGAATCGTGGCGTTGCCTCGGGATTGTTGCGGCACATTTTTAGTGAGGCCAAGAAGATGGGTTTCTCTCGGCTGAGTCTGGAGACAGGATCGGCTGCGTTCTTCGCTCCGGCAAGAAAAATGTATCAGAAGGCCGGGTTCGAGTATTGCGAGCCTTTCGCCGGCTACCAGAATGATCCGAACAGCGTGTATCTGACGAAGGTGATCCGGTAGGAAAATCGCCGGAGTTTGCGGAGCTACCCGGTTGCTTTTCTAAACAGCTGAATTGAGCCTAACGGTACGAACCCGGTGCCGAGTAGGGTGCGAAGGCTAGCGGCGTTACCCGGTGCCACGGAGGCGATGACGAGTTCCCCAGCGGGAACCAGGCGCAACGCATCACGGACCAGCGCCGCCCCCTGGCCGGTTCCCCGCTGGCTCGGGTCCAACTCAAAACTCAACTCAGGCAGGCCCGCGATCCCTTTGGACACGATGGCAACGGTGGTGCAGGACCGGTCGGCGTAGCCAAAAACCATGGGTGTAGTGCGGATCATGGCAGCGTAGCGAGCACGTGGGTGCTCCCAAAGATCGGGTCGCGGCACCAGCTGAAACGCCGAGCGTCGATCAGACGGCGAAGCCTGACCAGGCTGCATCACCGGTGCGCTGCCCTGACCGGCCAGTACCAGGTCGAGGCTGTCGATCCAGCCGTCAACTCCCGCCAACGCGGAGATCAGGCGCGGATCGTGGGCCCCGCCGTACCCGTCCACCACAGACCCAAGCAACTCGGATTGCGACACCTCATCCGCAAGGGCCAAGACGGCATGCCCGGTGAACGCAAACACGGCCTGAAGACCGGGCAACCACGGTGGAACTCGATGCCAGCCTCCGTCCGCAACGGGGAAGCGCCCCGCTGCCGCCGCGATAATCAATTCGGCCAACGGATGGTGAAGTGTCACCTCGGGGTTTTCGGCCGGAGCAGGGCGGCTAGTTCGCGAGCGGCGACTCGCCCCGCGCGGTTCGCGCCGATAGTGCTTGCGGACGGCCCGTAGCCGACGAGGTGGATCCGGGGGTCGGTCATTACCCGGGTGCCCTGCATTCGGATGCCGCCGCCGGGCTCGCGCAGGCGCATCGGCTTGAGATGATCCAATGCGGCGCGAAAACCGGTGCACCAGAGAATGACGTCGGCTTGGACGAAATCGCCGTTCGCCCATTGCACTCCGGTCGGCGTGATCCGCTCGAACATCGGTCGGCGGACCATCACGCCACGTTCCGCGGCGGCCACGACGGCGGGCGTGAGCCCCAGCCCGGTGACACTCACCACGCTTTGCGGCGGTAATCCCGCGAGGACCCGCTGTTCCACCCGGGCGATCGCCTCCCGGCCCGCGGACTCATCGAAAGTACCGGTATTCCAGACCGGTTCGCTTCGAGACACCCAGGTGGTCGTCGTCCAGGTGGAGATCTCCGCGAGCAGCTGAACGGCCGAGTTGCCGCCACCGACGACCACGACGTGCCGACCGGCGAACTCCTGTGGTCGCTGGTACTCCACGGTGTGCAACTGCCGTCCCTGGAACAGGGCGCCGCCCGGGTAGGCCGGCCAGAACGGTTTGCTCCAAGTGCCGCTGGCGTTGACCACGCCCCGAGCCGACCACGTCCCGGACGTCGTCACCAGGCTGAGCCGGTCGTGCTCGCCCGGCCGCACGGCCGTAACCTGGATCGGGCGGCGAATCGGAAGGTCGTAGTAGTGCTCGAAATCGCCGTAGTACTCGGCGACTACCTCGGCAGCTGGGCGATCGCCGTCCACCGGGCCGAGCGGAAAGGCGGGCAAGGGGTAGAGGCGGTGCGCGGCGCCGAACCGAAGCGTCGGCCAACGGTGTTGCCAGGCGCCACCTGGGCCGGCGTCGCCGTCCAGCACCACGAAACCGGTACCGGGCTCAAATCCGGCTCGGCCGAGGAAGTATGCACTCGACAAGCCGGCCTGGCCGGCGCCGATCACCGCGACGTCAACGTCGATGCTGGGCTGGGTGTCTGGAGCGGGGTCCGGCTCGCGGTGCGAGTGCGGGTGGGCGCTGGTTGGCGACATCGTGACCAGGAATTCAGATCGTCAGGCGCTGAGCCAGCCGGGTCAGCTCGGCGGCCGGATCGGTGGTGACACCGGAGTGCACCGGTCCGGCCTGGACGACGGTGCTCCGTGGCGAGGTCAGCCAACCGAACCGGGCTCGTGGTGAGCCCGCACCGGGTGCACCCGCCGAGGGGCGGCCTTCGCAGACCGCGCAAATGCCGTCCAGCGCGGCGCTCACCGCCTCCAGGTCGGTGTTCGGATCAAGAGCGAGGATGCGATGCGGTTGCACCCCGCAAGCGCACCCGAGGAAGTCTCGAGCCTGGCAGTACAGGACCACGGCAACGTTCACGAACTCCCCGCGATCGACCCTGGGGACGGCGCGGACCAGCGCGTACTCGAAGACGACCGCGGTCACCGGGTCACCTCGCTCCGCCACGACGGTCGATCCTCCAACCGGGCCAGCAGATACTCGCAATAGCGCGCCCGCCAAGCAGCGGCGTCCCGAGGGTCACCGACCGCCGCGTTCATCCCGATCAGCCAGCCATCCGGGACCAGATCGAGCACCTCGGTCAGCAGGTCGGAGGTCAACCGACTGGCCAGCTCCGCGTCGATCTTGTCCAGGGTCGCAGCGTCCAATTCTCCGACCACAGGCCCGAGGACGTGGTCGGAGAAGTCGTAGCGACGCCGCGCCCAGGTCTCGACGGGCGGCCAGGCATGCTGAAAGATCAGCGCGGCACCGTGATCGATCGCCCACAACTGGCGATGCCAGATCAGCAGGTTCGGATTACGCCAGGTGCGATCGATGTTCGCGCTGTACGCGTCCAGCCAATGGATCACCGCTGCCTCGGGGGCGGGCGGTGGCCAGTGCATCCCGTCATAGCCGAAGGAACCGGGCAGGAAGTCCATCCCCAGGTTCAGACCGGCGCTGGCGGACAGCAGGTCCTGTACCTCTTCGTCCGGTTCCAGGCGGGCTACTTGCGGGTCCAGCTCCACGGTGACCAACTCCGGGACCCGGATGCCGAGCCGGCGACCGATCTCGCCCACCACCACCTCGGCCACCAGAGCAGCCGTGCCCTGCCCCGCGCCACGGAACTTGACCACGTACATCCCGTCGTCGTCCGCTTCGACCAAGCCGGGTAGCGAGCCCCCTTCACGCAGCGGAGTGACATAGCGGGTGGCGGAGACGGTACGTAACACGAGTAGACCTTAGAGGAGCCTCTCAATCGGTGGCACCCGGAAGCGGTGCTCTATTCCGTCGTGCCTGGAGTCACTGCAGGAGTTAGGCGACCGAGGTCTTCGTGTCGATGTTGGCCTCTTCGGCGGCATCGGTCGCGGTTTTCTCCCGAGCCAGGGCCATCCGGGCAAACACCTGCTGCTCGGTGGCTACCCGCTCGGACCGGCCCCGACCGATGAACGTGACCGCCCAGTGCATCAGCGTCGTCACCCGGTTCTTGAAGCCGATCAGGTAGACAATGTGCACCGCCAGCCACATCAGCCAGGCGATGAACCCGGCCAGCCGGACGCGCGACCCGACACTGGCGACGGCGTGGAACCGCGACACGGTGGCCATGCTGCCCTTGTCCCGGTAGCGGAAGGGCGGGAGGGCACCCTCGCCCTTCAGCCGGTGAATGATGGTCTTGGCGGCGTACTTGCCCTGCTGCATCGCCACCTGGGCGACTCCGGGCAGTCCGTCCAACGCCATCATGTCGCCGATCACGAAGATCTCCGGGTGGCCCGGCAGGGTGGTGTCCGGCAGCACCTTCACGCGGCCGGCCCGGTCCAGTTCGGCGCCGGTCTGCTCGGCCAGCGTCCGGCCCAACCCAGAGGCGGACACGCCAGCTGCCCAGACCTTGGTCCGGGAGGCGATCCGTCGGGGCGTGCCGTCCGGATCGACGACGTCGACCCCGGAGGAATCCACCCCGACCACCTTGACATTCAACTGGACCTCGACGCCGATGTGTTCCAGCTGTTTCTTCGCCTTCGCCGACAGCCGATCACCGAACGAACCGAGCACTGCCGGGGCGGCGTCGAGAAGCAGAATCCGAGCCCGGGTCGGATCGATGTTCCGGAAGTCACGACGCAGCGTGCTGTGCGCCAACTCGGCGATCTGACCGGCCATTTCGACCCCGGTCGGACCGGCGCCGACGACGACGAAGGTCAGCCACTCCTCGACCTCGGCCGGGTCAGTGATCAGCTCGGCGATCTCGAAGGCACCGAAAATCCGCCCGCGTAGTTCCAGGGCGTCGTCGATGCTTTTCATCCCGGGGGCGAACTCGGCGAAGTGGTCGTTGCCGAAGTAGGACTGCCCGGCGCCGGCCGCGACGATCAAGCTGTCGTACGGCGTCACGGCCTCGCCGACGGCGTTGCGTGAGGTGACCGTCCGGGCCGCCACGTCGATGTCGGTGACCTCGCCCAAGACGACCCGGGCGTTGCGCTGCCGACGAAGGATCTCGCGGGTGGCGGGGGCGATCTCGCCCTGCGAAAGCACGCCGGTGGCCACCTGGTAGAGCAGCGGCTGGAAGAGGTGGTGAGAGGTGCTGCCGATCATCGTGAGATCTACTGGGGCCTTGCGTAGCTTTCGGGTCGCGAACAAGCCGCCGAATCCGGTTCCGATGACGACAACGCGGTGTGCCCCATCGTGGCCATCAGATCTCGGCAGGTTCTGAGTCATTCGTCACTCCCGTGGAAAAAGTGCGGGCCGACCTCTATCGTCCCATCAGCATGTAACAGGCTCGATTCCACCTGCCATCCCGATCGCGGGGTCAGCTGAGTCACGTCTCTATCCGTCGGTGATCCGGTTGGCGTTCAGCGGTCGAAATGCTGATAGTCCGGATTCGAGAAATCGCCACCCCAGCGGTAACCGGCGTCGAGGAACGCCCGATGGATCGGGTCTGCGCGCCGGATCAGTCCGCGCCGGGCGTGGCTTCGGTCGGCGAACTTCCGGCCCGCTGGGGGCAGCACCCGCTTGCCGAAGAGGTAGGGATTCTCGACCGGGTTGACGTCGATGGCCCGGCCGTAGGCGTGCCGGGACCAACTCGCGGGTCCGGCGGCGACGGCCTTTCGGCAGTTGAAGGCCGAGGTGTTGTCCGCGGCCATGGAGAGGTCGTCGTCGGCCTTGAACTCGCTCACCGGCCGGACCTGGCGCAGCGGAAACTTCCGCTCGAACATCGTGGCGAAGACCCGACGAGTCCGTTTGACGACGTCGCGATTCAGGATCAGGACGCCGGTGTGCGGCGCGTGGTCGAAGCCCCAGAACCGGACGGACACCGACCTCAGGTCGGACACCGGAACCGGGCAGCCACGGCGCCAGGACGGACCGAGGCTCCGCGCCGAGACCTTACGTACCCGCCATTCGAAGTCCACGATCGGTTCGGGGGACACAGTTGCTTCGGGGGACACGGTTGGTTCGGGGGACACGGTTGGTTCGAGCGAGGGCTGCGCCGCGGTTGACGTGACGGCGCCCGGGGTGGCCGTTTGGGCAGACGTGATCGTGGTCGCCGGGCGGAGCTTCGGATCGGCCGTTGAACTGCAGCCGACCAGCGGAAGAGCGATCAGGCACAGACCGCTCAGCCACCCTACGAGATGGCGATCACGGCGCCCGCTCGTTCCCATCGCATCACCGCCCTCAAGGGTCTGACCCGGAGCGAGACGCAACCGGCGGTCGGTCGGCCAGTGTCGAGATGCAGAAAGATGGCGCTACCCCGACCAGGGGTGCGGGCCCGGTTGTAGTCAATCACCTGAGCCGTTCGGTACGGCCTGATCCTGAGCTTCTCGGCTCGCTGCCAGCGACCCTCGGCCGGGCTGACCTGGTGGGTGTTGTACAGCCCGGACTTCGAGTCGTCGACCCAGACGTCGGCGCGCCGGGTCTTGAACCAACCGAACGAATCCGGCAAGCCCGGATTCTTCGCCGTCCCGAAACCGGACCGGAGGTCAAAGATCCCGGCCGGGGTTCGACCATCGCCCTCGCGCTTTTCACCGCGCGGGGCGACGCCGTTTCGCCCGACCCGGCCGGCGAAAGGACCAAGGGTCCGCAGGAATCCGCCGCCCGCTCGTTCACAGCCAACCACCTGCGCCCGGGTTCCGCTGGCCCGAACCAGCAACACCTGGTCTGCCCGCCGGTGATCGAGCGCAGCTAGTACCGCCTTGGCGATCGGGCATCCTGGCCCGTGCGGGCGGACCAGCGGACGACGAGCCTGGATGCCGATTCGCCAGGTAGGTCCGAGGCCGGCGCGAACATCGGGATCCGGCCAGGCCGGCCGCGAAACCGTCGCCCGCGGAACCGCCGCCGAGATCAACGGCTGCCGGTCATCGCCGACCCGGGCGACCTCGGGCTGGCCGGAGTACTGGTTTGCGGAGCCGGTCGACAGCACAAGGACCACCAGCGCCGCTGCCCGAAGATCCATCCCATTGAGGCTGGCAGCGGGATGGCCGGTGACCCTGCCGCAACGCCGTCCACAGTGCAGGTTTCTTTACCAGTCCACGGTGCTAACACTCACGATCGTCGATGCGGAAAACGCAGTCCCTTCCGCTCCCGGCACTCGTTCATGACCATCGCGCTAGCGACGCGCGGCGTGTCTGACCACGGTCAGGGTGTGCTGACGGCGTCTTGATCAGCGGCTCCTTGGTACTGGGATAGCAGTACCAAGGAGCCACTGATCAAGACGCTCACGAGGAAGGCGCCGAGGTGTAGCCATTTTCGACTGACGTGGCGGGATGTCGGCGCCCACCACACATGTCCGACGTGCCCGAAAAGCCCTAACACTTTGGGGCGAGCCCTAAGCGTGATTTGGAAGCAGGGGCAGCACCTGCTTCACGTGGGCTGCCAGCCGGAGGCTGAGCGCCACGATGGTCAGGGTGGGGTTTACCGAGCCGCCGCTGGGAAAGACCGAACTGCCGGCAATGAACAAGTTGGCTACCCCGTGCACCTTCGCGTCGGTGTCTACCACCCCGGTCGAGGGGTCGCTCGACATCCGGGTGCCGCCGATGTGGTGATGGTTGCCGCCGAGCAGCCGCGGTCGGCCCTGATCCCAGTCCTTCTGGATCATCTCGCCCAGGCCGGCGTCGGCGAAACTCTCCGCGTACAGGTCTCGGGAACGCGCGATCCGATCCTGATCCGCCGTCGTCCAGCGCCAGGTGAGGGTCGGGATCCGCCGGTTGAAACGGTCGGTCTCGGAGCTCAGCGTCACCCGGTTGTCCGGATCGGGCGACTGCTCGGTCTGGTGGACCACCTCGAAGACCCGGAAGCGCGAGGCGTCCGGACGGGCGGACCAGCCGTTCAGGTCGAGGTTCACTTGATCGCCCATCGCCTTACGGGCGGTCAACAGGTCGGCTGCCCCGGCCGCGATCTTGGCCCCGAGCCGGGCCTTGGCCGCCAGCGAGGCGGCCTTGCCGGACGGGCTGCGAACAGCGGTGTACGCCTGGAAGGCAGAACTGGCCAGGATCTCATCGCGAGGGTTCAGCAGGGCGCTGGTCGACAGCAGCCCTTCCTTGCGCATCCGCTCCGGGTTCACCGAGAGCTTGGCCATCACCTTGCTGCCGTCCTGCCAGAACGCGTCGTACAGCCGGAGCCGGCCGGCGAGCCCGGCCGATTGCGGCGCGACCAGCAGCCCGCCGCGGACCAGTGGGTGCTCCATCCAGTACCGGCCGACCTGATCCGTGCCGTTCCCCAACCCGCCACGCACTGTCCGGTCCGACAGCAGGAGCAGCCGGGAATTCTCGATCCCACCGGCCGCCAGCACGGTGCATCGAGCGCGGACCGTGCCGGTAGTGCCGCCGGTCCGCTGCCAATGCACGGCCGTCACCCGAGTGCCGGCGGCGTCGGTCTCCAGTTCGGTCACGTTGGTGTCGGTCAGGATCTGTACTCCGTCGCTGGCGCGAAGTGTCGCGACGGCGTCGTCGGCCCAGACCGTGGCCGGTGCGAACTGGAACATCTGGGTCTCGACCAAGTCCGGGTCGAGGGGCAGCGGTTGTGCCTGTGGGGTGCTCCAGCCGGCCGGGGTGTAGTCAAACCGGCCGAGCCCACAGGCTTCCTGCGCTTGGACGTACCAGGGGTCGAGATCGGCGCGGGTCAGCGGCCAACCGGAATGCGGAATCTCCGGACGGGCTTCGAAGTCGATCGGGTCCAGGGGCGCGTATCGGCAGCCACGTCCGCCGGCGTCGGGATCGTGATCCAGGTTCGCCATCCGGTAACTCCAGAGCCCGGAGGTGCCGCCGAGGCCATTGGCGCGAGTCTGCGAGACATGACTCTGCGGGTAAGCTTCTTCGCCTTCCGCCCGGACGTCGTCCAGGATCCGGGCGGTTCCGGCGGTACCACCCTCCACCAGCACGACCCGAATCCCGGCGAACGCCAATGCAACCGCCAGGCTCAGCCCGGCGGGACCGGCGCCGACCACACAGACGTCGGCCAAGGTCTCCTCGCCCATGGTTACTTCGTGCCCTTCAGGTTGCTGTCGGCGGGGTCGAGATCGGCTGCGTGCCGTCCAGGCTGAGCATCTTGTGCGCCAGGCTGCCCTGGCCCCAGCCGATGGCCTTCTTCATCGTCGCCAGGGTGCTCGGGGCGAACATTCGGTTTGCTCGGATCGTCCAGCGCATCCGGCGGTCCGAGTCGGCGACCACCTTCGCCAACTCGATGCGCAGTTCCGGACTTAAATCGGCGCGCTGCACGAACCGCCCATGTGCCTGCAGTGTCGCGTCCGCGTGACTCTCGGTCATGGTGTGCCGCCCGTCCGTGACCTCGACCAGGGAGAACCCTGAGCTGGCCGAGGAGGCGTGGACCAGGTAGCCGGACAGCGGAGCCATCAGGAAACCGACGTCGGAGCGGGCCGCCACCCGCAACCAGAGGGCGATGTCGGCGTAGGGGCCGTCATCCGCGTCGAACTTCTCCTGCGCGACCAGTGCGCTGCGCAGCATCACCGACGAAACGCAGACGATTCCGCCGAGGGCCAGCGACCGACGGATGAATGAATCACCGGGTTCTAAGGTGTCCTCGGACAGCCGGGACCAGTGCTGGGCCGGACCGACCGGCTGGGCGTTCTGATCGAGGTACCGGAACGCCGAATGGACCAACCCAGCGCTCGGGTTCCGATCCAGGAAGGCAACCTTGGCCGCCAGGTTGCCCGGCAGCATCAGATCGTCATCGGGGAGCATCACCCGGTAACGCCCGCTGCCCAGTTGCAGGCAGCGGGAGAGGTTGCCGAAAAGTCCGATATTTTCCGGTAGCCGGTCGTACCGCACCCGGGGATCGTTCAATGATCTGACGTAGTCACCGGTGTCGTCCGTGGAGGCATTGTCCGAGACGATGATCTCGACGTTCTCCAACGACTGCTCCCGCACGCTCTGCAGGCTGGCGGCCAGGAGTTCGCGACGGTTGTATGTAGGAATACAGACCGTCACGGCCGGGTTTTCGGTCATCTGAGGGCCCTTCGATCTTGAGTGTCCCGGGAGCGGACCTTAGCTCCATTTGATCACCTCGCGAAGTGGATTTGAGAATTTGTTAACCCGTCGGTGATACGCACCAGGTCGTTTGGCCTCTTTTGTTGCCTAAATGAGATTTGTCGTGACTCGATCTGGCCGAGGGCTCGAGCCGCACGCCCCGCGTTCCGGTCTGCGGCCGCCCCGCCGTTAGGGTCATCGGGTGCGCTGTCTCCTGGTAACCAAAGAATTTTCCGCGACCCCCACCTCGGGTGGGACGCTTCGGACCCTGGCGATGCTGGATCAGCTCGCCACGTACTACGACACCACCGTGGTCAGTCCGGATGCCGTCCTTACCAAGCGACCGGGTGAGCAGCTGGTCGAGTTGTACCGGACCACCGGTTCCGCTGACCCGGTTCGGGACCTGCGGACGATGCCTCGCTATCGCTCGATCAGCGGCGTCCGGACGGCGGGAGCCCGGTTGCTGGACAACCTGGAGCGGGGCGCCTCGGGGCACTACGACGTGGCGATCCTCGACCACACCTGCCTGGCCGGCCTCGCGGACGACATCGCGGTCGGGTGCGATCGGCTGGTGGTCAGCATGCACAACATCGAGTCGGACCTGATGGCACAGCGGACGGTAGCCGCCACCTCGACCAAGGCCAAGGTGGCGATGCGGGCCGAAACCAGCCTGTTGCGCCGGCTCGAGGCACACGTCGGTGAGCGGTACCCGGTGATGGTCTGTACCGAGGCGGACGCGCAGCACCTGGCCGTCCGGAAGGGTGCGGTGGTCTGTCGCAACGGCGTCTTCTCCGGCCCGGTGGCACCCACCGGTCAGCGGCCGCCGTACTCCATGGTCTTTTCCGGCGCCTTGGACTGGGAGCCGAACATCGACGGGCTCCTCTGGTTCATCGAGCGGGCCTGGCCGATGGTCCAGGCGCGGGTCCCGGATGCCACGGTGACCATCGCCGGGCGCAACCCTGGCCCCGCCGTGATCCAGGCCTGCGCCACGGACGGGATCACCCTGCTGGCCAATCCGCCGGTGATGGCCACCGTGCTGGACGCGCACGTCCTCGGGATCGTGCCGCTGCTCAGCGGTGGTGGCTCCCGGATCAAGATCCTGGAGTACCTCGCGGCCGGGATCGACATCGTCTCCACGGACGTTGGGGCCTCCGGGCTGGAGGACATCCCGGAAGAATTGCTGGACCGGACGCCGGTCGACCCGCGAGTGTTCGCCGACAGCCTGGTCCGGCGGCTGGAGTCGCCGCGGGACACCTCGGTGCTGGCCCAGGACTGGGTTCGGAAGAACTACTCCTGGGACGTCACGCTGCGTCCGCTGCTCGACTTTCTCCAGCGCTGAAAGTGCGGTAGCTCGAAGATCACTGGAAACCCAGAGGCTTCTGGAATCCCGGAGTCGCTATGCGGCGTCCACGGCTCGATTTTCACCAGTGCTGACTGATTGGTTCGACTTCGACGGCTGCTGCTCCTGCAGCGTCGGGCGCCACTGCCGGTGCCCGACGTGCCAGCCCACGCTCCACAGCAGGGAGCCGAGGCTGCGCTGTTCGCGAAGCAACGCGAACAGCGTGGCGGTCCGGCTGGTGCCGGGCTTGCGCGCCGTCGGTCGGGGAGCCACTTCGGGATCCACCGCCGCGGAGACGTCGACCGGCCCGGTGGTGGTCTTCGTTGCGGGGTCACCGAGTGCTGCAGGCTTGCTCTGCGGTGTCGGGTAACGACGCTCCAGGAGCGCGGATGCCTTGCCGTACGTCTTGCCCTGGCTCCACATGGTTCGCAGCGAGGACCGTAGCCGCACATGCATCAGGGCATCGGGGCAGAACACCAAGGGGACGCCGGCGAGCTGGATTCGCCAGCACAGGTCGGTGTCTTCCAGAAAGCCGACCGCCGGATCGAAACCGTCGACGCGGAAAAACGCTTCGCGGCTGACCCCGAGATTTCCGCCACCGGCGTGCGGCAAGCCCGGGCCGAAGGGAGACTCCTGCAGGCCATCGCTCTGCTGCAGACTGCGCGAGCGCATGGTTCCGGCATCGTTGAGCTTGATCGCATCGAACCGGCCGGCGACAAAATCGTCCCGTCCCAGTGCGTCGACCATCGCGGCAAGCCAACCGGGGGCTGCTTCGTCGTCGGCGTCGCAGAACGCCAACAGCCGAGCCGAGGTCGAACGGGCGCCGACATTGCGCGCGTAACCCGCTCCGGTCCGCGCCGATGAGTCGACGACGACCAGCCCTGGCAGTCGGTCGGCGTAGCTGCGAGCGATTGCCACGGTTTCATCGGTTGAACCGTTGTCGCTGATCACGACATTCCATGGGACTGGACATTCCTGCTGACTAAGAGCTGACAGCTGAACACCAAGAGTTGCTTCCGCGTTGCGGCAAGCGATCACAACGCTTACCACGGGGGGTGTCACCCGACGTCACCTCTTCTACCCGTGTCTGTCCCCGAGTTTTAACACCCGAGCTTAGCGCTGTCCGTTGATCTAACTGACTGGCGCGTCAGTTCATTCGCCGATCACACAAACGTCATCCGAACGGCCGATCTTGATCTCTGAAGGGTCTACTTCGCCCGGTCACTGTGAGCTATCGAGGCGACCTTTCGCGCCAGTTTTGTCACTCTGACGGGGCGTGAGGGTATTCTTTCCTGGCCCGCCGTCGGGCACGTCTCCCGCCGGTCAGGCGGCACTCGAAAAAGGTGACTCACATGTGTTCCGATCGCGAGCCGGCCGCAACCCGGGTGCCAAACCGGTGACCAGGCTGAACGGCGGGGCGCACGTCGCAGAGACGCCGGAGGCAGCCGCCAGTTACACCGGCCGCAGCCGGATGCTCTGGACCTTCGCCGACCAGGCGGTGTCCAGCCTTACCAACTTCGCCCTGGCGATCGTCGTGGCCAAGAGCGTGACTAAGGACGACTTCGGTGCCTTCGCGCTGGCGGCGCTGACCACCTTCGGCTTCGTCGTCGGGCTGGTCCGAGCTTTCGTTGGGGAACCTTTCGTGGTCCGATTCAGCGCCGCGAACCAGGCCGAGCGGCGTCGCGGCACGGCCCATGCCGGTGGGGCTGCGCTGTCTTTCGGTGCCCTGGGCGCGGTGATCTGCCTACTCATCGCTGCCGCAGTGGGCGGCCGTGCTGGACCCCCTTTCGCTGCCCTGGCACTGTCCCTGCCCGGCCTGATGCTTCAGGACACCTGGCGGCACATGTTCTTCGCGGCCGGCCGGCCCGCAGCCGCCACGGTCAACGACTTGGTCTGGGCGGTAATGCAATTCACCCTGCTGGGGCTGTTGTTGGCCGGCGGTAGCGACTCGCTCTTCCTGATCACCCTGGCCTGGGGAATGTCCGCTCTGGCCGCGGCTTTTGTCGGCTACCTACAGACTGGGATCGCGCCGTCCCCGCTGGCGACCTTCTCTTGGGTGCGGGAAACCCGGGACATCAGCGTCCAACTCGGCCTCGGCTTCACCCTCAACATGGGTGCGATCAACTTCGTCACCTACGCCATCGGCGGCATCGTCGGCCTGGCGGCGGCGGGTGCGATGCGCGCGGCGCAGACCGTTCTGGGCCCAATGAACCTGGTGTTTGCCGGGTTCAACGCGTTTGCTCTGCCGATGCTTTCCCGGGCCGCGGTGGCCGGTGATCGGCTGCTGCGCAAGGCTCTTATCGGCGGTCTGGCACTGTCCGGGGTCGCTGCGGTCTGGGTCGCCGTCTTGGTGCTGCTCCCGGACCGGATCGGGCGCGCCATCCTCGACGACAGCTGGGAGGGCGCAGACCAGCTGATGTTGCCCTCAGGGTTGCTGCTGGTGTCGGTGGCGCTGGTGGTCGGCGCCACCAACTCGCTGGTCGCTCTGAGCCGGGCCGACCTGATGCTCCGGCTCACCAGTATCCAGGCGCCGTTGATGCTGATTCTGGGCGTGTTCGGAGCCTGGCAGTGGGGCGTTGTCGCCGCCGCCTACGGCTTGCTGATCGCTCAGACGGTGGGCGTGGTGACCGGTTGGGTGCTGTTCATCCGGGCCGATGCCGACCCGCGCCGCTGGGCAGTCCAGACCGAGGCGTGAGCGCGTCCGATGGCCCTCTTCGCTCAGCGAGGGCTCAGGTGGAAATGACTACAGTTTCGCCAGGGCCCATGGAATATCTCCGCTCCGCGAATTACCTGGCTTCGGAAGGATCGACGAATCATGGCGGGCCTGGCAGTAGACGGTAAGCCGCCCACGGTGGATTCCCCAGGGCGTCCCCGGTGGCTCTGGTGGGCGGTGCCGGCCGGGTTGGTGATCGTGCTCGCCGTGGCGGCCGTCGTCCACTTCACCCGGTCGGGCAACGACCCGGGAGCCGACGTGGTGGACAATCGGCCCCTGGTGACCACGAAGACCGGGGTTTTTAGCGGGGCGGAACTCGAAAGGGTCAAAGCCTTCCAGGAGTGGCTGGGGCGAGACGTTGACTATGCGGTCGATTTCCCCAGCCGAGCCGACTGGCAGCAGATCTCTCAGCCGCAAGCGTCGATCGACAACTGGAAAGGCAGTGGGTACCGCCCGATCTACTCGATCGGGATGTTGCCGGAAAACCCGGAAGACACCATGGAACGCGGTGCAACCGGTGAATACGACCACTATTACCGGGAATTGGCCCGCCGACTAGTGGCCGGCGACCAGGCGAACGCCATCATCCGGCTCGGCTGGGAGTTCAATCTGGAGGGGTCGCGCTGGGCAACCGGTAACTCGCAGGCCTTCATCGACTACTTCCGGCACGTGGTCGCCGCGATGCGCGAGGAACCCGGCCAGAAGTTCGAATTCGACTGGAACCCGAACAATGGCAGCGGAAAGTACGACGCCGTCCACTACTACCCCGGGGCCGACGTCGTGGATTACATCGGGATCGACGCGTACGACGTGAGCTGGGCCAATCACAGCTATCCCTACCCGAGTGACTGCGACAGCAAGTGCCGCAGCGAGCGCCAGACGAACGCCTGGAACCGGTCTATCTACGGGGGTAATCGGGGGCTCAAGTTCTGGTCGAGCTTCGCCCGGTCCAAGGGCAAGCCGCTCTCTCTCCCGGAATGGGGCATGTGGGAACGCATTGACGGGCACGGCGGCGGTGACGACCCGGAATACCTGCGCAGGATGAAGGCTTTCATCGCTGATCCGAAGAATCGAGTGGCCTACCAGTCGTACTTCGAGTTCGACGGGGAGGACGGGCCGCACCGGCTGATGACCACCTATCCCGAAGCCGGCAAGGTGTTCCGGAGCCTGTTCGGGGCCGGCTAGGGAGCCTGGCCGGTGATCACCGTGACCGGGGTTTGTCGCTGTCGGCGCAGAGCCGCGTCCAGCGCGTCCGAGACGCCCAGCGTGACCGGCTTGCCCCAGATGCTGGTCAGTAGCCAGGCCAGAACCACGGTCGGCGGTTGCAACAGGCTCCCGGACAAGAAGAAGATCATGAAGACCACGGACGTCGGGAGCACCGGCAACGGTGGTCCGCGCAGGATCGACACCAGAAGGAAGGCCACGAACAGGACGGCCGAGACCAAGCCGTACTCGAAGGTCATCTTCGGCGCGATCCCGTAGACCACGGCCTCGCCCTGCCTGCCCTTGGCGGAGGACTCCAGCAACCGGTCGGAGGCGCCCGGGCCGGCTCCGATCACGTACCTGGTCGGGTCCTTGGCCAGGCCTTTCGAGACCTCGGTGTAGGGCTGCACGAATCGCAGGGATCCACTGGAGCCTTGCTGTGATGTCTCATCTCGGCGGTCGAGCAGGATATCCGCCGCTGGTGTACTGAAAATGATGGCTAGGCCAATGATCCCGGCCACCAGGTAGCTCGGTCGAATCCGGTTCGGGACCAGCACGAAAAGCAGTCCGATGCCGAGCACCAGAAGGATGATTCCGGTCCCGGAAAGGGTTGCGGCCATCCCGATTCCGAGGACCAGCGGCTGCCAGGCGGGTGCCCGGATGAGCAGCGAAATGATCAACGCCAGTGCACAGAACTGGCAGAGGAACGACGGCTCCAGGAAGACGAAAGAGTTCGCCTTCACGATCGGGTTCGTGTACGAAATCTGGTTGGTGGTGTTGTACCCCTGATCCAGCCAGTTCTCCGGCAGCACTTCGGCCAGGTAGTCGGTGTACTGCCAGCCCAGTAGTACCTGAGCGATCATCTGGCCGGCGCCGACGACCGCGATGCCAACCATCAGCACGACAAAGCTGCGCAGCACCGGCAGCAACAGGTCGAGGAACTGCGGGGAGATGCAGAACACCCAGGGTAGGTAGATCACCAGCAGCAGCAGCAGCGAGTTGAGCGAGAGATTGTCCCCGCGCCAACTGGTGAACCAGGCGCAAAGCACGACAGCCGCGCCGGCCCCGATGTACAGCTCACTGCGCACCCGGTTGTACTGAACACCGCGCCGTAGTCGGGCCAGCCCGATCGCGATGAAAGCGGCGATCAGCGCCAGCGAGATCGGGAACGGACCGATCGGAACCAGGATCCGCTGCCCGAGCACCACGACGACGAGCAGGGTCTGCAGGACTCTCAGGACGTACCGCCGGTCCCGCTCGGAAAGCGGCTTGACCGGCATCGCGTCCATCAGGCGCAGCCGTTCCGCCTTCTGCTCGTAGCTGTCTGGCCCGTCTGAATCAGCCACCGATCACGACTTTCCCGCCCACCGAGGCCCGGCCGGTCACGACGCCGAGGACGTAGTTGAAGTGCTCCATTGCTCTGGGTCGATTCCTGGCTACCAGTTGCTCGGCCACCCGGGTGAGGTAGCCGATCGCCAAGCACAGTCGGATCAGGCCGGCCGTGGTGGGGGAGTTGTACTGCGAGACGTAGCGGGCCATCGATGCTCCGCGCAGCCGGAGCATCTCCAGGTTCGGCGCGCCAGAACCGCCGGCGGCGTGCGCGACCAGGACGTCGGTGCGAAGCGACTGGCGCAGGCCCTTCTCCCGAGCCGCGCGACCGAAGGCCATGTCCTCGTTGTAGACGTAGTACTGCTCATCGAAGCAGCCCAGGCCGAGGAAGGTGCTCATCCGGACGGCCATGCAGGCTCCGGTGGTCCACTCCACGGCCAGCGGCAGGTAGGGGCGGGGTCGGGCGAACAGGCCCGCCTCGGGCAGCAGCTTGTGCACGCCCATGGCATGGATCACGGCCCGCTTCAGGGTCGGCTCCCAGCCGCCGGTCCCGATCTCGACGTCACCGTCGGCCGAAACCATGGTGGCCGCGCTCGAGGCCAGCTCCGGTTCGTCGACCAGGGTGCCGACCAGAGTGGCCAGATTCGCCGGAGTCGGCCGAGCATCCGGGTTGACAAAAATCACATATTCGTAGGCCGTGCTCCTGGCCCCGAGGTTGGCGGCCTTGGCAAAACCGTTGCCGCCGCCGTCCAGGTAGCGGGTGTTCGGCCGGGTCGCAGCCAGTTCCCGGAGCCCGTCTCGTCCAGATGCATTGTCAACAATCGCCAACGGAAGATCCGCGGGCAGTCCCGCCAGCAGTCCTTCAATCTGTGGCCTGCTGTGATAGCTGACAACGACCAATTCATAGCTGGCCGCCGTCGCGCCATCCTGGGCGCCTTCCTCCACGTCTCCTCCTGATGCTGAAGCAAATTGTTGCGCTGTGTAACTCTGTGTCAGCGTGACGCCGGGAGCGATATACGGCTGCGCTGCCGGGTACAACCCTGTCATCTCGCCGCTCAGGCTAGGCGGTCATGACAGACTGTGGCGCAGAACGAGCCGTTCCTCATCGATGAGGAGCAGTCGAGCGGGCCGCGGGGACCCGAGTAAGCCCGGAGCCTGGGCAGGCCCGCCCGCGCATCACCAGAGGAGAACGCGTGCAGGACATCTTGGCGTCGAGACAAGCAGACACCAGCTCTGCTGCCGAAGAAGCTCCGAGTATCGTCCAGGCCATCTTTCGGGAGCGCTGGATCGTTCTCGCCTGCGTTCTGATCGCCGGGTTGCTCGGGGTCGGGCTCAGCCAGCTCCAGGAAAAGGCATATACCGCCGAATCCCGGATGTTCCTCTCCGCCTCCGCCGAGTTCGACCCCTTCGACACCACCAACAACGGCGATGCCACCTTCCTGGCCAACCAGGTCGCGCTGCTGGGCTCCACGTCCGTGCTGGAGGGCGTGATCAAGGAGCTGAACCTGCCGATCGGGCCGTACGACCTGATGCAGAACGTCGACGTCTCGGCCGGCGCGGACAGCAGTGTGATCACGGTCACGGTGAAGGCAGCCGATGCCAAGACGGCCAAGAGCATTGCCGACACCATTCCGGAGTCGTACAAAACGCTGATGCAGGCTCGGGTGACCGATCGAGCCGCCGAAGCAATCGCCGCCAACGGTGGGCAGACCACCAAGGCCGACATCAATGCCGCCGCCAAGTTCTACGGGACCGGCGTGGCCGACGTCGAAACCGCCGAGTTGCCGCTCGGCCCGTCCAGCCCGCAGCCGATTCGCAACGCCCTGATCCTGGCCTTGATCGGCTTCCTGGCCGCGACCGGATACGCGCTTTACGCTCAGTCCTTCTCCCGCCGCCGAGTCGGCCCGGTCGAAGCGTCAGCGATCTTCGGTGCTCCGGTGCTCAGCGAGGTGCCCGACCGCGGTCGAATCGGCTCGGACGACGCGATCGCGGCGGCCTATTCCGAGCCTGGTGACGCCTACCGGATGGCCGCCGTCGGACTGGACTACATCCGAGGCACCGCCCCGGGCGTGTTCCTGGTTACCTCCCCGCACGACGGTGCCGGTTCCAGCCTGACCGCGTTGAACCTGGCCGCAGCCGCCGCCGACCACGGTCGACGGGTGTTCCTGCTGAACATCGAGGACACCGTCCGGCCGTCGTCCGACTCCGATTCGGGCGTGCTCCGGGTACCCCTGCACGACCTGGCCCAGGGTCGGATCGACCTGAGCCATGCGGTCGAGCGGCGGGCCGCCTCGCGTGCTCAGTTCGGCATCATTCGGTTGCAGGTCTTGCAGCCGGTGCAGGGGCACCCGGTGCCGGATGTGCAGTCGATTCTCAACCAGTTGCCCGAAGACACCGACCTGGTGCTGCTGGATGCCCCGCCGCTGCCGGCCAGCTCGGCCTCGTTCGTCCTCGCCGGCCAAGTGGACGCCGCTGTCGTGGTGGTGGACGAGGTCACCACCCCGGCGGATCTGGAGGAACTGCAGCGACGCTGTCGGCTGGCCGGGATCCCGGTCGCCGGGTTGCTGTTCAACCACATCCGCGGGCGCAGCACGGCCGGTAACCGGCGTCGCCGGGCGGCCGTCGGTTCGCCGCCGCCACGGATGTACGACACATCGCCGCGTGGCCTGCCGATCCTGACCGGTGGCTCGAACCTCGGTGACGGGCGGATGCACCACCCCGACGCCGCAGCCTTCCCTGCAGCCCAGGATGCGGGTCATGGCGGATACGGGCGGGATGCCCGCTCGGCCCAGGACAACGGCCAGAACGGGTACGGCCAGAACGGGTACGGCCAGGAGTACGGGCAGCAGGACGATTCGCAGTACGCACCGAGCGCTGGGCAAACGTCCGGTTCCTTCGGTACCCAGACCTTCCCGCCCGCGCCGGCTCTGCAGCCGGCCGACGACCTGCCCTGGTCCTCCGTCACCCGGGTTACTCCTGGTTGGGAGCAGGAGGGCGGGACCGATGAGCGCGGGGCCGATGGCCCGCCCAGCCGTTCCCGGCGCTGAGGATTCCGCCGTATTCGATACGTTCCAATACGGAGCGTGACGCTACTGAGAGTAATTTGAGTAACCCATACTGATCCCTTCGATCTGGATTAAACAGGACAGCGCGCCGGGGTGGCTAGACTCCCCTGCGTGACCCTCCTTCGGATGACTGGTGCCCGGGCCCTGACTCGGCGTCTGACCCTCGTGGTCGGCGGGGAATGTGCCAATGGCTGAAAGGCCACCATTCCCCGACTCGTCATCCGGCGATTCGACGTCTTCCGATCAGTCGGAGACGTCGGTCGCAGATTCAGCGCGTCCGGACGGCCGGTTCCCGCACCGGGTTCTCGGGCCCATCACCGGTTCGATCGGGCTGATGTGGGGTAAGCCGGTGGCCCGCCCGTCCGCACCCTCCGCCCGGGTGCCGCGGCCACAATCGTCGACCCAAACCCAGCCGATCAAGCGCGTTCAACCGCCCGCCGAGGGCGCGGCGCCGGACGTTTTTGGAACGGTCAGCGGGTCGGCTCCTCGCCCGGTCGTCGAGCGCACCCCGCCCCCGAGGCCGCCGGCTACCCCGTTCCGCGGGTTTCGGCGGCCGCATCCGTCGCCGCCATCCCGGCTGGCGCTGGTGGCCGGTGCGGTCGCGGTTCTGATCGTGCTCAGCGCGACGTTCTTCGGTGTGCAACAGCTGACCTCGAATTCGTCCGGATCGGTGTCCAGCGTCGGACCGACCGCTGCATCCGTGTCCGAGACCGAAGATCCGCAGCACGGGCCGGAAATCGGCGCCACGGGCGCCGCCCAGCCATCCAAGGTCGCCGAACTGCCACCCCAGAGCGGCGCCGCGGCAAAGGTGAAGCTGGGTGTCTTCGTCGGCACGTCGCGCACCAAGGTGAACGACTTCGGGAACTGGCTGGGCCGGGATCCGGACTACGTGGTCGACTTCTCCAGTCGGAGCACCTGGTCCGACATCGCGAATCCGGCGTACATGATCAACCATTGGCAAGGCTCGGGTTACCAGATGGTGTACTCCGTTGCCCTTCGCCCGTGGAACGGCAACACCTCGATCAAGGCCGGCGCCACCGGCGCGTATGACGAGTACTTCCGCACCTTGGCCCGAAACCTGGTGGCCGGCGGCCAGGAAGACGCGATCCTGCGGCTTGGCTGGGAATTCAATCTGAAGGGGTGGAAGTGGTCGACCGACAACCCCGATGACTTCATCGCCTACTGGCGGCATATCGTCACGGCGATGCGCTCGGTGCAGGGGGAGAAGCTGCGGTTCGACTGGAACCCGAATATTGGCGAGACCCCGTACGAAGCGGATCTGTACTACCCGGGCAACAAGTACGTCGATTACGTCGGGGTTGACGTGTACGACATCTCCTGGGTGGAGGGCACCTACCCGTATCCGGCCGACTGTAATGCCGCCTGCCGGCTGTATCGGCAAAAGCTGGTCTGGGAGCGGCTCTACTCCGGTACCTACGGCTTGCTCTACTGGGCCGATTTCGCCCGAACAAAGGGCAAGCCGATGTCCCTGCCGGAGTGGGGGCTTTGGGACCGGTCGGACGGGCACGGCGGTGGCGACGACGCGTACTTCATCAAGCAGATGTTCGCCTTCATCGACGATCCGAACAACCGGGTTGCCTATCACGGCTACCTACAGGTCGACGTTGCCGACGGCAATCACAAGCTGACCACTCTGAAGAAGGCCGGCCAGGCTTACAAGAAGCTCTTCAAGTAGGACCCTGCGGCTCATTTCTGCGGTGATCATGCACGGTTACCCGCTTTGAGGTGGGCAACCGTGCATGATCGCGGCGGGTTTGGGGAAGCCGAGCGAATGGCCAGCAGGGTGCAGTCGGCCACGAAAAGCCCCCCGATCCGGCCGGATCGGGGGGCGTTCTCAGTTGTGCTGACTGGCTTCTCAGGCGAACATCTTCGCCTGTTCGATGCGCAGTTCGTCGACCAGGCGACCCGGCGGAAGCTCCACGTCCGCGTAGGTCAGTACCTCGTCCTTGGCGATGTCCCGGGTGGTGACGCAGCCCTCGGCAACGCCCATCGGCAGCAGGTTCTCCGAAACGGTCACGTCGGCCCGCTCGGCAACACCGTAGCTGTCGTAACCGCCCAGCCCGTCGATCGTCGTCCCGGCCGGCAGGTCGCGCTTGGCCACGGTGACCACCTCGACCGTCGGCGCACCGAGCGGCGCCATCGTGGCGTCGCCGAACAGCACCGCCCGAGCCACCGTCATCGGCACTTCGAAATGGCACAGGTGGTACGGCGTGTAGAAGCTGTACAGCGGGCCTTCGCCGAGCTTGTACAGGTTCAGGTAGTGCCGCTGCTTCGGGTCGTCGTGCGTGGCCAGCACGTAAACGCCCGGCCCGGGCTGGCTGCCGACCACATAGTCGACAACGCCACCGGCGGCGCGGAGCGCGTCGACGTCGTACGCTCCTGTCAGCTCGTCGACGTGACCCTTGTGGTCGGAGCCGCGCATCCCGCGCTTCTCCACGGTCATCCCGGTCGCGTTCGCCACAATGGCCTGCTCGAAGGAAATCTTCGTGCCGTCGGCGAAGCTGGTCACCATGTAGGGGTCCTGCCCCCACTTCTCCGCGAACGCCTTCTGCGTGGTCGGCGTGCGGTACTCGTCCTGCAGGCCCTTGATGTTGCCGCAGACCAGCGGGGTGAGGCCGATCCCCTTGACGAAGCGAACCAGGTTCAGCTGCACGCCCGGCTGGTCGCCGTCGCACCCGCTGAGCACCACTCCGGCCGCGTCGGCCTTGGCCTTGAGGACTGAACCGACGGTGCCATCGACTTCGGCGTTCAGCAGCACCACGTGCTTGCCGCCGTTGATCGCGGCGATCACCACGTGCGCGCCGAACTCGACGTGCCCGGTGGCCTCGACGATCGCATCGATCGACTCGGATTCGCAGATCGCCTGGTAGTGCTGGGTGACGACCGGGATGCCGCGGGCGAGAGACTTGTCGACGCTCGCCGCGTCGCTGACCACCTCCCACTCGGCAACGCCGGCATCGGTGAAGGCTCGCTCGGCATTGGCCAGGGTGCGATTGCAGATCGCTGCCAGCTGCATCCCGGGAACCGAGTTGACCACCTGGTTGACGAAGCCGCGGCCCATGAAGCCGGCTCCGACCAGGGCGACCCGGATCGGGTTGCCGGCCTCGGCGCGCTTGCGCAGCGCGGTGTCGACGATGATCATGCGTTCACGTCCGCCAGCAACGCCCAGTTCGCGTCCTTGGTGCTGATCGTCGTGACCTCCAGGGGCCACTCCAGCTTCAGCGCCGGGTCGGAGTAACGCTGCCCGCGCTCGGCCTCCGGGGTGTATGCGCCGGTCACCTGGTAGATCACCTCGGTGCCGTCGACCAGGGTCTGGTAGCCGTGGGCGAACATCGCCGGAACGTACAGCGCCCGGCGGTTCTCCGCGGTCAGCTCGACCGAGACGTGCTGCAGGTAGGTTTCCGACTCCGGGCGCATGTCGACGATCTTGTCGACGATCGCCCCGCGGATGCAGCGGATCAGCTTGACCTCGGGAGCGTAGGCCAGCTGGTAGTGCATCCCGCGCAGGGTGCCGGCCTTGTGGTTGTACGAGGCGTTGCACTGCTCGACAGCCGGGTTCAGGCCGGCGGCCTCGAACTCGGCCACGTCGAAGGTGCGGGCGAAGAAGCCGCGGTCGTCCTCGCGGAGCTCCAGATCGATGATCGCGACGTCCGCGATGTGCGTCTTGGTGATGATCATGCGCGGGCCTCCGTCTGGGTGCTACCGGTCCAGAACAGGTCGGCGTCGAGCTGCTTGGTCGCGATCAGGTGCTCCAGCTGCTTGAGCCGGGTGTGGCCGCGACCGGTGAACGTTGCGGCGTCCATGCCGATCTGCTCGAAGACCTGGTGCAGCTGCTTCGCGCCGCTGGCGGCGTTCCAGTCGCAGGAGAAGCCGGGCAACTGCGAACTGATCTTGTCGAAGTTCACCTTGTAGCTTCGGTCATCGCCTGCCGGCGGGCCGAAAGACAGCTCGCAGCCGGGGAATTCGGCGGCAACGGTCTCGGCGATCTCACGCACCTGGTAGTTCTGCTCGTTGCTGCCGACGTTGAACGTCTGGGCGTGCACGGCCTCCCGGGGGGCCTCCAGCGCGCAGTAGATCGACTTGGCGATGTCCAGGCCGTGCACCAGCGGACGCCACGGCGTGCCGTCGCTGTTCATCGAGATCTTCTTGGTGGTCCAGGCGAGACCGGACAGGTTGTTCAGCACGATGTCGAAGCGCTGCCGCGGCGAGGCGCCGAAGGCGGTCGCGTTGCGCATGAACGTCGGCGAGAAGTTGTCCGAGGCCAGCTTGGTCAGGTCACGCTCGACCAGCGTCTTGCAGTCCGCGTACGCGGTCAGCGGGTTGATCGGCGAGGTCTCGTCGACCGTGCCCTCGGCCACACCGTAGACACTGCAGGACGACATGTAGACAAACCGCTCGACGCCGGCCTGGATCGCCATCTCGGCCAGTCGAACCGATCCGAGGTGGTTGACCGTGTAGGTCACCTCGCTCAGCAGTTCGCCCAGCGGGTCGTTCGAGAGCTCGGCCATGTGGACGATCGCGTCGACGCCCTCGAGGTCCTCAACGGTGATGTTCCGGATGTCCTTGGCCAGGGTCTTGGCGGTCTCGGTCACCCCGTTGTAGAGCCAGCCTTGGCGGTAGTAGCCGGTGTCGACACCGACCACCTCGTGCCCGCGGCTCATCAGAGTGGGCGCCAGCAGACAGCCCAGGTATCCCTCGGTTCCTGTGACCAGGACCTTCATTGAATTGCTCTCCTTTGTCATGTGCTCTGTCCTACGTTCATTTCTCAGTCATTCCAGATCTTCCAGCTGGCCTCGCCCTTGTCCCACAGCTTGTTCAGCTCGGTCCAATCGCGGTAAGTGTCCATGCCCATCCAGAAACCCTCATGACCGTTCATCGAGAGCTGGCCGTCGCGGGCAATCTGCTGCAACGGGGTCTGCTCGAGCATGACCGAGTCATCCACATCGGCCAGGTACTTATCGATGAAGCTGCGCTCGAACATGAAGAAGCCGCCGTTGACCCAGCCGGTCGCCAGGGTCGGCTTTTCGTTGAACTCGACGACCACATTGCCGTCCACGTGCATCTCACCGTAGCGGCTGGCCGGGTGGACGGCGGTCACCGTACCGGTGCGTCCCTGCTCGTTGTGGAACTTGACCAGTGCGGTCAGGTCGACGTCACCGATCCCGTCGCCGTAGGTGAGCATGAACTGATCGCCGGTCAGATGCTGGGCCACCCGCTTCACCCGGCCGACGGTCGCGGTCTGCAGACCGGTCTCGACGAAGGTGACCTCCCAGTCCTCCACCTGGCCGGTGGAGTGGTAGACGGGCTCGGCGCCGTCATGGGTCAGGGTGAAGTCAGCCAGCTGCTCCCGGTAGTCCAGGAAGTAGCGCTTGATCAGGTCGCCCTTGTAGCCCAGGCACAGCACGAACTTACGGAAACCGTGGGCCTGGTACATCTTCATGATGTGCCACAGCACCGGCCGACCACCGATGTCGACCAGCGGCTTGGGCAACTTGTCGCCGCTGGCTTCGCGCAGTCGGGTACCCATCCCGCCGCAGAGGATGACGACAGGGATTTCGGCCACGTCGGTCTGATCAGTCATGGATGTACAACCTCGGCTCAAATGGTGGAGGACGGGAGCCGGCCGGCCCCTCGTTGTGGGCGGCTAGGTTACGCACCCTCGGCGCGGACGACCGACATCGCGGTCCGGAGCAGGATCTTGATGTCGAGCCAGAGCGACCAGTTCTCGATGTAGTAGTTGTCGAAGCGAGCTCGCTCGGCGATCGAGGTATCTCCCCGAAGACCGTTGACCTGAGCGAGCCCGGTCAGACCGCAGGGAACCCGGTGTCGGGCCACGTAGTGCGGGTGCTGGCTGCGGAACGTCGCGACGAAGTGCGGACGTTCCGGGCGGGGGCCGACCAGGCTCATGTCCCCGCGCAGGATGTTCAGCAACTGCGGCAGTTCGTCGATCGAACTACGGCGGAGGAACTTCCCGACCGGTCCGAGCCGGTCGTCGTGGGCGATGTTCCAGTTCGTCGCCGACTCGGTGTCGTCCACCGGCTTCAGCGAGCGGAACTTCATCAGCGAGAAGTGCTGACCGTCGACCCCGACCCGCTCCTGACGGAACAGGATGCCGGGGCCGCCCTCCAGCCGGACCGCGAGTGCGACCAGCAGCATCAGCGGGGAGAGCAGTAGCAGAGCCAGGCCGGAGAAGAAGATGTCGATGGCACGCTTGATCTGCCAGGCGCGGCTGCGGTAAGCGGCGCGACGCAGCCGGATCAGTGGCATCCCCCACGCGGTGTCCATGTCACCGCCGACGTGATGCAGTTCGAAGAGCCGGGGGACGACGAAGATCTCGCAGTGCAGCCGGTCACAGGTTCGGATGATGTCGACCATCTCGGATTCCCGCATCGAGCCGAACGCCACGATCACGTTCCGCACCTGGTGGTCCAGCAGCACCTCGACGAGCTGCTCGGGCCGGCCGAGGATCCGGTGCGAGGCGCTGACCCCCTGGCGGGGCGGGTCGACGTCCAGGAAACCGATCGGCTGCAGGCCATAGCTCGGGTGCTGGGAGAGCGACTCGGCCAGGTAGGTACCGACTCGCCCGGCCCCCAGGATCAGCGTCCGGTGCGCGATCCGTCCGGTCCGACGGGCGTAGCGGACCAGGGCGTACGCGCTGGTCCGCAGGCAGATCGAGACGAACCCGGTGACCGCAGCGGCGATCAGCAGCTTCCAGTCGACCAGGGCGGCGTTCACATGCAGCTTGTTCGCCGTCAGCTGGCCGGTCATCGTCAAGGCCAGCACCACCAGCAGCCGACCGGACAACTGCGGCAGGTCGTCGAGCAGGGACGGCGAGAGCCGGGACCGGTACAGGCCGCCGGTGCCGTATGCAGCCAGCAGTAGAACAGTGAACAGGACCATTACGTAGCGGGGACCACCGCTGGCGAGGGTTCCGGCCAGGCAGGCGACGAAATCGAGCAGGATCAGCAGCGGCTTGATTCCGGCGCGGACCAGGAGCCCGGTCCAGGAGCCGGCCGGTGGATCGTCGTCCTCGGTGCCGCCACGAACCATGATCGGCAGCGGTGGTACTCGATCTGCCGGTTCGGATCCGCGTTGCTCGGCCAGCACTTGCTGAGCTGCCCGAACATCGATCACCAGGCGTGGGTCAATTTGTGGTTCGCTGAAGGCGGACGCCTCTATGCGTCGCCCAGCCTGGCCCATCTGATCACGGAGCGTCACTACTTGCCCTCCCGATTGAACGACGTTCGTAGCAGCCCCGCACTGCGACCGTTGCCAAACTACGTTCTTGCCTTACCTGCCGCTGGCGAATTCTCGACATGTAACTGACTCGCAGGCTGCCCGTAACCTGTACGACGCCCACGACTACTACCTGTAGCCACACGCGCAACTCTAGTTATCATTTCGGGCATAGAGAAATCTATCTATCGGACGAATCTACATGGAAACCGCCAAGCCCTCGGCAACCTAGTTTTGGCCGTTCGGAGGACGCGTGCGTCGCCCATTTAGCGATCTCCGGGCAAGATCCAGAAGACCTCCCTCGGAAACCGGGTGCCTTCACAATCGGGGTGCAGGAGAAGGCGTTTGTTGCAAAATGTGAGCAAGCTCATGATCGACCCACTGTTCGACGTGACCGGGAAGCTGGCCGACCGACGTGCGCTTCAGTGCGTGCGGGTGCCGAGGTGCTCGCGTAGGTGTTCGGTGATGTGCTCGGCGATGGCCAAAGACGACGTCGCGGCTGGTGACGGTGCGTTACGGACAGCCGTAACATTTCCGAGCTGAGAGATCCGGAAATCGTCGACCATGCTGCCGTCTCGATCGACCGCCTGGGCCCGGACCCCGGCCTGGGCCCGCTCGATATCGGACGACTGAACCTCTGGCACGTACTTGCGAGCGAACCGGAGGTACAGGGACTTGCTGATCGAACCGGCCATCTCCTCGGCGCCCATCAGCCAATGCTGCCGGGCCAGCTTGCGGAAGCCCGGCCATTTCAGTGTTTCCAACAACTCCTTCGGCTTGACCGTGCCCCGGGTGTAGCCCTCCCGAGCAAATGCCAGCACCGCGTTCGGGCCAAGATCGACGCCCCCGTGGATGCGCTTGGTGAAATGCACCCCGAGGAACGGGTAGTCCGGGTTCGGAACCGGATAAATCAGGCCTTTCACCAAATGGGTTCGTTCGGGGATGAGCCGGAAGTACTCCCCGCGGAACGGCACGATCGCCGGGCCGGCGTCGTCTCCGGCCCAGGCCGCGACCTGGTCGGACTGCAGCCCGGCGCAAACCACCAGCCGGTCGAAACTGAGCTGGCGATCGCCGGAGCGGACCTCGACCTTGCCGGCCCGCTGCCGAATGCCGTCGACCTGGAAGCCGAACTCGATCGTCCCGCCGGCCGCCCGGATGTCGTCGGCGTAAGCCTCGGCGACCTTCACGTAGTCGGTGATCGCCGTCCGTGGTGAGAAGATCGCGGCCACCCCGGCCGCATACGGCTCGATCTCTCGCAGCCCGGCATTGTCCAGGGAACTGACGTCCGGAACGCCGTTGGCCAGGGCCCGCTCGCGGATCCGTTCCAGCGCCGGTCGCTCGGCGTCGTTGATCGCGACGACCAGCTTTCCGCACTCGTCGTACGGCAGGTTCTTCTCCTGGCAGTACTCGTGCAGCAGGCTCACCCCGCGACGGCAGAGCGTCGCCTTCAGCGAGCCCGGCACGTAATACAGCCCGGCGTGCACCACGCCGCTGTTGTGTCCGGTCTGGTGAACGGCGACCCGGTCCTCCTTCTCCAGAACGGTTACCTGGGTGCCGGGGAAGAGTTCACCGATCCGTCGCGCCGTGGCCAGCCCGACGATTCCGGCGCCGATCACTCCGACGTGTTGTGCGGACATTCCTGGAGCCTCCGAAAGCTGAGAAGAGCCGCAGCCTATCGAGCCGGACGCCGCCCCTGAGCCGATGAAGCCGGAAAGCGGCCCCCTCGGCCGTATTGTCTGCGCCATGACTGATCTGAGTCCGGACCCGAAGGTGTCCGCCGCCGCCCGTCGCCGTCCTTTTCTCGATCTCTCCGCGACCCTGGTCCGCCGCGGATACGTCTGTGACTATGACGCGGGGGAGCGGCCGCTGCCTGCCCCGGACAAGGTGCTCCGGCTCGGCCGTCCGGCCCTGCTGCCGATCAGCACCGTGGCCTGTGTCCGCACTGACCAGCCGGTGGTGTCCCTGACCTACGACGACGGCCCGGACCCGATGTTCACCCCGGGCATCCTCGATGCGCTCGCCGCGCACGGTGCCCGGGCCACCTTCTTCGTGATGGTCGAGCCGGCCGAAGCGCACCCCGAGCTGATCACCCGGATCCTGGCCGAGGGGCACGAGGTGGCGCTGCATGGCATTGATCACACCCGGCTGAACCGGATGCCGCTGCGCCGGGCGATCGCCCTGATCCGAGAGGCCAAGCAGCGGCTGGAGGCGGTCGCCGGCCGCCGGATTACGCTGTTCCGGCCGACCTACGGTGCCCAGTCGGTGCAGCAGTACTTGGCCACCCGGGCGCTCGGGATGGAAGTGGTGATCTGGTCGGCGTGGGCGCAGGACTGGGACGGATCCACCGCTGAGGTGATCGCCCAGCGAGCGGTCCAGGGCCTGCACCGCGGTGGCTTCCTGCTGCTGCACGACACGTCCGGGGACGGGGTTGGAGCCCTCCCGGAAGGTGCCGTGATCGGCGAGGGTGGCCTGGATCGAGTGCGAGCCACCGAGCTGATGCTCGCCGGGATGCAGGAGCGCGGCTACACCTCGCGAACGGTCAGCGATTTGCTGGATCGGTATCCGGCTGTCCGGACGGTGTGGGCCGAGCGCGGATGAGCTGACCCGTCGATTTGATCAGCACCCGCCAGAACCCTGCCGACCAGCCCAGATGCATGATCATCGCGGCTGGTCCGGCAAGGGCGGTGGCGGGTCGCCGGTCCCGGACGCCGAGCAGCGCGCCGTAACCGAGGCAGGCAAGTATCCAGGCCAGCGCCGGTAGCGCCGCCAGCTTGTTGACCCGGCTCAACAAGCTGAGCGCGAGTGCCGGGGCGACCATCAGCGGCACCATCTGGCGGACCTTCGGAACCGTCCGGTGCTTCACCACATTGCGGGCCCGGCCTGCGCCGTAGTTCAGGTACTGCCGCAGCAGCGCGCCCGGGGTCTCCCGCGGGTAGTAGTCGCACCAGGTGCGGGCGGTCATCCAGATCTTGAAACCGGCCGCGCCCAGACGGACGTCGAGTTCGGCGTCCTCGTTGTGGGTGAACGTCTCGTCGTACCCGCCGACCGCGCGAAAGGCAGCGACCCTGATCAGCGCGTGGTGACCATGATCTACCCAGGTTCCGGAGGCGTTCGGGTCCTGGGTGGCATTCCGGTGCGCCGAGCCGCCGTTGCCCAGAGGGGAGTTCTGCGCGGCCGCGGCAGCGAGCTGAAAGGTGCCGTGACCTGCGGTGCGCATCGAGACCACGACCGAATCGGCACCGGTCGCGATGGCCTCATCGAGCAGGATGCCGCAGAAGCCCGGCGGGTATCCGGCATGGGCATCGATCCGGACAAAATACTCACCGCCGTCACCGAAGGCCGCGACCGCTCGGTTCACCGCACTGCTCTGGATCCGGTCCGGGTTTTCCAGCAGAAGAACTCGACGATCCGCTGCCGCCAGCGCCGAAACGATGCTCACCGTCGCATCGGTACTGCGGCCATCGACCACCACAACCCGCAGGTCCGGCCCGTCCGGGGCGGCATCGGCGTCGGCCAACAGCTGCCGGACCACGCCCTCGATGTGTGCTTCCTCGTTCAGGCAGGGAATGACGGCCAGAAGGGATGGAGCAGGCACCGCGGGCCTCCATGGTTTCTCCGTGGCTCGGGGGATCTCCCCGGCTCTGGATGTCGGACCAGCGCATCGGAATCCGTGCCGCTGCCTGGTCTCTGTCTTTGGTCGTGGTTTTGGGTCTTGGTCGGTCTTGGTCGCGCAAGACTAGTGCGTGTAGTTGCTCGCGGGGCGGCTTCCAGTTACCCGCCGGTTGCAATTCGACGTCATCCGACATTCGATGCGGTCAACTGTTCGCTACCGCAGCCGTTCGAGGGATCAGGAGGTCAAGAAAAGAGCCTCCACGACGTCCACCGCACGGTCCCCGCTACTGCGCTCATTCGGCCCCGGTCGGCAGGTTTCGGCCGCTCGCGCGAACTGGGGATCGAACAGCACCTGGTGGACGGCGTGGGCCAGCCGCTTGGGGGTCAGCCGTTTCGGCAGGATCTCGACCCCAAGCCCGGCGCGGCGCACCCGGTCGGCGTTCTCCCGCTGCTCTCCACCGTCGGGGACGGTCACCACCGGACGCCCCCGGCTCAGTGCCTTCGCCAGAATCCCATGCCCACCGCCGCAGATCACCGCGGCGGCCTGCTCGATCAACGGTTCCTGCCGGCCCGGCCCGGCAGCGACCCAGGCCGGAAGCGCGGTCGCCGGCGGGCTGAACACGGTCCAGGCGACCCGAACGCCGCTACCGGCCAGCCCGGCGAGGGTCGCCTCGGTGAGCCCGTTCGCCGCCCCCTCCACCGTGGTGGCGGAGAGCAGGACCAGCGGCCCGTCGCCCGGTGGCGGGGTGAGTACGGTGTCGGTCGGATCCCACTCCAGGGGGCCGACCAGGTAGCTGTCGCGCGGCCAGTCCGGCCGCGAAGCCTCCAGCACCGGCAGCGAGGCGAACAGTCGCGCTCGCGGCGCCGCGCTGGTCCGCGGCAGACCCAGCCGCTCGTGGTCGCGCTCACGGGCATCGTCACCGAGCCGCCAGTACGCCGAAACGATCCGGTACAGCCGCTCGTCCCGCAGCCGGCCAAGTGCGGTCCGGGCGGGCGCCAGACCGGAGCTGGACGGCGGTAGATAGCGGGACGGATCCATCACGGGATGCGGAATCAGCTGCACCCAGGGGACGTCGAGAAGCCCGGCGGTCAGCCCGCCGGCCAGTGTCATCACATCCGACACCACCAGTTCGGGGGCGAACGCCGTCAGTCGCTCGGCGATCTGCGGCGCCAGCTGGAGCGCGGTCTGCCGAAGCCGGAGGAAGCCGTCGCGCTCGGGATTCGGCTCGGTGGGCGGCATCGCGATCGCCGGGACGCCGTCCCGGTTGAGCGCCGGCAGCCAGGATTTGCCGGTGCAGAGCAGGGCCTGATGCCCACGCATGCCGAGCGCTACCGTCAGGCCGGCGGCCGGAAAGACATGCCCCGGATCTCCTCCGGCGATCACTGCGACTCGCATCAGTACATTCTGCCCGAATTCCGAGTTACTTTGCCAGTGAGGGAATTACCGGCGCTTCGGGCGAACCTCGTTGGATGAAGCGGTCTTTGAGTCGAAGTGCGGGCTTCTCCACGACGAACCAGGAGAACGCGGTCACGGCAGCGCTGATCGACAGCTCCAGGGCGTGCTGCACCGGGTGCGAGTAACCCTGCTTCTGGATGAAGTGGAACACCGGAAAGTGGTACAGGTAGAGCCCGTACGACACGGTGCCGACGATGGTCAGCGGTCGCAACGAGAGCAGCCAGATCAGCAACCCGCTGGTCTCGGTCGCCAGGTGCCAGACGACCAGCGCGGTGAACAGGGCGATCAATGGCAGGCCGTATTGGAAAGTGGCGTTGCTGTCGATGTGCAGGGTTGCCATCAGGGCGGCGATTCCGGCCATCCCGAACCAGGCGGCCACTGTCGAGGAGGGCCAGATCGAGGACGCCGAGGTAGTGACCGGGGCGCCAGCCGGGGTGGCAGCCGGGGCGAGGAGCGCCTGAAAACTCGGTTCCCGGAGGCGAATCGGCGCGGTTTCTGGGCTGGTCGGTGAAACCGGCGCCGAGGCTTGGGCTTTCTGCAGCACGATGGCGAGCAGCGCGCCGATCAGCAGTCCATCGCTGTGCGACGTGGTTGCGTAGTAGAGCCAGGCGCCGTGGGTGAGGTCCCAGCAGATCCACCGTGCGACAACCACGATGACGATCAGCACGGCCAGGCTGATCACCGGGGGGCGCCGCCGGCGGGCCAGGATCGCGATCAGTACCAGCGGCCAGATCAGGTAGAACTGCTCCTCGATTGCCAGCGACCAGGTGTGCGTCAGCGGGCCGAGACCGTCGTTGACGGCAACGCTCGCCCAGTTGGCGACATAGAACAGGACGCTCGCGACGGCCGCAGCCATCGGCATGTGCATCTCTTCGGAGATTCCAAAGATGATCAATGGCGTGGCCAGCAGCAGCATGAAGAGCAGCGCCGGCGCGAGGCGCAGGCTCCGGCGGATGTAGAAGGACCGTAGATCGACACCGCCGGTCCGGGCCCATTCCAGCAGGAGCAGGGTGGTGATCAGGTAACCGCTGATGACGAAGAAGATGTCCACGCCCATGAAGCCGCCGTGTGCCGCGGGTGAGGTGTGGAACATCATCACCGCTAGCACAGCTAGGCCGCGCAGTCCATCCAAAGCCGGTCTTCTGGACATCCGTGTCTTTCGTACGGAGCGGATCATCCATGATCGGCTCGAGGGATGGGGCTGCGGCGCTGGTCAGAACGGCGAAACGCCAATTGCGGGCGGGTCTGCCTGACCAGAGCATCGATCGAGCTTCGTTGCCCGGTACGACCTTTCGGAGCGGTTCGGCTCAGGTGAGCCGGGGTGGTCACCTTACCGTTGATTCTTTGGCAGGGGGTCGGCCGCGGACGATTCACTGTCGACTTCACTCCCACGGGCCACTGGCCCGCCCGCCCGATCGGTGGGCGCTCGGTGACTGGCCGACACTCATGGTAGTTGAAAAATCCATCTTGTCCGTATATCGAATGATGTCGCATAAGGGAAGGCTTGTGGCTTAGGGATTGCTTGTGAGTTACTGACGCCCCTGTTGATCGCTCGGTCGACAGCTCTCCTGCTGTCGATTGGCGAATGCTCATGCGTGGCTTCTGGTCTCGTCCGATTTGTGGTGCCCGCTCCCGCGTGGTGGTACCGGCCAGGACGGTGGGAGTGGCCGCGGTGATCGCGGTCCTCGGGTTGGGTGTCAGCCTGGCTGTGCCCGCGCAGGCGTCGCCGCAGGTCGCAGGGCTCTCGGCAGCGCGCGCGGCGGCTAAGCCGGCCCCCGTGGTGGCGAAGGATGACCGGGTGTCGGCGCGGATCGCGGCGAAGACCCAGAATCGTGCGGTTGAGGTGGTCGGGTCGCGGACGGAGTCCTCGACCACGTGGGCGTTGCCGAATGGGCAGTTGCGCACTGACAGCAATCCGGCTCCGGTGCGGGTGGAGCGGGCGGACGGTTCGTGGACGTCGATCGATCTGACGCTGGTGGCCGGTAAGTCTGGGTGGAAGCCGAAGTCCTCGCCGAGGCCGGTGACGTTCAGCGCGGGTGGGGATGGCCCGGCGGTGCTGTTCACCCGTCGCGGGCGGAGCCTGTCGATGGGCTGGGACGGCGCGCTGCCGAAACCGGTGATCGCCGGGGCGACTGCCACGTACGCGCTGGATGCGACCCGGGATCTGGTGCTGACCGCTCGCCCGGATGGCTTCGAGCAGTCTGTGGTGATCAAGGACCGGCCGGCGGCGGGGGAGACGGTCGACCCGGTGGAGCTGCCGTTGAGTCTGGATGGTGCGGACGCGGTCAAGGTGAAGGGTGGCGGGGTCACCTTCGAGGCGACCGAGACCACCGGGAAGGGCGAGGCCAAGGTCAAGGCCGGTGACGAGGTGTTCGCCATCCAGGCCCCGGTGATGTACTCGGCGGCCACGGATGCCAAGACCGGTGAGCACACCCAGGTCACGGAGTTGCCGCAGAAGCTGGTGCAGGACCCGGAGGCCGGGGTGGACGCGGGGCTGACGCTGACCCCGGACCAGGACTTCCTGAGCGACCCGAAGACGGTGTTCCCGGTGACGATCGACCCGGTGATCTCCGCGGTGGACGCGATCGGGGACAGCTGGGTGCGTAACGGTGACAACGCGGTGCATGGTGCCGAGGACCATCTCAACGCGGGTCTGTGGACGAGTTCGTCACAGAACTCATCGGCGCTGATCAAGTTCGATGACGAGCAGTACAAGTGGAACCACGTGACGAGTGCGTCGTTGAATCTGTTCAACTCGTACAGCGGGTCGTGCACGGAGAACTGGGTCGGGGTCTACCCGATATCGGAGGACTGGAACCCGGCGACCGTGACCTACGACACGTCGCCGGGCATGGTCGATGACGATAAGCAGCTGTGGCGGCAGTTCTCGCACGGTTTCGACGCGTCCTGCCCGGCTACGGGCGAGTCCTTTGACATGACGTCCGCGGTGCGGGCGTGGGCGTGGGACGACCTGCCGAACTACGGGTTCATGATCTTCGCTGACACGAACGGCCCGGACGGGCGGAAGTCCTTCTGTTCCCTGGATGTGGGAACGACCGGCGTGTGCAGCGACCCGGCCCGGGTGCCGACCCTGTCGGTGACCTACAACTCCTACCCGTGGGACCCGCGCGAGGTTACGGCCTCTCCACAGGTGACGGGGTCGAACGGGACCACGTATGTGACGTCGTTGACGCCGAACCTGCAGGCCAAGATCGGCAACACCGACGGCGCGAACGTATCCGTGCAGGGGCAGATCTCCTACGACCCGAACTACCCGGGTGATGGGAACGGAGAGTTCTGGTTCGGTGAAGGATCGGCGGCAACCCCGAACTCGCTGGCCAGCGTCAGCGTGGATACCCCGCTGACAACGGGCAAGCACTACCGGTACCGGGTCCGCGGTGGAGTCATCGATGGATCTGGCGGCACCGACACCGGCCCCTGGTCGGACTACACGTACTTCACGGTCGACAACAGCCCGCCGGTCGCGCCGACGATCGCCTGCACCACTTACCCGGCGAATGCCTGGACGAATAGTTCGGCGTCCTCGACCTGCACCCTGGACACCACCAGCGGTGGCGGGTCCGGGTACTGGTGGGGCCTGGACAACCCGAGTCCGGAAACCTTCCTGAACGACTCCAGCAATTCCGGTGCCCCGCTGACGGTTTCGATCAGTCCGGGGGAAGGTCGGCACGTCCTCTACGCCAAGTCCCGCGATGTCGCGCTCAACACCTCCACCACCACCACGACGTACACCTTCGGGGTCGGCAACGGTGGGGTTCTGACCCCGGTCGCGTACGACACCACGCAGAAAGCGGTCGGCCTGACCGCGCAATCGAGTTCGGCGCGCACCCAGGTGACCTACTCCTACCGGCCTGGCACCGACGCGTCCCTGTCGTGGATCACCGTGCCCCCCGCGAACGTCACCCCGGCCGGATCCACCACCGCGATCACCGGGTGGCCGCGGCCCGGCACCGTCAGCGGTTCGGTGGCCAACTACAGCCAGCTGAACTGGAACGCCGCCGCGACCATCGCTGCGGCTGGTGGCACCAACGGGGCGATCCAGGTCCGGGCCTGCTTCACCCAGGCCGGAGCAAACCAATGGTGCTCTGTCGAAACGACATTCATCCTCGCCAAGACCGATTTCGCGGGTAGTTCCGCGACCTCACCATTCGGGCCCGGGGTCGTGTCCTTGGTGACTGGCAATTTCGATCTAACGGTGCCGGACATATCGATCGGTGGCCTGTCGATCGCCCGGGATCACAGTTCTTTGACGCCGGCTCCAGCTTCGAACGGGCCTGACGGGGTGTTCGGGCCAGGTTGGCGGATTGCTGATTTCGGTTCCGGTGACGGTTCCGGGGATCTGACACTGACGGACAGTTCTGCCAACGGGTATGTGACGCTGCGGGATGCGACCGGCACCGAGTTCACGTATTCCGCGAATGGCGGCGTCTTCGCCGGTACTGGCGACAGCGATGACGGGTCCACGCTGAAGAAGTCCACGACCATCTCCAACCCCGCCGACTCAAATGACAACACGGTGTACACCGGCTGGCAGCTCACGTCAGCCGCCGGTGACGTCACAACGTTCCTGGCCCAGGCTGGGAGCAGCGGTGTCTACCTGCCGAAGTGGGTCGACGGAGTCGGCAAGGAAAATGAGTCCGCTTACAGTCGAGACAGCGCCGGGCGGGTTACCAAGATTCTCGCACCCGTTCCGGCCGGTGTGACCTGTGCCAGCATGGTCGCCGGCTGCCGGGCGCTGAACCTGACCTATGCCACGTCGACCACTGCGACCGGGACCGGCGAGGCAGCCTGGGGCGACGTCACCGGTCGGGTCAAAGTCATTACCTATACCGCGTATGACCCGGCGACGTCAGCGATGGTCACCGTCGCGATCGGTGGGTACCTGTATGACTCGACCGGACATCTGCGTGCCGAGTGGGATCCCCGGGTCAGCCCGGCGTTGAAAACCCGGTACACGTATGACGCGAACGGGCGGATGGCGACCTATACAGCTGCCGGCCGGGCCACTTGGAGCATGAGCTACGACTCGGTGGGCCGCCTGGCGGACGTGTCAGTACCTGACCCGGTCAACGGTGTAGCCACGCAGTCGCTGGTGTACGACATTCCCGTCTCCGGTTCTGGCTCCCCGCTGGACTTGTCGTCGGCGCAGACCGCCACCTGGAACCAGACCGCGGATCTGCCCTACGTTGGTGCTGCGGTGTTCCCCGCGTCGCGGGTTCCGGCCACCGGTTCTGTCAATGGCGTGAACGGCGTGCACACTCCCAGCGCGGCAGACTGGCCGTACGCGTCGCTGATCTACGCGGACGTGTCCGGTCGGACCGTGAACACGGCCTCGTACGGGGCCGGCGCCTGGCAGGTGGATGCGACTCGGTACGACGCGAGCAACAACGCCGTCTGGTATCTGAGCGCGGGAAACCGGGCCCGAGCCCTGTCACCGACTGACCTGACAGACCCCCACGTGGCGGCCCAGTCCTCCTCGGCGGCTCGGGCGGATCTGCTGGCGACGATCTCGAAGTACAGCGGGGATGGTGTCGATCTGCTCACCACGCTGATGCCGGCCCATCAGATTCACCTGGCTAGTGGGGCTTGGGCTTCGGTCCGGGTCAAGACCGCCAACACCTATGACGTAGGTGCCCCCAACTCCGGCACGTTCCACCTTGTCACGACCAGCACGACGTCCAGTGTTCCGCTGGACGGCTCGCCGACGGTCGCGGACGATACCCGCAAGACGATTACCGGGTACGACCCGATCGACGGGGCGTCGTCCACCGGGGACACGTCGGGGTGGGTGCTGCGCGCACCGACCACCACCACCACGGTGATGGGAGCCAGCCCGAGTAGCACCGACATCGTGCGGAAAACCCGGTACGACGCAGCGGGGCGGACGGTCGAAACCCGGATGCCGGAATCCACTGGTACTGACGCCGGAACCACGCTCATCTCGTACTACACCGCGGGCACGTCTGCAGCCTCCGGTGCCTGCCGGAGCAAACCGCAGTGGGCTGGCGCAGTGTGCCAATCCGAGCCGGCCGCTCAACCGTCCGGGACCACCATCGCCTCCACGCTGACCACGTACGCGCTGTCCGGTGCGGTCGCCAGCACGGTGGAGACCTCGGGTACAACCACTCGGACCACCGCCAACACCTATGACGGCGCCGGGCGGGTGAGCAAGACCGCGATCACTGTCTCTCCGGCCACCGATGGTGGCACCGCGCTACCGGACGTCACCTACGGATATGACCCAGCTACCGGTGATGCCACGAGTTGGAGCACGTCCGGAGTGACTATGAGCGCGGGGTACAACCTCCTGGGCGAACAGACTTCCTTCACCGATGCGGACGGCGCGTCTTCAACGACGACCTATACCATCGACGGGCAGGTTGCCACCCTCAACGACAGCAAAGGCACGTACACGTATACGTATGACGGAACTGACGCTGCTGGGAAGAGCGAGCACCGTGGTCTGATCACGGCTATGAACGTCGGGATGGGTTCCCTGCCGTCCACGTTCACCGCCGCATACGACAGCGACACCAACATGATCAAAAAGGTCTACCCGAACGGGATCAACGTAACCACCGGCTACGACGACGTCGGGGTGGCCCGAAGCCTGCATTACACCAACCGCGGTTACAACTGGATGTTCTACGACCAGGGCTTCGACCGTGACGACCATGCGGTCTGGTCTACCGGGCCGATCGGCGAAACCGATTACGGATACGACAACGCCAACCGGCTGATCAAGGTTCAGGATCAGCTAGGTGGTAGGTGCACCACCCGTCGATACACCTTCTCCAAGAACGGCAATCGCACCGCCCTGGCCACCAGCGCGCCGGCCGGCGACGGCTCCTGCCAGAGCGCCACATCGACGACGGACAGCTCCAGTTACGACGCTGCCGACCGCGCCACCACCACCGGATACGAATACGACAAGTTCGGCCGTACCACCACTGTGCCCAGCACCGACGCCAGTGGCGGCTCGACCGTCACTACCGGGTACTACAGCAACGACATGGTCGCCTCCCAGACCCAGGCCACCCGGGCCAAGACCTTCACTCTTGACCCGGTCCGCCGCATCCGTCAGGCCACCGACACCACCTCGGGCACCGAAACCCGCCGCATCGTCAACCATTACTCCGGCCCCGGCGACTCCCCAGCCTGGATCGCCGCCAGCACCGACACCGGCTCGACGTGGAGCTGGCAACGGAACGTCACCGGAATCGACGGCACCCTTGCCGCCGTCCAGGACTCCACCGGAACCGTGCAGATCCAACTCACCAACCTGCACGGCGACGTCGTGGCCACCGTTGACGACGACGTCAATGCCATCGCCACCAACACCTACATCGAGCAAACCGAATACGGCACTCCACGAGCGGACAACAGCACCACACCACGCTACGGCTGGCTCGGCAGCGCACAACGCTCCACAGACGCCATCGGCGGCCTCATCCTGATGGGTGTGCGCCTGTACAACCCCACCACCGGACGGTTCCTCAGCCGCGACCCGGTAACCGGCGGCAACGAAAACACCTACGTCTACCCCAACGACCCGATCAACAGCGCCGACCCGCAAGGAACCGCGATAGTTGAGAAATTCTTCCGCCATCTCAAAGAGCTGCGAGCCTGCAATTCGCTAGGCACCAAAAGCTGCGTGATCATCGTCCACGTCAGCATCATGGCTTACTCGATGGTCCAGAAAAACATTGCGTACGGCAATAAATCCAATGCCGTTCAGCACTTCATCTGGCAGGTCGCGATGGTAGTCACGCTCGGATATAACGTCGCCAAATCAATTGGTGACGTTCATGAATCGGGTCAAGACCATTCCGTGGGTACTGATAGTTGGCGTGATCTGCAGAACAACATATTCTCCCGCAACTGGGCCCTTGATCATCTGGCTGAATGCAATAGGTACGGTCGAGCCCATGGCTTGGACAATTTCCTGCACTGGCTGTTTTATGCCGGAAGCGATCTGTACAATAAGGGATATTTCACTAGACTCAAGGGTGAGTAGGGGGAGAGGCATCAGTACGTGATGACGTTCGTCAAGACCTTGAAAGCATTTGCCGGGTTCATCGCGGTGGTGCTGCTGTGCGCTGGATGTGCTGGCCCCTTCGACTCGTTCCAGGCTTGTCCCGGAACAGTCAAACAGCAGAAGCGAGGGCTTGCGACCGTCGAGGCGGAACTTCCGGCCGGCACCCGGATCACGAAAGCGATGCTGAACGAGTGCGACGACGGTGGACCGCCATCGTTTACCGTGTACGTCACCGGTAAAAACGACCCGGTAGCGGAAATGCTTAAGAACGACCCTAGTTGGTCCCGCATTCCTGATGAGGAAAACGATCCCAACCGGTTGCGTGGAACTGGCATCAAACGTCCGTTCGAGGGCGCCACGCTCGCCGTCGGCTCGGGCCCGTTCACCGAGGAGGATCAGAAGACGCAGCCAGAACCTGGGGTGTATTGGTATCTCAACGTCGGCGTGCGCTGACGCAGCAATAGGGACGGCGTATTTCGGCGGGGCAGTCGAACCGGAGCGGGCCGTTTGAGCACGCACAACGACGATGGCCGCCGCGCCCACCTAGGCTTTTGGTCTCGATCTGCGTGTTCAAACGGCCCTAGCGGCAGAGCGAACCGGACTTGCAAGGCCCCTGAGGGTTGCTCTGGCCACGTGTTCTCGGCCTTTGACCCGGCCGCTGGCTTGCGAGCGAGAACACGTGGGGTGACATCGGGTTTGAATTGGGTACCGCTGGGTAACCTTGGGTGCATGACGCGGTGCCGTAAGGCTGGGATCCGGGAGGCCGCGAGTTGGCGGTGAGTAGCGATTCGGCGGTCGGGCCCGGCTCCGCGGTGAGTCAGGGGCCGGGTCAAGGGTCGGGGCCTTCGGTGCTGGACGGCGGGTCGGGTCGGGCCAACGGTCTGGCGGTGCTGGTGCGGGCCGGAGTGGTGAGTGCCGAGCGGCCCGACCGGACGGCGCGGCGGCTGGCGGCGCTGGCCAAGTTCGGTCCGAGCCTGGCGGGGAGCTACGCCGCGGCGACGGTGCACGATCCGGACCGGATCGCGGTGAGCGACGAGCGGCGTCGGCTGAGCTACGCGGAACTGGACATCCGCGCCCGTCGGATTGCCGCCCGGTTGGCCGAGTTCGGAATCGGCCCGGATGGGTCGGTCGCGGTCTTGCAACGTAATTCGGCGTACCTGGTGGAAAGCCTGATCGCGATCTCCCGGTTGGGTGCGGATGCGGTGCTGCTGAACGTCGCGATGTCGGCGGATCAGATCGGCGCGGTGCTGGCGCGGGAACAGCCGTTGGTACTGATAGCGGACGCCGATCTGCTGGCCGAGCTGATCGCAGGCCCCGATCCCGACGTCCGGTTGGCTGGTCTGGTCGTGGTGGTCGCCGACCCCACCCCCGACCTACCCTCGGATTCGGGCCTCAGTCTTGACGAGATGGCCGGCGTCGAAATCGCGGACGTGCCGGCACCGCAGCGGCGAGGCCACTTCGTCGTCCTCACGTCCGGAACCACCGGCCCACCCAAGGGTGCCCGGCGCGGGCCGCCCAAGGGCCTCGGCCCGCTGGTGTCGATGCTGTCCCGGATCCGGTTCCAGGCGAACGAGGTGATGCTGATCGCGCCGCCGCTGTTTCATACCTGGGGGCTCGGCATGCTGCAGCTGGCCCCCGCTCTCAGCAGCACGATCGTGCTGCACCGCCGATCCGACTCGGAGATCCTGCTGGCCGCCCTGGCCGAGCACGGCTGCACCAGCCTGATCACCGTCCCGGTGATGGCGCAGCGCCTCCTGGAGCTACCTCCGGCCGCGCTCACCGCCGCCGACCTGTCCAGCTTGCGAGTGGTGGCCTGCAGTGGCGCCGCCCTGTCGGCGGATCTGAGCACCCGCTTCCAGGATGCCTTCGGGGACGTGCTGTACAACGTCTACGGTGCCACCGAGGTCAGCTGGGCCACCATCGCCGCCCCCGAGGACCTGCGGCTGCGACCCGGCAGCGCCGGTCGACCGCCGCACGGCACCACGATCGCGCTGCTTGACGACGCCGGGGCGCCGGTACCGATCGGCGAGATCGGCGGCATCCATGTCGGCAATGACCTGCTGTTCGAGGGCTACACCGATGGCACCGACCGGTGTCGGCGGGACGGAATGCTCGCCACCGGCGATCGCGGCCGAATCGACGGGGACGGGTTGTTGACCGTGCTCGGCCGGGAAGACGATCTCGTGAACAGCGGCGGCGAGAAGGTCTACCCGAGCGTGTTGGAAGAGTTACTCACCGCGCATCCGCAGGTCCGCGAAGTGGCGGTGATCGGCGTCCCGGACCCGCAACTGGGTCAACGGCTGGCCGCCTACCTGGTGCTCAGCGAAGGTAGCCAGCTGACCGCGCAGGACGTGCGGGCGCTCGCCCGGTCGCGACTGGCCGCCTTCTGTGTGCCTCGGGACGTGATTTTCCTCGATGCCCTGCCGCGCGGTGCCACCGGTAAGGTGATACCCCGACTATTGCCGGGAATGATCTAGGAGCCGATCACGCGCAAATTCGAGCAGATCCTGCTCCCACAGGACGCCGATCCACACCGGCAACCACGGGGTCAAGGACCCATGCATGGAGTCCAAGAACGCTCGTCGCTCCCAGGGCGCCTGGTGCACGAATTCACGGTCGCCGCTCTCGGCGCGATTCTCCTCGCGGTGGCTATGACGTGGCCGATCTTGAGGCACCCGTTCCGGACCATTCCGCAGGACATCTACGACCCGACCTTCTTCGCCTGGTTGATCGCTTGGGACGGCCACGCCCTGCTGCGCAATCCGGCGACACATAATCTGTTCGACATCTGGAACACCAATGTCATGTTCCCCGAACAGCGAACGTTGGCATTCTCCGATTCGCTGCTGGGCTATGCCCCGTTCGGGGCCTTGGGTTCCGGGCCGGAAGCCGCCCTGTTTGAGTACAACCTGCTCTGGGTTCTGAGCTTCGCAATGGCTGCCTTCGGCGCATACGCCCTGGTGCGGCAACTTGGCGCCACTCGAGCGGCAGCCGTGGTGGTGGCCGTGGCCTTCGCCTATTCGCCCTGGCGATTCACGCACGGTGGGCACCTCAACATCCTTTCCACCGGAGGGATTCTGCTCGCCTTCGCGATGCTGGCTCGTGGTCACGGCTGGTCGCTGAAGTCTGGGTATTCTCCGGAAAAGGTGCGCCCCTACTGGGCTCTCGCTGGCTGGCTCACCGCCGCCTGGCAGGTCACCTTGGGCTTTGCGCTGGGAATCTCCTTCGTCTATGTCCTCGCCGCCATCGGATTGGTTGCGGTCCTCGGCTGGCTCTTCGCCGGTCGGCCTCGGCTGCCGGCTCGCCTGGTCGCGGCCGACCTCGGGGGCGGGCTGCTCTTCCTCGGGATAACCGCGGCAATGGCCTATCCCTATCTCAAGGTGCTGGCGGAGCACCCGGATGCCCAGCGCTCGGTGGCTTGGGTGGAACTCTTCTCGCCACCATTTCGCGGATTTCTCACCGCCGGTGACAATTCTTGGCTCTGGGGCGCGGTCCAGCAGGAGTATCGCGGGACCCTCCTCACCGCCGGGGAAATGGCGCTGCTTCCCGGCTTCGCGCTGTTGGCGCTGGCGGCACTCGGTCTGCTGGTTTCGTCCTGGAGTCTGAAGGTGCGGCTCGCGCTCGCGGCCGGAGTCGTCGGGACCGTCTGGATGGCGCTCGGGACCAAGTCTCCCGGACACGGGAAATACGGCTACTTGCTGCTGTACGACCACCTCCCGGGCTTCGACGGTTCCAGGACGCCTGGTCGCCTGGTGCTCTGGGCCATCGTGTTGCTCTGCATCATGGCCGCAGGAACGCTCACGGGGCTGCAGCACCACCTCACCCGGGAGCGCCCGGCCACCCAGCGGGTTCGACGACGAGCGCTGCCGGCTCTCGCCGTCCTCGTCGTTTCGTTGTCGTTGGTGGCAGTAGTCGCCGAAGGGGTCAACAAGACCCCACACCCGGACGTGCCGGTCGCACCGGTCGCCCTGTCTACCCTGACCGCGCCCGTGCTGGTGCTACCGACCGATGAGCTTGCCGATTTCCGCGTCATGCTCTGGAGTACCGACGGCTTTCCCCAGGTGGCGAATGGCAGCAGCAGCTACAACCCACCGACTCGCGAGACTCTGCGCAAGGCGATGCTGACCTTTCCGGATGCCCAAAGCGTCGGCATGCTGCGGAACCTTGGGGTGAAGACCGTTCTCGTCCTACCCGAAGCCGCCGGATCGCCGTACGCGCCGGCCCTGGCGAAGAGCGGCGCGCCTTTCGGCCTCCAGCGCTCTGACCGAAACGGCACGGTCGCGTTCACCATCTCGCCCTAGGGGACAGTCTGCCCGGGTCACATCAACGACGGAATCGCATGCTGGGAGCTGGGTTGAAGCAGGAGTCCGTGCTGTCGGTGGATCACGTGGCCCTGCCCATGGACGCCGATCCGCCGTCTCGACCGGTGCGTTCACTGGTGGTTGGCGCAGTGCTGTTCGTGGTGTTCCTGTTGGCCTTTCTGTTACGCGTGATCGATCTGAACAACCTGCCGGGCTTCAACGGTGACGAAGCTTGGTACGGGGTTCAAATAGAGCGGTTTCAGGCTTCGTTGCCGGTCGTCGTGCAGGCCCCGAGTGGGCGGCTGAGTACCAACATCTTCCTGGCCGCGGTGCTTGCCCCGATCCAGGTCGTGGTGGGTCCGGCGATCTGGGTGTTGCGGGTACCGGCGGTGATCGCCGGTGTTCTGACGGTCTGGCTGGCCTTTGTCGGGTTGCGCTCGGTATGGGGCCGAGGTGCCGCCTTGTCAACGGCGGTGATTCTGGCGTGCCTGCCGATCAACATCGCGTACTCACGATTTGGCTGGGATCCCAGCCTGCTCGGGCCTTTCATCGTGGTGGCGATCGCCGCGGCGGGGCGCGGCCGGTGGCTGGCGGCCGTGCTCGCGGTGGTGGCAGCCATTGTGGTGCATCCAACGGCGGTTTTAACCCTGCCGTTGATCTGGGGCCTGGTGCTCGGCGCGGGTCGCGCACCGGCCGGGTGGTGGGGGCGACTGGCTCCGTTGCGCTGGGGCGGGTTCGCCCTGGCCTCCGCTGGGCTGGTCGTCCTTTCGCGTGTCCTCGCTGACACCAATCATGCGACTGGTCAAGGCATTTCCGTTGCCAGAATCACCGACCTCGACCACGCCTGGAAGTTCACGAGCACCCTGTTCTCGCTCTTTTCGGGCCGCTCGGTGCACAATTATTTCGTCTCCACCGGAGTGATTTCCAAACCCTGGCTGATCCTGGAGCGGGGTGCGCTGACAGTCACCCTGATCGTGGTGGTCACCGGCCTGCTCGTGGCCCTGGCTCATCGGGTCTGGCGTGATGTCGGGCTTCTCGTCGGGACCTCGGTTTCGGCTGTTCTGCTGTATCTTTCGCTGGCCGCTCCGGTAGTTCTGCCAGAATACGGGCGGTACGCCGTGTTCATTGTGCCGCCCGCCGTCTTGTGCTTTGTGGTGGCAATGAAGCATTCGGTCTGGCTGGTGGCGACCAGGTATTCGCGATCCCGACCCGACGCCGAGACCGGTGCTGCCGAAGTGGGACCCGGGCCGGCGACGATATCGACACTTGCGCTTGGCATCGCGCTGTTGGCAGTCACGATCACCGCGTACTTCCAGCCGCTGCGGGATCACGGGAGTGCCACGCACGAAGCCTTTCTCACCGCCAAGGTTGATCCCAAACAGCAGGTATGGGAAATTATTTCGGCCCATCCGGGGGCCGTTCGCCCGACGGTCTACTGTCCGGATTGGTGGCTCTGCTACCCGCTCGTCTACTTCGCCGGAGCCGGCGACAGCGCCTCGAGCATCGTGTCGTTCGAGGCCGATCCGAGATGGCTGTTCAAGGCCCGGGCGAACGACTGGGTCGCGGTTCGCACCGGGAGCGCCGCCGACGTCATGCTGAGAGAGCGGCTGCGAACGATGCCGGGCTCTGCCGAAGCTCGATCACCGGGCCCCTGGCTCGTGGTGGATCTCTCCGGCCGCCCGGCCTACACGGTATTCCGGCTGTGAGTCAATCTTTTCGGTCAGTGCCTGCTGGCGATCTTTGCGGGAGCTGCGGCTGATCACGGCGATGTGGCAGGGATTTGCTCGGCCAGCGAGCGAGCTGGAACGTGAATCGCCTCGGTCCAGGACGGGAACGCATGCAAATGCTGGGCCAGGGTGTGCACGGTCAATCGGGCCCGGACGGCGAGCGCAAGTTCGGCGGCCCAGGAGTCTGCCTCCGGTCCGATCGCGGAGGCTCCGAGCAGTACCCCGGTGTCCGCGTCCGCGATCAGCTCCAGGCCGGCCGGCCGATGATCCTCGGGATCGGAGGCCCGCTCGAGTGCTGAGCGAGAGGTTTCGGTGGCGTCACAGCGGGCACTGAGCACGTGCGCACCGCGTTCTCGGGCGGCATCCTCGGTCTCTCCGGTGCAGAACACCGGTGGGTCGGTGTAGACCACCCGAGGAATTCCCACGTGATCGGCGTCCTGCCCACGGCCGAGCAGGTGCGCGGTGACGATTCGGGCATGGTAGTTCGCGGTGTGGGTGTACGGAGCGAGTGCGGTCAGATCACCAATCGCGTAGACGTCGTCCAGGACGCCGCTCTCGGCGATCACCCGGCACCGCGCGTCCACCCCGAGGGCGCCATTCTCCTGCGCCGTGATACCGAGCGAGTCGAGCCCGAAACCCGAGCTTCTGGGCCGCTTTCCCACCGCGACCAGGATTCGATCGGTGGCCACCTCCGCGCCGTCGGCGGTCCTGACCAGGGTGGAGGTCTCGGTGCCGTCCGATTCCACAGCGGTGACCTCGGTGCCGGTACGGACGTCGACCCCGACCTTGCGCAGCACGTCCGCCATCGCTTCGCCGATCCAGTCCGCCTCGGCGGCCAGCAGCGTGGGTGCGGCCTCGATCAGCGTCACCGCCGACCCGAAGGAGGCATACACCTGTGCCAGTTCGCAGCCGATCGCACCACCGCCGAGGATGGTCAACCGGTTCGGCAATTCGTCGTCGGACAGCGCGTTCGGGCTGGTCCAGGTGGTGGTCGAGGTCAACCCGTCGATCGGGGGAATCACCGCCTGCGAGCCGGTGGCCAGCACCAGTGCCTGGCGCCAGCGCACCGTGCGGTCGCCGGCGGCCGAGTCGACCTTGACCGAGTGGCCGTCCACCGTGGCCTGTCCGCGCAGCAGAGTGACGCCGTCCTTCTCCAGGGCGGTTGCCTCGACGGAATCATCCCGGTTCCGGGTCGTGTGATCCCGGACGGCGACCGCCCCCGCGTACGCCGCCGGGTCCGGTTCGGTGCTCCCGGCCGGCCCGGTCCGAGCTCGGTGCCGCTGCGCCGCCAGCAGCATCGCCTTTGACGGGATGCAGGCCAGATAGGCGCATTCGCCGCCGACCAGACCAGCCTCAATCGCCAGCACGGATCGGCCGGCCCGGGCCAATTCCGCAGCCAGCGGCTGGCCGGCCGACCCGGTCCCGATCACGACGATGTCGAACTCGTCGACTCCAGCTGTGTTCGGTTGAGTGCTCTCTGTCATACAACGATCATCCCGACCCCTGGCGGATCCGCCAACCGGGAGCAGCAATACATGATCGTCGCGGGGGTGCGGCGTTGCGGTGCAGCACGTAGATTGGGGCCATGGCCGGAATCTTCAGCAAAGTCAGTGCCTTCGCCCGATCTCCGCAAGGCAAGAAACTTCTCCAACAAGCTCAGGATGCGGCCAAAGACCCAAAGAACCGGGCCAAAATTCAGGAATTAGGCGACAAAATCAAGGACCCGAAGAACCGGGCCAAGGTGCAGGAACTGGGTACCAAGCTGAAGGACGCCGCCAAGCAGGCCGGCACCAAGCAGCCCGGCCCCAAGGAAGATCCGAACGCGCCGAAAAGTTAGCGTTCGCGCGCGTTATTGGTCTTCGTGCAGATCGGTGCTGTGTGCCAGCTGATCCAGCAGCCGGTCGGTCTCTCGCTGCATGGCCATCAGCAGGAGCGCGTCCACGGTGCGTTGGGCGTACGGCCGCAACCGGACCACCCGTTTGGCCACCTCACCCGATAGCGGCCCGGCCAGCTGCTTCTCGTCGTCGGTGTCCGCGATGTGGTCGAGCAGCAGCGAGATGAAGCGCTGCGCCACCCGAGACATGTCGTCCTTCACGCCGGCCGCCAGATCGAGGACGACGTCCAGCGGGACCCCGGCGGCAACCAGTTCGGAGCCGGCGTCCAGCAGGCTCGGGCTGGGTACCAGGTACGCCGTGCCATCCTTCCCGTCCGGAACGAGCATGCCCAGCTCGATCGCGCGAGCTGCCGAATCGGGTGAGAACGGCGTGCCGAACCGGCGGCTGACCTCGGCCCGAGTCATCCGGACCGATTCTTCCTGAGTCCACGGAGCGGTCAGCGCCTCGCGCAGGCCGAGCGTGTCGGCCAGGTCTTTGCCCTTGCTCCAGGCGTCGAACAGCTCACCGATGGTGGCGAAGGTGTATCCCCGGGCCAGCAGCCGGTTGATCAAGCGCAGCCTGGCCAGGTGGGCCTCGTTGTAGAGGCCGATCCGGCCCTCGCGGCGCGGCGGCGGCAGCAGACCGCGGTCTTGATAGACCCGGACATTGCGGACCGAGGTCTGAGCCGCCCGCGCAAGTTCGGCCACCCGGTACTCGGTCATCCCTGCAGCCTATGGTGCTCCCGGCAGACCTCCAGCCGGGCCCAGGCCACAGCTGCGGCGCCGGGCTTCAGAGCAGCGGGCTGGGGTGTCGGTTCCTGGCCTCGGTGTCGGCTCGACCGCCCGCGCCGACCGGCTGCGATGCCTCCATGGCGCGGCCGGTCATCGCCTGCTCGGCGTGAGCGGCACCGCGCCGACCGGTCCAGTAGGCGGCACTGGGCAGCAGCCAGCGCAACGGTCGCAGCCAGCGGATGAAGGCCTGCCCGTAGACGAACGGCGCCCGCCGCTCGATCCCGGCGACCAGGCGTTCCACCGCCGGGCCCAGCTCGTACAGCCGCCCCAGCGGGCCGGGTAGTTGCTGACGAAGGTCCTCTGAACCGCCGTCCAGCCCCGCGCCGCGGGTCATGTCGGTATCGGTGAAGCTCAGATAAGCCACCCCGGCGTCCACCCCGTGGTGAGCCACCTCGGTCCGCAGCGCCAAGGCGAAGGCCTCCACCCCGGACTTGCTGGCGTCGTAGGCCGACATCAGCGGGCCCGGCGCCATCGCCGCCAGCGAGGCGATCTGCAGGTAATAGCCGTGGGCCGAGACCAGCAGTGGCAGGAACGCGCGGACGGTCCGGATGCTGCCCAGCAGGTTTACCTCGATCACTCGGTCGAAGGACACCGGATCGGACAGCAGGACAGTGCCACCGATCGCGATGCCGGCATTGCAGACCAGCACATCTACTCGATGGAACCGCTGGCGCACGCCCTCGACCGCCTCGGCCAGCGCGTCCGGGTCGGTGACATCGCACTCCCACCAGGCCGCATTCGGGCCGCAGCGCTCGGCGACCTGGGCCAGCCGATCCGGTTCCAGACCGAGCAGCGCCACTCGGGCGCCGCGACCGGCCAAGGCAACGGCGAGTGCTTCACCGATGCCGCGGGCAGCTCCGGTGATCACGACAACCTTGCCGCCGATCGGGCGGGGAATCCGCATTAGGCTGTCTCCTGAGCGGTATCGGGGATCTGTCTAAGATCGATCGAACCATCTGTGAGCCGGATTTGCACCCCTTCGGATGCTCTTGGCGAGCTCTCCGCGCCGGCTAGATCTTCGGATCCGGGCGCCTGCGGTTGCAGATGATCCCGGATCAGCTGGTGGAACACCGTGTTCACCGCGGCTGCGGACTGCACCGGAGTCATGTGCCCGGAGCCCTCGAGCTCAACGAAACTCAGCAGTCGAGGCAGGCTGTCAGCGAGCCGTCGGGCGTGCCAGATCGGCGTCAGTCGATCGCTGGTCCCGGCCACCACGATGGTAGGGACGTCGAACTCTCGGACCGCGTCGTCCAGGTCCAGCACCGACAGCATCCGGGCGAACGCCGCCCGGGTGGCCGGTGGGCAGGAGCCGATCAGGGTGGTGCAGAACATCACGTCGGCCGCGCTGGCGCTGCTGGAAAGCGCCGTGTATCGGGTCACCGTCCGCTGCCAGCGATTCGGCGTGGTGCCGGCCGGGCTCAGGCTCATCAGCCGGGTAATCACCGGTCGGGCCAGCTTGGCAAGTGGCAACGGCAGCGGGACGATCCGGGCGCGCACCACCAACTCGTTCATCCCGGTGCTGGCCAGCAGTGCTGCCGCGACCCGCTGGCGTAACTGTTGCGGATGCCGGGCGCCGAAGGCGATCAATGTCATCGCACCCATGCTGTGCCCGGCCACGACGACCTTGCGGCCACGCACTAGCGGCGAGTTCAGGACGGCGGAGAGGTCGTCGGCGAGCGCCTCCGGGGTGTGGCCGGCCGGTCCGGCCGCCCCACTGCTGCCGTGTCCGCGCTGGTCGTAGGCGATCACCCGGACGTCGTTGCTGATCAACTCGGCAACTTGCTTGGTCCAGAACGCGATCGAGCAGGTCCAGCCGTGGGCCAGCACCACGGTGGGGCCGTCGTCCGGGCCGAAGCTCTCGATGTTCAGCCGGGTGCCGTCCGCGGATCGCACCTGAATCCGATGTTCCGGATCAGGCAGGGTCAGATTTCGCTCGCCGCTCATCCTGCTCCTCGCTCTGACTCGAGCCGGTCGCTCCGGTGGCGTCCGGACTTGGAGACTCTACTTGGGATGTCAATACTCATTGTCACGTTCAACCCGAGTTGTCGCCTCTGCGCTGGTGAATCGCCGGACGCGGGGACAAACCGAACCAAGAGGCCAGCCGCGAGCGGAATGCCGACGGGGCACCCGTAGGTTCGTTCCAGCAAAGACCGCTGACCACCGACGATCCGCGCACCCGGTACACGCGACCAAGCACCGGTACAGGAGATGCAATGCCGAGCGAGCCCAGCGATTCCCCAGCACCGCCCGAGGAGCACGTCCCCAGCGAATCGGCGATGCGCCGCGTCCTGCGCCGCGCCGCAGACGGCGTGACCCTGGATGCGGCCGAGGCCGAGGTTCTGCTGCACGCCAGAGGCGCCGATCTGGACCGGCTGCTGCTGGCCGCCTCGGCGGTCCGGGACGCCGGCCTGGCCAGCGCTGGTCGCTCTGGCATCGTGACGTACTCCCGCAAGGTCTTCGTGCCGGTCACCCGGATGTGCCGGGACCGCTGCCATTACTGCACCTTCGTGCAGACCCCGCACCAGCTGCAGCGCGCCGGCCAGGCGCCGTTCATGTCTGCCGACGAAGTGCTGCGGGTTGCTCGCCAGGGTGCGGCGCTGGGCTGCAAGGAAGTCCTTTTCACCCTCGGCGACCGGCCCGAGGAGCGCTGGCCGGAAGCTCGTGAATGGCTGGCCGAGGCCGGCTACGAATCCACCCTCGGGTACGTGCGCTCGCTCGCCGTCCAGGTCCTCGAGGTCACCGGAATGCTGCCGCACCTCAATCCGGGCGTGATGAGCTGGCAGGAGCTCGGCCGGGTGAAGCCGGTGTCGCCATCCGTCGGGATGATGCTGGAAACGACGTCCCGGCGGCTGTTCGAGACCCCGGGCCTGGCGCACTACGGCAGCCCGGACAAAGATCCCGAGGTCAGGTTGCGGGTGATCGAGGACGCCGGGCGGCTGAACATCCCGTTCACCACCGGGGTGCTGATCGGGATCGGTGAGACCTATGCCGAGCGCGCGGATTCGTTCTTCGCTCTGCGCCGACTGGCTCGGGAGTACGGCCACATCCAGGAAGTGATCGTGCAGAACTTCCGGGCGAAGCCGGCTACCGCGATGCGTGGGGTGCCGGATGCCGAGCCAGAGGAATACCTGGCCGCCGTCGCGGTGGCTCGACTGGTGCTGGGCCCTCGGATGCGAATTCAGGTCCCGCCGAACCTCTCCGATTCCTCGCAGCTCGGCCGGTTGCTCGCGGCCGGTGCCGACGACTGGGGTGGTGTCTCGCCGCTGACGCCCGACCACGTGAACCCGGAGCGGCCCTGGCCGCACCTGGACGATTTGGCGCGCTGGAGCGAAGAGGCGGGTTTCGAGCTGACCGAGCGGCTCACCGTCCATCCGGAGTACGCCGCGGCGGGCGAGCCCTGGCTCGACCCGCGGGTGGGCCGGCACGTGAACGCGCTGATGCTCAACCAAGGAGATCGCGCGGGGCTGGCGAATCCGTCGGCCCTGCCGGTGGGGCTGCCCTGGCAGGAGCCCGACCCGGAGTGGGGCAGCAGCGGCCGGATCGACCTGAACGTCGAGGTCGACACGATCGGCCGGACCAGCGACCGGCGCGGCGACTTCGACGACGTCTACGGCGACTGGCAGGCGCTCCGCGAGAAGGCCGCGATCACCGGTGCGCCGGAACGGATCGACGGTGACGTCGCGGCTGCCCTGCGGACGGCGGAGCGGGATCCGCGGGCGCTCACCGAGGAGCAGGCGATCGTCCTGGCCCATGCCGAGGGCCCAGCCGTTGGCGCCCTGGTCCGGATCGCCGACGACCTGCGCCGAGAAACCGTTGGGGACACCGTCACCTACGTGGTGAACCGGAACATCAACTTCACCAATGTCTGCTACACCGGTTGCCGGTTCTGTGCCTTCGCCCAGCGGCGCAAGGACGACGACGCGTTCACCCTCTCCTTGGACGAGGTGGCCGACCGAGCCCAGCAAGCGTGGGACCTCGGCGCTACCGAGGTCTGTCTGCAGGGTGGGATCGATCCGCACCTGCCCGCCACCGCTTACTTCGACATCGCTCGCGCCGTCCGTGCCAAGGTCCCCGACCTGCACATTCACGCCTTCAGCCCGATGGAGGTGGTGAACGGTTCGACCCGCACCGGCTTGCCGATCCGAGAATGGTTGGTGCAGGCCAAGGAGGCCGGGCTGAACTCGCTGCCCGGCACGGCCGCGGAGATCCTGGACGACGACGTCCGTTGGGTGCTGACCAAGGGCAAGCTGCCGACCGCGAGCTGGATCGAGGTGGTCAGCACCGCACATCAGGTCGGCCTGCCGACCAGCTCGACGATGATGTACGGGCACGTCGACCAGCCCTCGCACTGGGTTCGGCACCTGCGCCTGCTCGCCGAGGTGCAGGAACGCAGCCTGGCCTACGGGCAGGCGGCGTTCACCGAATTCGTCGCGTTGCCGTTCGTGCACCACAACGCGCCGATCTACCTGGCCGGGGTGGCCCGACCGGGACCGACCGCGCGGGACAACCTGGTGGTGCACGCGCTCGCCCGGCTGTTGCTGCACGGCCGGATCGACAACATCCAGACGTCCTGGGTGAAGCTCGGCGTCGAGGGCACCCGGGCGATGCTCCGGGCCGGGGTGAACGATCTCGGTGGCACGCTGATGGAGGAAACGATCTCTCGGATGGCCGGTTCGCAGCATGGCTCGGCCAAGAGCGTCGAGGAGCTGCGGTCGATCGCCGAGGGCATCGGCCGCCCGGTCAGCCAGCGCACCACGGCCTACGGCGTTGCTGGTCGAAGCGTGGTTGCGTCCTGACCCGGGATTAGGGCAGGGACCAGTCGATCGGGTCGGCGCCGAGATCTTCCAACTCGGCGTTGACCCGGCTGAACGGTTTGGAGCCGAAGAAGCCACGGTCGGCAGACATCGGGCTGGGGTGCGCGCTCTCGATGATCGGGACGTC
>DATINJ010000144.1:0-3759 GCA_035474375.1 Kineosporiaceae bacterium | reverse complement strand
TCCAGTCGGCAGGCGCGAGCGTGCGAAGGCCGTCGAGCACCGTCTCTACCAGCTCACGGGGATGGCCGTCGGGCATCCAGGTGATCTGGCCGGAGGCACCCGCCCAGTCACCGAGCATTGCCTCGGGGCTGTCAGCGTTGGGGCCGACGACCGCAATCGTCCGCGGCGTGTCCCGGCCTGCGGCGCGGCCTGTTTCGCCCGACGTCAGGCCGCCGTCCAGCGGCAGGATCCCGTCGTTGCGCAACAGCACCAGGGAGCGACGAGCGGTTTCCAGGTTGAGGTCGGCGTGTTCGCGGAGCCCGATCATCTGCCGTTGCTGCTCCGGGTCGGGCGCACGCGGATCTTCAAAGAGCCCAAGCATGACCTTCAGGCGCAGCACCCGTCGCACCGCGTCATCGATCTGTTTCTCGTCGATCAGACCCCGGGCGACCGCCGCCTGTGCGGCCTCGAGGAACGCCGGCGTAGCCATGATCAGATCGTTGCCGGAGTTGACGGCAACCGCCGCCGCTTCGACCTCGTCGGCGCAGATCCGCTGGTCCCAGACCATCCGGCCGACGTTGTCCCAGTCAGTCACCAGCGTGCCGGTGAAGCCCCACTCGCCCTTGAGGACGTCGTTGAGCAGCCACCGGTTCGCGGTGATGGGGACACCGTCGATCGACTGGTAGCCGAGCATGAAGGTATGGCAACCGGCACGTACCGCCTGCTCGAACGGGGGCAGGAACCACGAGCGCAGCTTCCGCGGGCTCAGATCGGCTTCGCTCGCGTCGCGCCCGCCCAAAGTCTCGGAGTAGCCCGCGAAATGCTTGGCGCAAGCCAGCACGGCCGTCGGGTCGCCGAGGCCATCGCCCTGATAGCCGCGCACCATTGCTGCCCCGAGTTCACCGATCAGGAACGGATCCTCGCCGAACGTCTCGTTGACCCGGCCCCAGCGCAGATCCCGCGTGATGCACAGCACCGGCGAGAACGTCCAGTGAATCCCGGTGGCTGCCATCTCAGTCGCCGCCACCCGGGCGACCCGCCCAAGCAAGGAAGGATCCCAGCTGCAGGCCATCGCCAGTTGCGTCGGGAAAATCGTTGCCCCCGGCCAGAAGGAGTGGCCGTGGACACCGTCCTCGGCCACCAGCGGCGGAATGCCGAGCCGCGTCCGGCGAGCCAGTTCCATGACCTCCGGCATCCGCGCCGGAGACACATGCAGAACCGACCCGGCCAGCTTGGCCGAAACAATGTCCGCCACGTCCTCATGCTGTGCATCAAGCATCAGCAGCTGCCCCACCTTTTCCGGCAGGCTCATCCGGGACAGCAAGTCCTCGACCCTCGCCTCAACGGAGGCTTCCGGATCCAGATACACGACAGAGCCGACCGAGGGTTCCACTGAGATCTCCAGACAATGAGCTATCACAAATCGGCGAACTCATCGCCGACAGAGGAAGTACAGAAAGTGCGCAGGCGCCAGCCCTTGCGCATCACGGTGATACCGCGACAGTTGAAAATAAAGACGAGACAGTGCAGTTCGGGAAAGGCTTGGTCGGTCAGTTCGAGCGGGGCTGCTATGTCGAGCCGCGGACCACGAGACTGGTCGGAATGATTCGCGACGCCGCCGCCTCCGGCGACTTGCGCACGTGCTCCAGCAGCAGCAGCGCAGCCGCCTCACCCATTTCCCGCATCGGCTGCCGGATCGTGGTCAGCGCCGGATAGGTGTAGGACGCCAGTTCAACATCATCGAAGCCCACCACGGCCACGTCCCGCGGGATCTCACGGCCGGCAGCGTGCAACGCGGCGAGCGCACCGGCAGCCGAGGGATCATTGTGCGCGAAGACCGAGTCGAACTCCACGCCGTCCACCAGAGCCCGTTCGACCGAGCACCGGCTACTTTCGAACTGGAAATCGCCCCAGACGATGTAGCGCGGGTCGATCTCGACCCCCGCCGCCGCATAGGCATCAACGAAACCGCCCAGCCGGTCTCGAGTACACCCGTACGCCTCGGGACCCGTGATCACCAGCGGACGACGGCGGCCGCCCTCCAGCAGGTGACGCGCTGCCTGCGCACCCCCCTCGCGATTCGTGGTGGCCACATAGGGAAACCCCGGCCGGTGGAAGCGGTCGTCGATCAGCACGATCGGCAGGCTCGCTTCGTATAACGCGGTGATGTAGTCCAAGGCGCCCTCGGGCTCAATCACCAGCAGTCCATCGAACGACTTGGCAGCCACCTTCAGGCCCAGACTGCGCAAGGACTCCTCGCCGCGGCTGACGCTCAGCATTCGCAATCCGAAGCCCTCGGCCTCCAGCGTGTCGACGACACTCTGCACGATGCCCGAGTACACCCATGCCAGATCGGGAACCAGCATGCCGATCGTCCGCGTGCTACCACGGGCGAACGCGAGCGCCCCCGCGCTCGGCACGTAGTCGAGCTCGGCGATCGCCTGCCGGACCTTCAGGACAGTGTTCTCGTTGGTTTCGCCTTTGCCGTTCAGCACCCGCGAGACCGTCGTCTTGCTGACCCCCGCACGCGCGGCGACGTCAGCGATGGTGGCTCCCATCTGGTCCTCTCCTTCTCCCAAGGCAACAGCCGGATGCTTAGTGTCCACTGGCAGCTTCGGAAGTAGTTCCGGAACTGGTACCGGAACTAGTTCCGGAACCGGTTCCAGGAAGTAAAACACCGGTTAAGTTGCTGGTCAAGAGTCAGTGAGCCGCGCGTCGACAGAACGAACTGAAAAGTCGATGATCCGGATCCGAGACCTGGACCGGCTCACCCCACGCCGCCACCACCTTGATCGACACGTACGGCAACTCTCGGCAGGCAGCCGTGGCCGTCGCCAGCGACCGAAGGCCGGCTGAGGATTGGAACGAGGTCTTGAATCCGCGAAAGGTGCAGTCGAGCGCGCCGACGTGGTCCGGCGGGCCTTCTGGGGTGCCCAGTCAGCCGAACGGCTGATTCAAACTTCGCGAGGACGGCGTTCTGGCTGATGTGAGGCGGGCAGCCAGGCCCCGAGGCTGTCGGTATGACATCGACGACAGCAGCGGTTACGCCGGTACCGGTAGGGGGAGCCCCTGTTCTCCAGGGCCGCGGACTGCGCAAAAGCTACGGCAGCACAACCGCCTTGGACGGAGTGGACCTGGAGATCAGGGCGGGCGATTCGATCGCGATCATGGGACCGTCCGGGTCGGGCAAGACGACGCTCATGCAGGTGCTTGCGGGGATCATCACCCCCGACAGCGGGGTGGTACGGCTACGCGGCGAAGACGTGCAGGGGTTGTCGGCGGAGCGGCGGGCGAAGCTGCGGCGCACCGAGTACGGGTTCGTCTTTCAGTCCGGTCAGCTCCTCGCGGAGCTGACCGCGGTGGAGAACGTCGCCCTGCCGCTGATGGTTGCCGGGATCCACCGCAAGCAGGCGGTGGCCCAGGCCCGGGCCTGGTTCGCGCCGCTCGGTCTGGACGGTCGTGAGCAGCAGCGGCCGGGGGAGCTGTCCGGTGGGCAGATGCAGCGGGTGGCGATCGCCCGGGCTCTCGTTACCCGCCCGGGCATCGTCTTCGCCGACGAGCCGACCGGAGCCCTCGACCAGGAGACCGGTGGCGAGGTGATGGAACTACTGACGCGCACGCACGCCGAAAACGGCGCTGCGCTGGTGGTGATCACCCACGACCCGCAGGTCGCCCGCTGGTGCGGACGGATCGTCGAGGTCCGGGACGGGAAGATCATGGCGGGTTCGCGATGAGGGCGACGATCTCGATCGCCTGGCTGCTGCTGCGCGGCGGAGGCCG
>DATINJ010000143.1:0-6450 GCA_035474375.1 Kineosporiaceae bacterium | reverse complement strand
ACCTGGCCAGGGTAAGCCCTTGACCGCGGCGACTCACCCAGGGTCGGTAACCCCTTTCGCACCGCTTTGACCGGTATTCTCAGTGAACTTCGGTGATTTCCGGGCCGCGCTCGAAGGGGCGAAGCGGGTCGCGATCGTCCTGCTCGCCGTCCTCGCCGTCCTGGTTTGCACCCTCGAGCGCGCCGTCCGGTAGCCGCAGCGTGAGCAGCTCGCGCGGAGCCATCGCCTCCGTGCCTCGGACCACGACCACCTCCCGGACCAGAGCCTCCAGCTCAGTGGCCTTCTCGGCCTCGTATGCCGCCTCGCCGTGGAACACCGCACGGAGGAACCAGCGCGGCCCGTCGATGCCGGCAAACCTGGCCGGCTGATGCGCGGTGCGCCCGTCCGGGCTGCGGGACGGCACCCGAGCCAACAGTTCGCGACCGAACGTGCCAGGCACCTCGTCGGCGGTCCCACCCTGCCGGGTGACGCTGGAGGCGATCTCCTTGCGGATCTCGTCCCAGATCCCTTCCCGGCGCGGCGCGGCGAAGGCCTGCAACTGGACGGCGGAGCTGCCCAGCTGCACGGTGGCGGCGATCACCCGGCTGGTTTCCTCCTCCACCTCCAGCCGCAGCTCCATACCGTCCCGGCCCGGCAGCCACAGCCCGCCGAGGTCGACGTAACCCTCGGAGTTCTCCACCTCGGAGACGTCCCACGGGCCCTGCTTGTCACCGGCGTCGTCCGAACCAGTCTCCTGGCCGTCCGAGGCGTCGCGGTCGGAGCGAGCCGCTTCAGTTGCGGTGTCCGATGCGTCGTCATCTCCGACCCAGGCCAGCGGATCGCCATCCTTCGTGTCGTCCTTCTCGCGACTTCGCTTCAACCAGCCCACTAGATCTCTCCCTGTCCCCGTGCCGTGGTTCTCAGCACTGATGAGTCTTCGGTTCCGAGCCTTTCAGCTCCGAGTTCTGCCGTTTCGTGTTCCGCCGTTCCGAAGCCGCCGGTGGAGCCGAAGCCACCGGCCCCGCGGGCGGAACCCGGCAGGCGCTGTACTTCAACAAACCGGGCCCGGCTTACCCGCTGCACGATCAGCTGAGCAATCCGATCGCCCCGGCGCAAGTGGACCGGCGTCGATCGGTCCGTGTTCAGCAAGGTCACGCTGATCTCGCCGCGGTAGCCGGCATCCACCGTGCCCGGCGCGTTGACCACGGTCAGCCCGCTTCGGGCGGCCAGCCCGGAACGCGGATGGACGAACGCGGCGAACCCGGCCGGCAGCGCGATCGCCATCCCGGTCGGGACGGTCTGCCGCTCCCCCGGCGCCAGGACGACGTCCACGCTGGTCACCAGGTCGGCGCCGGCGTCGCCGGGGTGGGCGTACTCGGGCACCGGCAACAGGGGGTCGAGTCGCTGAAGCAGCACCTCGACGACTTGCTCGGCGCTGTCGCTCGTTCCACGGGGCATGCTCACGATCCGACAGCGTAGCCACGCTGTGCTGGTAAGTCGGCCCATGGGAAGCTTCGGTTATGCCATCCGACGCCGAGCAGGCGGTCTATTCTGAACGGTTGTGGCCGACGCCCGGCATCTGGGCAGCCATCATCGCTTTTGGTGCGGGCCTCGGCCTGATTCCGGCACCGATCAGCACGCAGGCCGCCCTGATCACCGCCGGACTTGGCATTGTGGGATGCGTCACACTGCTGGTGATTACCACGCCGACCGTGAGGGTCACCGCTGAAACCTTCGTCGCCGGCCGAGCCAAAGTGCCGGTTTCGCTGGTGTCCGGGATCGAGGAACTCGACCCCGGACAGATGCGGCAGGCCCGCGGCGTTCGTCTTGATGCCCGGGCCTACCTCTGCATTCGTGGCTGGCTCCCGGTGGGAGTCAAAGTGCTCCTGTCCGATCCCGAGGATCCGACGCCGTACTGGCTGATCTCCAGCCGACGTCCGGAAGCCCTGGCCCGGGCGCTGCGAGCAACGATCGACCGGGTCAGCCCGGCGGAGTAGGCCGCCGACCGATCCGGTGTGCCACAGCCACCGGCGGGTGCCGCAAAGGCACTCGCCGGATCGGCAGGGGTACTGCATCGCTCGTGCTCAGGCGCACTCCTTGCAGATCAGCTGACCGGCCTTCTCGCCGGCGAGCTGGCTGCGGTGATGCACCAGGAAGCAGCTCGAGCAGGTGAACTCGTCGGCCTGGCGCGGAAGCACCCGGACCGAGAGTTCTTCATTCGAGAGGTCAGCACCCGGGAGCTCAAAGCCCTCGGCTGCTTCGGTTTCGTCTTCGTCGACCGCGCTTGCGGTCTTGTCGACCCGTCGGGCCTTGAGTTCCTCGAGCGAATCCTCGTTGAGGTCGTCATCGGTCTTCCGCGGGGCGTCGTAGTCGGTTGCCATTGTGGGGTCACGCTCCGGAGGTCTCGCTGGCGGTACATGGTCGGTCGCGCCGGCGTGCTGGATGTCTTGCGAACCGCAAGCACACCAACGGTGGTGTACCCATGGTCGCTGGACGGGGTGCTGTCTTGTTGTGCCGTTTCACCCTGCGGATCAACGTCGTTGCGGTGAGTCTGTCGATTAACGCGCCGGGAGCCTGATTTGTGCCCGCTCGCGGCTGGGATTGTGCACTACCCAGCCGCCCTTGGCGAACCCGCCACCCCGCGTGCCCCCAACTCGTCTGACCTGGCATGGGTTACCGTACGTTCACGGGTGACCACACCGAATCGGGCATAGTAACGCGATGTTCGCCGCCCGGTGGGTCAGTTCCCCCTCACAGCCTCCCCGGGATTCACCGGCGGCACGTAAAGTCGCACGATTGAACCACTCCCCAGCCCCAAGAGCCCCTCAGGAGGCGCCGGAAGCATGGACGACTTCAGTAGAGAACTGCGGCTACGCGTGACCGAGGCACAGCAATCTCTGGCCGAGGCGCGCGAGTCCGGCGACGACTACCTGGTCCAGCTGTCGCTCGGGCAGATCGAGTCGCTCGCCCGGCTCGCCACCGACAATCAGGTCCGCGTCGACGGCGTCGCCGAGACCTTGGCCCCCTACGGCCTCGCCTGAGCCTGCACTCATCGTCGCCGGTGAAATTGTTTCAGGACGCCGGTGGGTCGGTGTCGGCGTCCAGGTCGGCCAGGACGGCGGTCAGGGCGGACAGCAAGGGGTCAGCACCGGCCACCACCATCTCCGGGCCGGGCGGGGCACCACGCAGCCCCCGGAGGGCCCCTCCGGCCTCGGTGAGGACCAGCGAGGCGGCCGCGATGTCCCAGACGTTCACCCCACGCTCGTAGTACGCATCCAGGGTGCCGGTGGCAACGCCGCACAGATCCAGAGCCGCGCTGCCGATCCGGCGGATGTCCCGCACCCAGGGCAGCACTCCGGTCAGCACCCGGGCCTGACCGATGCGGCGCTGCTGCCGGTAGCCGAATCCGGTGGCGACCAAGGCCTTGGCCAGTTCGGGTACCGGGCTGAGGCGTAGCTGCCGACCACCGAGCCAGGCACCGTCGCCGATGGCCGCCGTCCAGGTGTCGCCGGTAGCCGGCTGATGCACGCAGCCGGCCACCGACTGCCATTCGCCCGGTACCGTCGGGTCGCCGGTCACCAGCGCGACGCTGACCGCGTAGGCCGGTATTTGGTAGAGGTAGTTGACGGTGCCGTCGATCGGATCCAAGACCCAGGTCAAACCGGTGGTCCCAGCCTGCAGCCCGGCCTCCTCGCCGAGCACCCCGTCACCCGGTCGGGCCTCGGCCAGCCGACGGCGCAGCAGATCCTCCACCGCCCGGTCCATCGCGGTGACCACGTCGGTGGGGCTGGACTTGGTCGATTCCACCTCCGGCCGATCGCCGGAACGATCCCGCTCCCCGCGCAGGATCAGGTCACCGGCCTCCCGAGCGATCTGCTCGGCCAGGAACATCGCACCCTTGAAATCGCTCATCCTCGGCTTCCCACCCAATCGACGCCGCAGGCAGCCGGCTTCTCCGGAGCCCGGAGATTGGGACAGCAACCGACCGCACAGACGTCGTGCCAGGCCCCGTGCGGACCGATCGCCGGTCGGGGCGGGTTCGCACCGCGCTCGGCGGCCGCGCGCTCGAGGAGCAACTCGACCAACCCGGCGGCGAACCGTGGGTCCGGGCTCGAGGTCGGCACCCGGACGAATGGCAGACCGAGCTTGCCGGCCGTCTCCTCGGCCTCGGTGTCCAGGTCGAAGACCACTTCCATGTGATCGCTGACGAAGCCGATCGGCACCACCACGACGCCGGGCACCCCGGCCTCGGCCAGCGTTGTCAGGTGGTCGTTGATGTCGGGCTCCAGCCAGGGCTGATTCGGCGCGCCGGACCTCGAGCAGTAGACCAGGTCCCACTCCAGCGGACTGCCGCCGATCGCCGCCGTGGCCCGCTCGATGACGCTCGCGCAAGCCTCCAGGTGCGACTCGCGATAGGCGCCGCCGTCCGGACCCGAAGATTCGTTCATCGGCGTCGGGATCGAGTGCGTGACGAATGCCACTTTCGATCCGGGCGGAACCTGCTGGACGCCGTTCACCACCCCGTCCACCACCGGGTCGAGGAAACCGGGATGGTTGGCGTAGTGCCGGACCTTGTCGACGTCCAACCGCCGGCCCTCGGCGGCCAGCGTGATCAGCGCCGCGGCGATGTCCTCGCGGTACTGCCGGCATCCGGAGTAGCTCGGGTAGGCGCTGGTGGTCAGGGTCAGCACCCGCCGAGCGCCGTCCTCGTGCGCCTGCCGCAAGGCATCCACGAGGAACGGGCCCCAATTTCTATTTCCCCAGTACACGGGCACTTTAGAGCGACCCGCCAGGCCTTCGCGGAGCTGCCCGAGCAAGGCCCGGTTCTGGTCATTGATCGGGCTTCGACCGCCGAAGAGCAGGTAGTGCTCGGCGACGGCGGCCAGCCGTTCGGTCGGGATGCCACGCCCGCGGGTGACGTTCTGCAGGAACGGCATCACCTCCTCAGGCGCTTCGGGGCCCCCGAAGGACAGCAACAGGACGGCGTCGTAGGGGGCCAGCGGGTCCGGCTCGGACGAAGGCGGTGCATCGGGTTGGGACACCGATCCGGCAAAGGTCACGACCCCGATACTGCCAAGCTTCCGCCGACATGCCCAAGAACATGCTTCGCGTACGGGGTACGAAGTGGCACAGTCTTCCCCAGGTCGGTTGCCGAAGGGAGCGAACCATGGACGATCTGTCGCTCGTCGGCGTTCACGACGATGGTGAGCATCTTCTGGTCGCCGGGCCCAGTGGGCAGCGATTCCGGCTTCGGGTGGACGACGCACTGCGTGCTGCGGTGCGTCGCGACCGAGCCCGGCTGAGCCAGTTGCAGCTGGAGTCCGAGGGCCGACTACGGCCCAAGGAGATCCAGGCCCGGATCCGGGCCGGTGAGACCGCCGAAGAGGTGGCCTCGGCCGCCGGACTCGCCTTGGAGCACGTTCGCAAGTACGAGGGCCCGGTGCTGGCCGAACGCGAGTATGTCGCCGACCAGGCCCGGCAGGTCCGGGTCCGGCGCGGTGGTGCGGCCGGGTCCGGCGAGTCACTCGGCGAGTTGGTGGCCGAGCGGCTGATCCAGCGCGAGGTCGACCTGGAGCGGGTGGTCTGGGATGCCTGGCGCGGCGAGGACGGCACCTGGACCGTCGCCCTGGACTTCGAGGCCGGTTCCTCCGTCCGGCAAGCTCGGTGGATCTACAACGCCTCGGTCCGGCATGTCACGGCTTTGGACGACGAAGCCCGCTGGCTGACTGACGAGGAGCCACCCGCCGCAGCCAACGCCGCGGCACAGCGCCGACTGGCACCGGTCCGGGATCGGGTCTTCGACGTCGACGCGGCACCGGCTCCTCGACCGGTCCCGGAAGAGCCGACGGCCATCGATCTGCTCGATACCCTGCGCGAGCGGCGTGGCCGTCGTAACCGTCCGCTGAGCGAGGACGAGGAGATCGCCGGCGCCCCCGACCCGGTCCGCGAGGCGATCGACTCACTGCTCAGCCGAGCCGAAGGGATGAGCGAGCCACCGCCCGCGCACCCGGCTCGCTCCCGGCCGCAGGACGCCCGGGACGGCGAGGTGCTGGTCCTTCCGGACGCCGAGCCGATCAGCCCGAAGTCCGGTGCCGCCGCGCAGAACTCCAGCAAGGCCAAGGTTCCGGCCGCCCAGATCGACGACGAGGTACCCGAGCCGGACCCGTCCGACGATGCTCCGGTTCCGGCCGGAGCCGGTCGGCGTCCGATGCCGGGAGCCAACCGCAAGCAACGCCGAGCCAGCGTGCCGAGCTGGGACGACATCGTGTTCGGCCAGCGCCGCGACTGACCTTCGGCCCTGGCGGACGAAGTAGGTGTGGGCGATGACCCCCTGACTGGGTCATCGCCCACACATACTTGCGCCGGAGCTCACCCGCCGGAGACCAGCAGGGGGATCAGGGTTTCGTCCGGGGTTCGGGCGCCGTGGAAGCCGATCAGCCTCAGGATCTGTGGTCGCGCCGTCCGGGAGTC
>DATINJ010000142.1:0-8109 GCA_035474375.1 Kineosporiaceae bacterium | reverse complement strand
ACTGATCAACGCCGGACCGTACGGACTGGGCAGCGCCGTGTTCAGCCAGGGCCACGGTGAGGCCATCGCCCGCCGCTTGCGGGTCGGCATGACCAGCATCAACGACGCTCTTTCGTTCGTGATGAACCCGGCGCTACCGTTTGGTGGCCGGGGCGACAGCGGTTACGGGCGCAAGCACGGCGAGGAAGGGCTGCGGGAGTTCGCTTACCCGCACTCGTTCTCCGTCAAGACCGGTCCGGCACGGATGTCGTCCTCGACCTTCGACCGGCCGGCCGGCGTGACGGCTCACGCCCTCGCCGCCACCCGGGACCGGCTTCTGGCCGGCACTGAGTGAAGATCAACTGAATGGGTTCGGGCAACCGTGCAGGGCCGGCGCCCGCCACCGCGCCTAACCGAGTAGCTTCGGCGTTGCGGCGGGCCGAGAGCGCGCCGGGTAGGCCCGCAAGGAACTCCCTACAGCACATCAATCCGGCCAGAGGTTGGCAGTCATGAACCGTGACCCGAACCGCAACGATCTCGGCGAGTTCCTCAAGGCCCGCCGCAGCGAGGTGAGGCCCGCCGAGGTCGGCCTGCCCACCGGCGGCCACGCCAGGCGGGTGGCCGGGCTGCGCCGGGAGGAGGTCGCCTTGCTGGCCGCGATCAGCATCGACTACTACACCAGGCTGGAGCAGGGCCGCATCCAGGCTTCCCCGTCAGTTCTCGCTTCACTCTCGCAGGCCTTGCGCCTCGATCAGGACCAGGACGCCTACCTCCACGAACTCGCCAGCCGGCAACGACCCCGTCTGCAGCACCGTCCCGTCCACTACCAGGCGCAGCCCCAGTTGCAACGGGTGCTCGAAGACATGGCGCTTACCCCCGCCTTTGTCATCGGTCCGCGCACCGAGGTCGTCGCGTGGAACGTCATGGGTGCCGCACTGATCACCGACTTCGCGAAAATCCCGCAGGAGCAGCGGTATTACATCCGCTTGCTGTTCACCGACCCGGCAATGAAAGATCTCTACGCCGACTGGGAAGACGTCACCCGGCTGGCCATCGCCCAGATGCGGATGTACAACTCCACCCACCCCGACGACGCCACACTCGCGGCCCTGATCGACGAGTTGTCCACCGGGTACCCCCAGTTCCGCCAATGGTGGGCAGATCACCACGTGGCAGCCCGCGGCACCGGCACGAAACAGCTGCACCACCCGGTGGTCGGCGACCTCACCCTCGACTGGAACGCGGTCATCTGGGGCGCCCAGCCCGACCTCCAGATCATTGCCTGGACCGCCGAAGCCAACAGCCCATCCGGCGACGGCCTGCGCCTGCTCGCAGCCTGGACCGCCGAGAACGCCGCGCGCACCACCGGCACGACCAGAACGACCGCGGGCTGACCCACCCCGATACCCATGACCATCCGCTTGCCAGCCGGCAAGCGGCGGGTCGGCGACCCCAAGATCAGCCTCGCGCCCGACCGTGAAGAATCCGGCCTGGGCAGCTCACCAGAGAGGTCCCAACCATGACCAGATTCACCACCGTGCACCAGATCGCCATTCCGGCTGCGGGCACATACCGGCTCGATCCAGACCGCTCCACCATCGTTTTCCGCACCAGGCATCTGTTCGGACTGGGCGCCGTGTCGGGCTCCATGAAGGTGGCCTCCGGCGAGATCCTGATCGACCCCGCCAGGCCGAGGGCGTCCATCCAGGTGATCGCGAAGGCCGCCTCCTTCGACACCGGGAACGAACAGCGCGACAGCCACGTGCGCGAGGCCAGGTTCCTGGACGTCGAGCGTTACCCAGACGTCGGCTTCCGCGCCGGCATCCTGAGCCGTGACGGTGACGAGTGGACGCTGGACGGCTACCTGACGGTCCGCGGCGAGACCAAACCGGTCTCGCTGACCATCGATTCGGTGCAAACCGTCGAGCGCAGCCTGCAGGCCCGGGCCACCATGCGGATCGACCGGTACGCCTTCGGCATCACCACCGCCAGAGGGATGGCAGCCCGGTACCTCACCCTCGAACTGACCGCCGTGGCCGAGCCGGTGTGAGTATGGAGGGAGAGTCCTTCCCTGGATGGTTCTCGGCCAGCATGAAACCTTTCCTTCGGGGTCCTTCGGCGGCACACCGAAGGCTCAGAAGCGAGGCCCAGAAAGGGGCAGAAAACATGGTCAGGACTGTTTCATTCAGGAACCGGCAGGTAGAGATTTCGGCGAACCTTCACCTGCCGGAAAACTTTTCAGAAGACAAACAATATCCGGCGCTCGTCGGCGTTCACCCGGCTGGCGGAGTGAAGGAACAAACGATCGGCCTCTATGCCGAGCGGCTCGCTGCGCATGGATACGTCGTCGTGGTCTACGACTCCTCCTACCAGGGTGCCAGCGGTGGCGAGCCCCGCCTGCTGGAAGACCCGTCGACCAGGGTGGAAGACGCCCGCTGCGCAGCGGATTACCTCACCACGCTGCCCTTCGTCGACGTGGAGCGACTGGGTGTTTACGGGATTTGCGCCGGAGGTGGCTACGCCATCGCCGTGGCCCAGAGCGAGCATCGCTTCAAGGCAGTAGCTACCGTAAGTGCGGCACCGATGGGCGAGAGCTCCAGGGCCTTTATGGGGCATCAAGTTCCGGTCGCCGAACACATCGCCACGCTGGAAATGGTGGGCCAGCAGCGCACCGCGGAAGCGGGGGGAGCGGAACGTCTCTACGCTCCCTTCGTCCCCGAAAAGTTCGAAGATATCGACGAGAACACGCCGGACATGCTTCGCGAAGGGTACGACTACTACCGTACTCCCCGGGGTGCGCATCCCAATTCCAAAGGCCGTTTCCTGCTGACCGGCCTGGACCGGATGCTCGCTTTCTCGACGTTCGATCGAATTCCGGAATTCCTCACCCAGCCGATGCTTCTCGTCGCCGGGAGCAAAGCCGATACAAAGTTGTGGAGTGACCTGGCTTATGAGCTCTCCAACGGGCCGAAAGAGCTGTTCGTCGTTGACGGTGCCACGCATATCGCGATGTACGACGTGCCGGAGTACGTCGATCAGGCGATCACCCAGATGGTGAAGTTCTTCGCCGTCATCTGATACATCGCCACGCCGTCCCGCCTGCTCCAGAAATCGTCGAGGAGTAGGCAGGACGGCGCCGATGTCACGGGTGGCGACGGCCGAGCGCCTTGACCAGCTCTTGCGCCAGTGGAACCGCGGAAACCGGATTCTGGCCGGTGAAGAGCGTGCGGTCGACCTCGACGTGCGGCGTGAACGGCTCGGCCTCCTGGTAGTCCGCACCGAGATCATTCACGAGGGCATCCTGCAGCAGCCACTTTGCCCGGTCGGCCAGGCCGTTCAGCCCTTCCTCGGCGTTGGACAGGCCAGTCAGGCGGTAGCCGGCGAACGGGGACTTTCCGTCCGGGCCGATGGTGGCCAGCAGCGCCGCCGGGCCGTGACACACCAGGGCCAGCGGCTTGCCGGAGGCGAGCCACTCGATCAACAGCTTGCCGGACTCGGCGTTGTCGGGCAGATCTTCCATCGGACCCCAACCGCCCGGGTAGAAGACGGCGTCGTAGTCCTCGATCAGCACGTCCTCAATCCGCATCGGGTGCGCCAACTCGGTGGCCTCGCGCAGTGCGGTCCGCATCCGCTCCGCGCCTTCGGAACCGCCGTTGAACTCGGGGGTGAGGCTGAGTGCGTCCGCCGTAGGCGGGACCCCACCGGGGGTCGCGGCCGCGATCTCGTACCCGGCCTGGGTGAAGACCTCGTACGGGCCGATCGCTTCCTCGGCCCAGAAGCCCGCCGGCTGCTTGGTGCCGTCGGCCAGCGTCCAGTGGTCGGAAGCGGTTATCACGTAAAGAATTTTCGTCATCAATATTCTCCCAGTGAGGATTTCAGGCGTTCAGCAACTGACGAAGGACGTAACTGTCAGCGGCTTGCCGCATCCGGACAAGCTGCCCATCGCGGACGGTCCACAGGTGGATGAAGCGGACGTCCGCTGTGCTGCCCTGCTTCGCCTCGGCGTGGTAATGCCCGAATACGAAGACATGGTTGTCGTCGTCCCCGAAGTACTCTTCGGGGACCGCGCCGAAGGACTCGTAGTTCGGCATGATCGGGCCGAAGAAGTTCTCGGCCACGTCGTCCCAGCCGTGGTAGACACCGCTGTTCGGAAAGCCCGGCGTGATGTCCCAGACGAGATCCGGGGCAATGACCTCTTTGGTGACTTCCGGTGCCATCCGAGATTCGTAAAGTCGCCGGACGAGGGCGATGTTGGTCGGTGCAGACATGCTCGCTCCTTGGATCTGCTGGTGTTGCCCGGGCTCGCACCGGGACCCGCACACGAGGTTCGTGCCCAACATTGCAGCGAAAGAGCGCCCGGTAACAGGGAAGAAACGTCCCCCTCAAGGGGTGCGCGGTGGGCCGCCACCTGCCGGACGATTCGGCCGTCGCCCCGCGTACGCCGACCGGGGACCGGTTGCATCAAACGAGTGACCGTGACCACTTGCCGATGACTAAACGTTACTCACTGCGATGAAATCTAGTGGTCGCTCGCCATCCGGCACCGCGAAAGAGAAAGCCGTAGAGGGGATCACCATGAAGAAGCACGCCGTGCGCGCTCTTGCCGCCACCAGCGTCCTGACCGCCCTCCTGGCGACCGCGGCCCTTGCCGGTGCGACGACCTCGACTGTAGAGGCGGCCTCCACCGTCGGGCGGAGCTGGGCCAGTTCCCGTGGCTGACGGCAGGCAACCCCAAAAGCCTTACCCGAAAGGGATAGAGAGCTCAGAAGTTAGGGGGAGAGAAGGCGACAGTCCTTGAACACCAGGACGTCGCCGTCGTCGCTGAACATTCGGCACTCGCCCGAAACTCGCACTAGCTGACCAGGCTGCACGGTCTTCAGGCGGGCGAATGAAGCACGAACTTCTTCGCCGAAGGGGAGGACGAAAATTGCCAGCGTCTCGCCGTCCGGGGCATCGGAGGCTTCCACGATAGGCGTGGAGTACATGCTCTCGCCGGTCGTCAACACGTACGCCTCGACCGTGAGGATCTTGCCTAGATACGAGCCCTCTGCGGTCTCGCGGTGATGGATGAACTGGCTATGGATATCTCGGATGCTTGTCATCGTTCCCTGTACCGCAACCCCTGCAGCACTAGATCCAGCACGGCGTCGAGATCCTTCTCGATGCCGGGCTGCTGCCACTCCTTGGCATGGATCGGGTGGTGGAAGCGGACGGTGGCTTGGAAAATGGCGCGGGCGGCGATGGGTGGGTCGGGCGTAGTGAAAGCCCCGGTAGCGACGCCCGCTTCGATGATGCGAGTCAGCTGCGCGATCAGATTAGCCAGGTGTGCGCCGACCACCTCCCGGGTCTGCCCGGCCAGCACCAGGTAGGTGCCGAACAGCTCGGGATCGTCTGCCGCTTTGCGGCGCTTGGCCGCGGACAGGCCGGTGATCCAGTCTCGCAGGCGGGTCGGCGGGTCGCGGTCCTCGGCGGCGGTATCGGCGAGCGATTGGCAGGTACGGTCCAGCCAGCGTTTGGTCACCGCCTCCTGGAGCGCAGTCTTGGACGGAAAGTGCCGGTAGAGACTGGCGTGGCTGACATCAAGCGCCCGCGCGACATCCATCACGGTGGCCTTGGCTGGGCCGTGCCGGCGCAGCACTTCCTCAGTCACGTCGAGGATGCGCTCGGCGGTCAGTGTCGGGACGGTTGTTGCCATGGTCGAGACCGTATCTGCCGTCACTGCTTGCGGTCACCGGCGGTGGCGTGGGATGTGATTCGTTCGATCGCGGCGAGATCGGACTCTCCCAGCGTTACCGTCAGCGCGCCGAGCGCCTCCGAGAGCCGCTCGGGGGTGCGGGCGCCGATCAAGGAAACAATGTCCTGGCCTCGCGAGAGGGTCCAGGCGATCGCGAGTTGCACGACGCTGATGCCGCTCTGCTCGGCAATCTTGCGAACGGTGTCGATGACGTCGCGGTTGCGCTGTTCGTCGTCAGCCGGGGACGGCGCCCAGGCGCGATGGTGGCGGCCGGGCCGGTGTGTCGCCGAGCGGCCCGGGACCAGGCCGTGGGCAAGCACGCGGTAGGCAGTGATGCCGATGCCCAACTCGCGGGTGGTCGACTGGATCGTCTCTTCCATACCGCGCTTGAGCAGCGAATACTCGATCTGGACGTCACAGATCGGGGCGACGGCGGCGGCCCGGCGAATAGTGTCCGCGTCGACCTCGCTCAGTCCGATGTGGCGCACCTGTCCCTTCGTGACCAGTTCGGCGATGGCACCGACGGTGTCCTCGATCGGCACGTTCGGGTCAAGGCGGGCGAGCCGGTAGATGTCGATGTGGTCGACACCGAGGCGTTGCAGCGAGTACGCGGCGAAGTTCTTCACCGCGGCGGGGCGGCCGTCGTTTCCGCGCCAGCCTCCTTCCGCGTCGCGCAGGACACCGAACTTGACCGAGGTGACCGCCTTCTCGCGTAACTCGGCGGGAGCGGTGCGCAGCGCCTCGCCGATCAGCATCTCGTTGTGGCCCATGCCGTAGAAGTCACCGGTGTCGATCAACGTTACGCCGGCGTCGAGGGCGGCGTGGATGGTGGCGATGGACATGCTCCGGCCGTCCGGCCCGTCCGGCGGGGACATGCCCATGCAGCCGAGGCCCAGCGCACCGACCTGCGGCCCCGTGGATCCTAGCGAGCGGGTGTTCATCAGTACCTCCATGCGAGTCGGCCATCATCATCACATGACAGGTTACAGATTTCAAAATCTGTAACCTATGATCTGTCTGGTCATGAAGAACATCCACCCGCCGATGGGTCACCTCATCGATCACCGTGACCGGTTCCGATCGAGGCCACGTCGAATCGGTCGGTCAGGGAGTCTGCTGCGGTGGAATTACTAGGCCTGTCCCGCAGGACAGGCCTAAAAGCGCAGATGGCTCCGGAAGCGATGGACGGTGGGTGCTCCGGCCGCTATTTCGTTGAGCCGGGTACGACCTTCGGACGATTGCCGCCAGGCGAAGTACGTCTCGTAGGCCTCCATCGTCGTCCAGCGCGTGAGGAGGAAGAGCGTGTCGCGCCGGGTATCGTCGGAGAGCACTTCGGTACCTTCGTTGCCGGGGTAGGCAGCAGTGGCGGGAAGGTCGAAGTTGAGGATTTCATCGACGTTCTCGGCGTCCGCCCGGATCGGGAGTTCGAGCAGGATCGTGACAGCCACAGTGAGTGTCCTTTCGTTCTGGTGGCGTGGGCCTGGGGTCAGGGCAGTTGGGGGTAGAGCCCAGCGACGCCTGCGGCCAGTCCGGATTGGAGCTGGCGGCTGAGGTCGTCGGCGAGAATCTCGTAGCTGCCCGAGGCGAGCGCGTCGGCGGCGAGGCGAGCGACGTCGGCGGGGTCGGTCTTGGGTCCGGTGGCGGTGCGGGCCAGGTCGGTGTCCATGTAGCCGACATGCAGTCCGGCGACCCGGATGGCCTGGTCGGCGAGCTGTACGCGCAGGGTGTTGGTCAGTGACCATTGGGCGGCCTTGGCGGCGCCGTAGGCACCGAGTTCCGAGAAGCTGTACCAGGACAGCGCGGAGAGGATGTTCAGGATGGCTCCGCCGCCGTTGGTCGCGATCTGGGGTGCGAAGGCCCTCACCACCGAAAGCGTTCCGAAGTAGTGGGTTTCCATCTCCAGGCGAATGCTCTCCAGGTCGCCGGTGAGCAGGTTGGCGCCGGTGGAGATCCCGGCGTTGTTGATCAGGACGGTGACGTCGCCGGTGGCCTGGGCGGCGGCCGCGACCGAGGTGGGGTCGGTGATGTCGAGTGCGATCGGCTTGGCGCCGGGCAGGTCGACCTGGTCCGGGTTGCGGGCGCCGGCGTAGACGGTGGCACCGCGGCTGAGCAGTTCGGCGGTGAGTGCCCGGCCGAGGCCCCGGTTGGCGCCGGTGACCAGGACGGTGCTGGTAGACAGGTCCATGAAAAGCTCCTGTTGCATGGTGGAGGTGAACGGCGCTGACTAGGGCTGCTGGTTGATGAGGCCGGCGTAATGGCCCAGGTTCTGCTCGATCTCCTCGAGGCCGATCTCGGCGATGGCCTTGCCGAGTTGTGGCACGCGAGCCTGGAATCCTGGCCAGGTCACCGATTCGGCGAACTCCGCCCAGGAGGTGCGCAGGTCGGCGACGGGTGGC
>DATINJ010000141.1:0-49672 GCA_035474375.1 Kineosporiaceae bacterium | reverse complement strand
ATTCTCACCACAGGGGTGACGGGCAACCGTGCATGATCACCACAGGGGTGGCGGGCAACCGTGCATGATCACCACAGGGGTGGCGGGCAACCGTGCATGATCACGGCAGGGGGTGGTTAGCCCTTGATCGCGGTGCCGGCGCTGCGCAGCGCCTGGCATGCCTCGACCACTCGGTCGGCCAGACCCTGCTCGGCCTTCTTGCCCCAGGCGCGGGGGTCGTAGGCCTTCTTGTTGCCCACCTCGCCGTCGATCTTCAGCACGCCGTCGTAGTTCTTGAACATGTGCTCGACGACCGGCCGGGTGAACGCGTACTGGGTGTCGGTGTCGACGTTCATCTTGATCACGCCGAAGTCCACGGCCGCGGAGATTTCCTCCGGCAGCGAGCCAGATCCACCGTGGAACACCAGGTCGAACGGCATGTCCTTGCCGTACTGCTTGCCGACGGCGTCCTGGATCTCCTTGAGGATCTCCGGCCGCAGCGACACGTTGCCCGGCTTGTAGACGCCGTGCACGTTGCCGAAGGTGAGCGCGGTCAGGTACCGGCCCTTCTCCCCCAGCCCGAGCGCCTCGGCGGTGGCCAGGCCGTCCGCGATCGTGGTGTAGAGGTGCTCGTTGATCTCGTTGTCGACGCCGTCTTCCTCGCCACCGACAACCCCGATCTCCACCTCGAGGATGATCTTGGCGGCGGCGGCCCGAGCGAGCAGCTCCTGCGCAATCACCAGGTTCTCGTCCAGCGGTACCGCCGAGCCGTCCCACATGTGCGACTGGAACAGCGGGTTCTCGCCGCGCTTGACCCGCTCCTCGCTGAGCGCCAGCAGCGGGCGGACAAAGCCGTCAAGCTTGTTCTTCGGGCAGTGATCCGTGTGCAGCGCGATGTTCACGCTGTAGTTCTTGGCGACCTCATGGGCGTACGCGGCGAGTGCTGCCGCGCCGGTCACCATGTTCTTGATGGTCGGCCCGGACAGGTACTCGCCACCACCGGTGGACACCTGCACGATGCCGTCGCTGCCGGCCTCGGCGAAGCCCTGAATGGCGGCGTTCAGCGTCTGCGAGGACGTCACGTTGATGGCGGGGTAGGCAAAGCTGCCGGCCTTGGCGCGGTCGAACATCTCCGCGTAGACCTCGGGGGTTGCGATCGGCATCGGTCACTCCAGTTGCATTTTGGCGGATCGGCGGCACGCCCTTCGCCGGCTCGGACACGCCGGAGGGCCTGCCCTGATCCTTCCACGTCTCGCCTCAGCTCTCGACGTGGTCCCCACCGGATCCGGGATCGAAGGACTGTTGTCCGGGTTTGATCACCCCGGCCTCGTAGGCCAGCACCACCGCCTGCACCCGACTGCGCAATCCCAGCTTGGCCAGGACCGCACTGACGTGGCTCTTCACCGTCGTCTCGCTGACCACCATCTCGGCGGCCAGGTCCCGGTTCGATCCACCTCGGGCCATCCCGACCAGCGTCTCTAGCTCCCGGTCGCTGAGCGTCTCCAGTCGCTGCTTCCACGACCCGGCGACCGATGCGCAGGTCGACCCCGCATTCTGCCCGACCTGCGCCACCTGTCCGATATGGCCGGTCAGCCCAGCGCTCGGCAGCTGATCCGCCCGCGACTCCAGCGCCAGACAGCGCGCTATCAGGGTCCGGGTGACCGCCGGGTCGACCAGCGAGTCGCCGCCGTGCAGTGCCCGGACGGCGCTGACCAGCAGGTCCGGCCCGGCATCCTTGAGCAGGAACCCGGCCGCCCCGGCTCGCACCGCGCCGAGGACGTACTCCTCGTCATCGAAGGTGGTGAGGATCAGCACCGCCGAAGCCGATCCGGCCGACGTGATCCGGCGAGTCGCTTCGATCCCGTCCAAGCGCGGCATCCGGATATCCATCAGGACCACGTCCGGCTGGACGGCAGTGACCAGGGTGATCGCTTCGAGGCCGTCCGACGCCTCGCCAACGATGACCATGTCCGACTCGTGATCGATGATCATCTTTAGGCCGGCCCGAATCACCCCTTGGTCATCGACCACCGCGACCCGGATCATTCGCTCGCCTCCGGCACGGCCCGGCCCGGCAGGGTGGATCGGAGGGTTGCCGACACCACCCAGCCGCCGAGCGGGGAGGTCCCGATCGAGAGCACACCGCCACAGGACGCCGCCCGCTCCCGCATCCCGATCAAACCGTTGCCACCGAGCACCGACGCAGACCTCGGCAGGGTCTGCTCGGCCGGTCGGGCCGCCCCGGTCACCGCAACGACGGCAGCCAACATCCGGATCGGCACGGTCGGCGGTGAGGCGGCCGACCCGTCGTCATGCACCTCCAGCCGGATCTCGTCCCGGGACAAGCTCAGTTCGACAAGGGCGCGAGTGGCGTGCGCATGCACCAGCACGTTGGTCAGGGCCTCCTGGATTATTCGTACGGTGGCAAGCTCCACGGCCGTCGGCAACACCGGCACGACCGGAGGCAACCGTAGTTCCACCGGGAGCCCGACCGCGGCCATCCGCTCGGCAATCTCCGGTAGCTCGGCGAGTGTGGTCTGCGGTGCCAGGCCACCGACGGTCTCGGTGGATCGCAGCATCCGGACGACGTGCCGCATCGCCGCCAGCGTTTCCTGGCCGCTCGCGGCTATCCAGCGCACTGCTTCGCGCGTCTCACTCGGCTTGCTGTCGGCCACCCGGTCGGCGGCCTGGGCCCGGATCACCATCGCGCTGATGTGGTGGGCGACGATGTCGTGCAGTTCTCGGGCGATCCTGGTCCGCTCGGCGGAGATCACCTGATCGGTCTCCACGCTGCGCAACCGCTCGAGTTCGCGGTTGCGCGCCAGCAACTGCGCGGCCACCTGCTTCTGTCGGAAGGAGGCCCTGCCGAGCAGGATGACCATCGGCGTCAATGCCTCCACCAGGGAGAATCGGGAGGGGTCCAACCATCCGAAGGTGTTCCAGTCATCGGTGAGGGTGAACAGTTCGCGGAACGGAATCAGCATCTGGGTGACGGCGGCGCCGGCCAGCGCCAAGATCCAGATCGTCCGCAATCGACCCTGCGCTGCGGCGGTGTACGCGGCGAGATAGATCGGCAGGGGATGGAACTCCACCCGCAAATACGTCCCGTACATCATCGGGTAGAGCACGGTCGTGGCCAGCAGGGTGCTCAGTGGCAAGCGTTCGCGGACCAGCAGGACGGCGACAATCCAGAACCCGGCCAGCTTGAACCTGGTGAGATTGTGCGACGCCGGTAACCAACCGTGGTCGAGGGACAACGCAATGCCACCGAAGTAGAGGACCGCGAAAATCACCGCGAGGACCGCGTCTCGGCCCTGCGGTCCGCGCAGGCTCAGCCGCCCCATCAGCCACTCCACCCAAGGGACCATAACCGCCGGGACGCCGTCCGTGACCCTGCCGGCGGATGATCTCTGATGCGGGACGGGTCGTCCTTCTGGACGATCACCGCCCGGAACCGGCATTCGGCATCATCCTCTCGAGAGCCGCAGAACCCTTCTTCTCGCCGATGTGTCCATCGCCGCCGCCCCGCACGCTGATGGACATGGTCATCAGCGCAACCTTTCCCAGCGCTTCTGCGTCGTGTCGAGGTGATGGTGATGTCGGAGCGGAGTAGCAGCCTGGAATCTGGGCCCTGGTCGGCGGAGGTCTCCTCCGATCCGGACGCCGCGATCACCGCGTTGTTCGACGGGCAGTACACCCGAATGCTGCGCGTCGCTGTGGTCCTGCTGGGCGACCGGGCCGCGGCGGAGGACGTCGTCCAGGACGCTTTTCTGGGCCTGCACTCCGGTTGGCACCGAATCCGGAACAAGTCCGAAGCCGTCGGCTACCTGCACCGCAGCGTCGTCAACGGTGCCCGGTCCCGGCTGCGCCGCACGCTGGTCGCCTTCCGGCTGCGGCCACCACGCCAGCCGGACATGATCAGCGCCGAGGAAGCCGCTCTCGCCGCGCTGATTTCCGGACCGCTCTTGGCGGCGATGCGGGCACTGCCTCGCCGCGAGCGCGAAGCCGTCCTCTTCCGGCACTACCTTGACCTGTCCGAACAGCAGACTGCGGACGCCCTCGGAGTCGGGGCGGGCTCGGTCAAGGCCTACTCCTCGCGTGGCTTGGCGAAGCTCCGGGTCGCCCTGAACGGCACGATTGCGGCCGGGGAGCAGCGGTCATGACCAAGCCCGAAGCCGAGGCCCTACGCGTCCGGCTCGACCTGGAACTGGCCCGCGTCCACGCCACCGCACAGGCCAGGGAACGGCTGGCTCGGACGATCGCGGCTCGGGCTCGGACCCCGCTCGGGACCATCCGCCCGGCGCGCCGGCCGCGCCCTGCGATTGCCTTGCCGCTGGTCGGCGTTCTGGTCGCGACGGTGATCGCCGCTGCGGTCGTGATTCCCGCCACCCTGCGGGCGGATTCGGTCCCGATTTCGCCGGCCGGCGGCACCCAGCCGAGCTTCTCACAGCTTTCCAGTCCTACCCCGAGCTCGCCAAAGTCCACTCCCGCGTCGACACCGGTCTCCACCCTGACCCCCGCCTCAGTCCCGAGGGCTGGAGCGGGACGGAAACCCGAACCGGCGTCCACCGCCATCCGCGACGAGCCCCGGGCGAGCACCGTCGTCCCCGCTCGGGTGGGGCCGGCTCCGCGACGCTGACGGACGAGCCAGCCAAAGGCCGACGGACGAGCCGGCCAAAGCGAGGGTCAGATGTCGCGGGCGGCGTGCAGCGACCCAGGCCCGGGCAACGGACGGCGTGGCTCGCGGACTCCGGCGGACCCGCCCTCATCGCCGTCGTCCCAATCCCAGGCCCCGCTCCAGGCAGAATCGCTGCCGCGCCGACTGCCGAACAGCACGCGCTCGCGGTGTGCCGTCCAACTGCGCATCGTCAACCGGCCACGGCGCTTCGACCAGCTGCCCTGGACCGCTTTCACCACGATCATCGCGGCATCGGCGGGCGACTCCGCCGACACCCCGGACGCCGAGACCGCGAGAAACCCGTCACCACCCAGCAGGTGCATCGAGCCGATCCGACCGGGCAGCCGCTTGATGGATCGCAGCCTGGAGTGCTGCTCCGGCGTCTCGAACGTCATCTGAACGTTGTACCTGGCCATCACAGTCTCCTGCCGCGTGGTTTGGGTGGTCCCAGTGTGCGCCGCTGAAGCCACCTGAGTCGAGGACCAGTAGGTTTCGCTGTCGACCGCATCGCCCGAGATCGGCACTTCAGGGAGGCCCGGAGAAATGACTGGCCGCACGATCGAATGCTGGCTCACCGACATGGACGGCGTCCTGGTCCATGAGGGCCGCGCGCTGCCCGGAGCCGTCGACTTCCTCGACCGGTTACGCGAACGCGAACGACCGTTCCTGGTCCTGACGAACAACTCGATCTTCACCGCCCGGGACCTGCGGGCCCGACTGCTGTCCTCCGGGCTCGACGTACCGGAATCGTCGATCTGGACCTCGGCACTGGCCACCGCACAATTCTTGGCCGACCAGATGCCGAACGGCACGGCGTACGTGATCGGCGAGGCCGGGTTGACGACGGCCCTGCACGCGGTCGGGTACGTACTGACCGACCTGGCGCCGGACTTCGTCGTGCTCGGCGAGACCCGGACCTACTCGTTCGAGGCGATCACCCGGGCGATCCGGTTGATCGAGGGCGGTGCCCGGTTCATCGCCACCAACCCGGACCCGACCGGCCCATCGGCCGAAGGCCCGCTCCCGGCCTGCGGCGCCGTCGCCGCGCTGATCACCCGCGCGACCGGGCGCGAGCCCTACATCGTCGGCAAACCCAACCCGATGATGTTCCGCAGCGCGCTGAATGCGATCGACGCGCACTCCGAGACCACGGCCATGATCGGCGACCGAATGGACACCGACGTCGTCGCCGGGATGGAAGCCGGCCTGGAGACCTTCCTGGTCCTGACCGGCTCCACCGCCCTCGACGACGTCCAGCGCTACCCGTTCCGCCCGTCCCACATCATGAACTCCATCGCCGACCTGGTCGACCTGGTCTGACTTACTGCCCGAGCCGGCGGACCAGGGGCAGTCGGGAACGGGTAGTCAGGAACCCGATCCCGATCGCCAGCACGGGCACGCCGAGCACTACCAGGGCCACGGTTGACCACGGGATGGCGAGTGGCCAGCCATCGAGATAGTTCACCATCACGACGGACAGGTCAGCTGGTAAGGAATGTCGGTCCGGCGGCTGATGCAGCCGAACCAGCGCCCAACCGGCCAGCAACCCAGTCAGGAGCCCGAGCCCGGAGCCGAGCAGCGTGATCACCGCTGCGTGCGCCGACGCCAGTCGCCGCCGGACCGCTGGGCTGGCTCCGACCGCGGCCAATGTGGCGACGTCCGTCTTTCCCTCGGCGGCAGCCAGCCCGACCGCGGTGAAGGTGCCGCCCAACGCGATGATGGTGGTGGCGATCACGAGTGCCAGCAAGCCGACCGGGACCTGACCCTGGTATCCGCGTTCCACCTGCATGTTTGCCGGGACCAGCTGACTCACAGCGGCTTCGGCGGACTTCTCCTGCGCCGTGGTCGGCGTCCGGGTGGTGGAGGCGAGCACCCCGATCGGGGAGAGCTGCACCCCGAGAGCTCGAGCGGTGGACGGCGGAAAGACCGGCGAGTTCAGGCCCAACCGGGGGCTCACCACGACGGCAGGGAGTTTCACCGTCCGCTGGGAGGTCTTGCCGTTCGTCTGGTGCTCCGTGACGCGGACATGGACGGTGTTGTCGGGCCAGGCTTGGCGCTGGCTGAAGACCACCACCCGACCTTCCCGGAGCGCGGAAGTGATCACCGGATCCGAGGCACCGGTTTGGATCCGCAGCGCGCTGCCGTCGTCGAAGAATCCGGCGGACAACTGTCGCCCTCGACCGAGGAGATTGAGCTCGGCCGCGATGGACTCAGTCATCTCGCCTGGCAGAGGTCGGAGCACCGCCAAGTCCGTTCGTCCACCGCTAATCGTCTGGTAGACGGCGAGTTCCCGAACTGGGAGGGTGCGCCGTAGGGCACCGACCACGGCGGACGTCGTGGCCGCATCCACCGGCTGCAGTTCGACCACGTCCGGTGCACCGTCGGCTTGTGCTGCTTTGAGGCTCTCGCTGGTCGGCCTGGGTTCGAAAGCCACGTCCAGCGAGCCGATCACCGCTGCCTGTTCAACCCGGTACTGGCTCTCCCGGTTGGCATCGCTGGACTGCAGGTACACGCCGGTGGCCAGGCTTCCGGCAATCGCGGCCATCACGGCGGCCACGGCGGGTGCCGTCCGGCTGCGCTGTCGGAGGGCGTCCCGAAGCGCGAAACGAGCCGCGAAGGGCAACCCGCCTGCCGCCTTGGCAACCAGCGCGATGATCGAGCCGGTGCCGGCGACCAGGCCGATTTCCGCGAGCGCGATCCCCGCCATCGTGGTGAACGGGGCGCGGTGAGTCGCGCCGAGGTAGCAGACCGCACCACCGATCAGGGCGACCAGGACAGCGATCACCGGAATTCGGCGGGGCACCTTCGGGCGACTGCGTCGTCCGGTCAGGACGGCGACCACATCCAGTCGCGCTGCCTGCCGGGCCGGGATCACCGCAGCGGCGACAGCGGTGACCGTCCCCACCCCGACCAGGACCACAAGGTCGAGCAGGTGCACGTCGGTCCGGACGATCTGCTGCTCTTGATAGCGACGCAGCAGCCCGACGCCGATCACACCGACCCCGGCCCCCAGTCCGGCCGCGATCGTGGATCCGACCAGCCCGATCACTCCACTGGTGGCCAGCACCACGGCCCGCATCTGACGGGGATTTCCGCCGGCCGTGGCCAGCAAGGCCAGGGCACGTTCATTGCGGCGGGCGCCGACCGCAATCGCCGGACCGGCCATCAGGGCCACCTGGAGCAGAATCAAGCCGATCGCCACCGTGATCACCCCGACCGCACTTGACGTCGGCAGGAAGCGCAGCTCCGGGATCCGGCTGAGCGGACTCTCGGGGTTGTAGATGTCGTAGGTTCCGCCACTGATCCGCCAGAACGGGACGTCGGCTACCGGTGGTGGAGCCGCGACCACCGCCCGACTGGTGACGGCGAACCCCTGATCGTTCAACCGCAGCACGCGGCCCCAATCCACCGCGGTCGGCCCGACGACCAGCCATCGGACCGACACCCCTTTGCGCGAGTACTGATCCGCCAGTAGCGCACCGGGCAGCGCGATCAGCGCGGATTCGCCGATCAGCGAGACCCCGCCGACGACTCCGACCACCGTCAATCGGTCGTTTCCGGTGGTGGACGCGCGATCCAGGACGTCGCCGGTCTGGAGGTGGTCGGAGCGAGCCAATTGCTGCGTGACGACCACCTCGTTCGGCGTCTTCGGTGCGCGACCAGCGACCTGCTTGATCGGCCCGTCCGCGCCGGTAGCCGAATAGTCGAACTCGCGAACCGTTTTCGAGGACAACGTCCGTGACCCATGCCGCACCGGCTCAGTGAGGGATTCTGACCGATCTTCGAGCACGCGATCATCACTCGGCAGGAACGTGCTCAGCAAGGCAGCGGCCTGCTTCCGGCCGGACGGCCGGACCGGTTCGGCACCGCCCACCGCATCACCGTCCAACAGATAGTTGGACCCGTCGATGGCCTGCACCACGACACCCCCGCCCGAGCGAATCGCCGCCTGGTTCCGGCTCTGTTCCCCGAGAGCGAGAGTGACGGTGTCCTGCGCTTCGCGCTGATCCGAGCGGTAGACCACCGAGACCGCGCTCATGCTCAACACCGGGATGGCGATCATCAACGCAATCAGGCTGCTGCGTGCGCGATTTCGCCAGGCATCCCGGCGGGCCAGGCGGAGCGTGGCCCGCGATCCGGCGCCGAAGGAGTTCATCGGCTGGGTTCCCCATCCAGACCGGCGTCCATGTCTTCCTCCAGGTCGACGCCGAGCCCGAACAGCGGGGTCGACGGATCGGCGGCCGAACCGTCGCCGGTCGTGGTGTCCACCACTGCGCCGTCCCGGAGGAAGACGATCCGATCCGCCCAGGCGGCATGCTGTGGTTCGTGGGTGACCAGCAACCCGGCGGCACCGGCGTCCACCCGGGCGCGAAGCACCCGCATGATCGACTCACCGGTGCTGGAGTCCAGCGCGCCGGTCGGCTCGTCAGCCAGCACCAGCCGGCGCGGGCCGACCAGGGCGCGAGCGATCGCCACCCGCTGCTGCTGACCGCCGGACATCTCATCCGGGAACCGGTCGGCCAGATCCAGCATGCCGACCTCGGTCAGTGCCTCGGCCGCCTCCTGCCGCGCCGCCTTCGTCCGGACGCCGTCCAACTCCCTTGGCAGCATGACATTTTCGAGCGCGGTCAACGCGGGCACCAGGTTCAGGTCCTGAAACACATACCCGACGCTCCGCCGCCGAAGCGCCGCCCTGGCCTTGATCGACAGCTGGCCAATGCTCTGCCCGGCGATGAACACCTCACCTCGGGTCGGGGTGTCCAGGCCGCCGGCCAGGTGCAGCAAGGTGGACTTGCCGGAGCCGGACGGGCCCATCACCGCGACGAGTTCCCCGGCTCGCACCTCCAGACTGACCTCGTGAAGAGCCCGGACCTCGGCGATTCCGGCGCCGTGGAAGCGGCTGACGCCGTCCAGGCTCAACAACACGTCCGACTGCTCGACGATCGTCATGTGGCGTCCATCCATAGAAATGATTAGTGAAAAATATTGCGAGCGAAGGAATTACTGGCCGATCCGGCGAACCAGGGGCAACCGGGAGCGAGTGGTCAGGTAACCGACGCCGACCGCGAGCAGGGGAATCCCGACCCCTACGGTGAGCAGATGAGCCCAGGGCAGCACCAGCTGCCAGATGGTTGCACTCTCGTCGTCGAGTCCCCAGGAGACGAAGGAGTGGTCGCCGGTCGGTTGCTGCAGCCGCACCAGGACCCAACCGGCCATCACGCCGCTGAAGACACCCAGCACCGAACCCAGTCCAGCGATCACCCCCGCCTGGCTTGCCGCCAACTTTCTGCGCACCCCCGGGCTGGCGCCGACCGCCGCCAGGGTCGCGACGTCTGCCCTGCTCTCGGCGGCCGCCAGGCCGACCGCCGTGAAGGTGCCGCCGAGGCCGACCACCGCGGCCGCAATCACCAGCGCCAGCAGTCCCAGTCCGTAGGCGTCCTGGTAGCCGCGCTCCACCATGACATGGCCGCCACCAGCTTCCTCGACCGCGAGTGCGGCCCGCTGTTCTTCCTCCTGGGTGGGCATCCGCGTGGTCGCGACCACGACGTCCTGCACCGCCACGTGCACCCCCAGAGCTTTGGCCGCAGACAGCGAATAGACCGGCAGATTCATTTGCAGGGGCGTGGTGATGACGGTCGCGGGCAGGGCAATCGTCGGTGGATCAGAATCGTCTGCGTCTTCCTCCCGTTCGTCGCCCTTGATCACCGCCACGTGCACGGTGCCGTCCGGCCAGAGCAGCAGCGGGTCGTTGACCACTACCCGGCCGGCCCGGAGTGCGCCCACCGCCTTGGCGTCGTTCACGCCGGCGAGCAGCGGGAAGGCCGATCCGTCGTCGAAGATGTTGCTCGGCCCGGAGTACCACTGTTCCTGCGTGCCACTCATGCAGCGTGGGTCGGTACGAAAGACCCGTGCCTGATCCTCGGTGAACTCGCCTCGGACGTCCCCCACCGGGCACCGGTTCTGCGGTGCCCGGATCATCTCCAGGTCGGTATAGCTGGCCCCGGGAGACTGGACGATTCTTCGGTAGGTGGATAAACCGGCCACCGGCAGCGTTCGACGCAGGCCGGCCTCGACCCGGTCCCGGTCGACCGGGTGGGAGTCGATGTCCTCCGCATCGGGCTGCAAGCGCACCAGCGTCGTCCCAATTTTCGCCTCCGGCGTGTACTGCCGCTCGTCCTGTGCGGCTTGACTGGCGACGAAGACCAATGCGCAGGTGGCCCCGGCAATCGCGGCCAGGACCGCGGCCACCGCCGGGACCGTCCGGCTACGTTGCCGGGCCGCGTCCCGCAGGGCAAAGCGCAGTGGAAAGGGCAGCCGGACGGCGGCCCGGGCCACCAGGGACAGCACCGCACCGGTCGCCGCGATCAAGCCGATTTCGGTGAGAGCGAGCGCGGCAACGGAGAGGAACTGCCGGTGCTGGCCGGAGAGCAGGTAGGCCAGCACGACACCGATGGCGGTGATGCTCAGCCCGACGAGCGGAACCCGCAACCGGGATGCGAGTTGCCCCCGGCTGCCGGTGAGGGCCGCCACCACATCGAGCCGAGCGGCCTGCCGAGCCGGAATCAGCGCGGCAGCAATTGCTGTCAGCGCGCCGACGACGACGAATCCGAGCAGATCGAGCGGGTGCACGTCGACGCGGATGACCGCGCGGTCGCCGTACCGCATCACCAGCAGGACAATCACGGCTCCGACGATCGCGCCAAGGACGGCCGCGATCAGGCTGGCAACCAACCCGATCACCCCGCTGGTGGCCAGCACCACGGCCCGCAGGTGGCGACGCTCGGCTCCGGTCGAGGCCATGATCGCCAACCCGCGCTGGTTGCGTCGGGCTCCGACCGCGATCGCTGGGCCGGCTAGCAGAGCGATCTGGAGCAGCACCAGCCCGATCACCACCACGACGATGCCGACCGTCGGCGTCTTGACCGACTGCAAGTACTCCGCAGCGCTCGAGCCCTGATCGGCGTCCGGCGGATCCAAGAGCACCGATCGACTGGTGACTTCACCCCCGATCTTTGCGATCGCGCGAACCTGATCCCTAGTCACCGGGTCCGGTCCGGTCACCAGCCAGTCGATCTGAGCCTTGCCGTTGAAGCCCATCCCCCGGTACTCGACGATCTCGGCCGGGATCAGGGCTCCCGGCGCGCCGATCACGGCGTCGTTCTTGAGCAGGCTGGCTCCGTTGACGACACCGACCACCGTCAGATTCTGCTGGACGGCCTGCCGGGTGGGGGTGAATCTCAGCTTGCCACCGATGGCGAGGTTGCTCTTGCGGGCCAGCGCCTCGCTGATCACCACCTCCCCCTGTGATTTCGGTGCCCGACCCGAATGCTGCTCGATTAGACCCTTCAAACCGGTTGCCTGGTAATCGATCTCGCGCACCTCGGCGGTCACGAAATGGTCGCCGGATCGCAGGCCGTGGCTGACGTACATGGTGACGTTGCTGACCAACTGGTCTCGATTGGAGATCCGGGCCTGCAGGGCTGCTCGGAGCCGGTCGTCGGTGACCTGTTTCGGCAGCGTGGAGTCTTTCTTGTCACCGAGACCGGAGCGCATCCAGTTCTGGTAGGAGATCCGCGCTTGGGCCTGGTTGCCGAGATCGGCCAGGACGATGTCCTGCGGGTCGCGCTGGTCGGAGCGGTAGACCACCGACGCCGCGCTCGCCGACAGCACCGGCAACGCCACCATCAGCGCAATCAGGAAGCTGCGGCCGCGGTTTCGCCAGGCGTCCCGCCGGGCCATCCGGATCGCCGCCCTGAGAGCAGGCGCCCTTGACGTGAATTCAGCCATCAGGTTCGCGCTCCTGCCGAGTTCTCGGTCGACCGGCTGGACGTGGGGCTGACGCGGGCAGAAAGACCCGCGAGCGGGCCCGCCAGACCCCCTCCGGACGGCGGACCCCCTCTCGGGTGATCAATGGGGGAATCGGAAGCGCTCATCACGAGGATCCCTTCGAGGACTCAGCACTCGGGTCATTCGCGGATCCGTTCGCGGTTGCTTTCGAGGCGTCGGGGCGACCGTTCAAAGCGCCCCCGCCGATCAGAACGGCGTCCTGAATCAGTCGCTGCTCGATGTGGTCCAACCACCGGACCTCGGCCTCGACCGCGTAGATCAGGCTGTCCAGGACCAGCAACCGAGCCAACTCGGAGCCGGTAGGACGATCTGGGAGTCGGCGTTTGTGTTGGGTGTACGACTGCAGAGCCCGCAGGCTCTCGGTGCGCTGCCGCTGGAGCACGGCCCGGACGTCGACCCCTGGTGAGGTGACCGCCAAGGCCAGCTTGATCGCCAGTTCTTCTCGGGATGGCGTGGCTCGATCGACCGGCGTGACCCACCATTGGCCGGCTTCACTGCGGCCCTGGTCGGTGAGGCTGTAGACGACCGATCCGTCGTCCTGTCGACCGGCCTCGACGACCAGGCCATCACGCTGCAACCGGTTGATCGTGGTGTAGATCTGCCCGATGTTGATCGGCCAGGTACCGCCGGTTCGCTGCTCGAACTCCTGCCGTAGTTGGTAGCCGTGGCAGTCTTTTTCGGCCAGCAAGACAAGCAGGCTCTGCCGAACGGACATCTTCCCCCCCAACCCCTCCGCACTACATACTCAGTATGGTGGGAGTGAAGCTATACCGAGTATGCAGCCAGGCGCAACCACGCCTGAGCGGTCCGATTCGTAGCCCGTCGGGCCCCCGGCGGTCAGGTCGCGCTTGGCAACCACCTCCCTGGCCCGGTCATGGGTCACACCAACACGCACAAGTACCACCGCAACCGATGGCACGGCGGCCGAACCCGGGTTATGCGTGTCCGGGTGACCGCTGCCCGCCCACCCAAGGACTGCGCACCCTCCGACGAACCTACGAATGGGACGGGCCGCCAGCCAACCAGCGCCAAATTCCGGGCACTACCTGCCGGGCCGCAACCCGGCTCGGCGTAACCCGCACAGCGCCCCGAGAAACCGTTTTCATCGGTAGTTGGACCGAGTCGGGTTGCGGCCGCCCCAGTTGAAGCGCGTACCTGGGCGCTCTGCCTCAGCGCGGCAGGGCGCTGGTGACCTGCTTGACCCGGGTGTAGTCGTCCAGCGCGAAGAGGCTCAGGTCGTTGCCATGACCGGAGTGCTCGTACCCACTGTTCGGCAATTCGGCTGGCGCCACAAGATCCCCATACTTGGCGCATTTCGGGCTATGGTCTGACCGCCACTGTCGTCGTTCCACTGGGGGACCGAATGCCACGCCTGGCCAATCCCGCGTTACGTCGTTTCATCGCCGTCGCTGCACCGGCAGCCGTGGTCGCCGGAGTTCTCGGCGCCGGCTCCGCTGCCGCCACCCCCACCCAGCTCGCCGCTCGCCCGGCCGTCCCAAAACTGGCGTGGACGGCCTGCGACGACGGGTTCGAATGCGCGACGGCGACCGTGCCACTGGACTACTCCAAGCCGCGCGGGCGAACCATTTCGATCGCCCTCACCCGGCTACCGGCTACCGACCGGGCACACCGGATCGGTTCGCTGTTCGTAAACCCCGGCGGGCCGGGCGGTTCCGGAGTCAACTTCGTCCAGGCCGCCGGGCGCGAGGTCTACAGTGCGCAGCTGCGCGCCCGCTTCGACATCGTCGGCTTCGACCCGCGGTTCATCGGCGCCAGTCGACCGCTCGCGACCTGCGCCTCGGACGACGAGACCGAGGAACTACTCGGCGACCTCCCGGACTTCCCGATCACCCGGGCCCAGGAACACCGGGTGCACCGCGCCAACCAGCGGTACACCGCGCTGTGTGCGAAACGCTCGCCGTTCCTCGCCTACGCGTCCACCGCCAACGTTGCTCGCGACCTCAACCTGCTCCGCCAGGCGGTCGGCGACCGGAAGCTGAACTACGTCGGGTACTCCTACGGCAGCATTCTCGGCCAGACCTATGCCGCGCTGTTCCCGAGCAAAGTGCGGGCGCTGACCATCGACGGGGTGATCGACGCCCAGGAGTGGTCGACCGGATCGCCCAGGGAAAGCCGGCGAGTGCCCTTCACCACCCGGATCGACAGCGCGATCGGCGCCTACGCCACGTTCCAGCAGTTCACCGCGCTGTGCGACCAGATCGGCGCCAGCGGCTGCGCCTTCGCCAACGATGGGCAGGCCCGGGAGAAGTTCGATCGGTTGGCAGCTCGGCTGAAGACCGAGCCGTACACCTTGCCCGACGGCACCGTGCTCGACTATCCGTTACTGGTCGGCGCCACCCTCGGAGTGCTGTACGACCCGCTGTCGTGGCAGGACTTCGCCGACGAGTTGGAAGCCGTCTATCAAGCGGTCTTCGGCACCCAACTGCGCAGCACCGCTGCTGACCAGGGAGCCATGGCACTGATCGAGCGGGCCTCCGCCCCGCGCTGGACCGCAGCCGGCATCTCGCCCGACGCAGTCGACTCGGCCGACTCGGCCGACGAGGCGCGGCCGATCGACTCCGGATTCGCCGCGTTCCTCGCCGTCGCCTGCGGCGATTCGATCAACCCTCGGTCCGAACGGGCCTGGGCCGCGGCCGGTGCCGCGCAGGACCGGGTGGCTCCGTACTTCGGCCGGGCCTGGACCTGGGCCGGCGAACCGTGCGCCTCCTGGCAGCTGCCCGGCAAGGGCCGCTACCTCGGCCCGTACAACAAGGCGACGTCGTCCCCGGTGCTGGTGATCGGCAACATCTACGACCCGGCGACGCCGTACAGCGGTGCTCAGGCGGCGGCGGCCGCCATTCCGCGAGCCCGACTGCTGACCGTCAACGGCTACGGGCACACCTCGCTGGCAACACCCAGCGCCTGCGCCAACGCCGCCTTCGACGCGTACACCATTAGCGGCCGGGTTCCGGCTCGGGGAGCGGTCTGCGAACAGGACGTCGCCCCCTTCCGCGGGTAGCCGTCAGCGGGGTAATCGTCAGCGGGTAGCCCGGGGTGAGATTCCTCGGGCTACCCGACTACGAAGGACCGGCATGGGCGCGGATCCAGGCATGCATCGCGATTGCTGCCGCAGCACCGGCATTGATCGACCGAGTAGAACCGAACTGGGCGATCGACAGCACCCGCTCGCAAGCCGCCCGGGTCGGCTCCGACAGCCCGGGCCCTTCCTGACCGAACACCAGGACGCACGCCCGCGGCAATTGCGCGGTCTCCAGCGGGACGGCGCCGGGCAAGTTGTCGATCCCGAGCAGCGGCAGCCCGGCGGCCTCGGCCCAGGCCACCAGCGCCTCGGCATCCTGATGATGCTGCACATGCAGGTACCGATCGGTGACCATGGCCCCGCGCCGGTTCCACCGCCGACGCCCGACCACATGCACGCCGGCGGCGTTGAAGGCATTCGCGGTCCGAACCACAGACCCGATGTTGAAGTCGTGTGCCCAGTTCTCGATCGCCACATGGAAGGGGTGCCGGCGGGTGTCGAGCTCGGCGACGATGGCCTCCACCCGCCAGTAGCGGAACTCATCGACGACGTTGCGTCGGTCACCCTCGCGGAGCAACTCGGGGTCGTACCGGTCGTCATCCGGCCAGGCCCCCGCCCACGGTCCGACTCCGACCTGGGTCTCCTCGATCGAGTCACCCGAGCGCTCGTCGTCCTGCGTAGTGGTCATTCGGGGATCCTCGCGCATTTTTCACCGCCGCTCGACGTCCGCTCTGCACCGGGCTGACGTCGTCTCAGACGGGGCTGACGTCGTCTCCGACCGCGCCGATGGTGGCCGGTGTAGGGCTATCCCCCGGAGAATGTGGGGGTTGACCGGCTCGAACGGGGACGCCGGATTTCCTACCGTATCGGGATGATTAGTCACGCCGGTCCCGGTTCCTCCGCTGCTGACCTCAGGGATCGCTCAGGCTCAACCTCTAAGCTGGGTGCGTGCTGATGACCGCTCCCCTTGCTCTGGGCCCCGAGTGGCTCAGCCCCGATGCCATGCTCACGAACTACGGAGACCTCGGTTTCTGGATCGCCGCAGTGGTGATCTTCGCCGAGTGTGGCCTTCTCCTGGGCTTCTTCCTCCCTGGCGACTCTCTGCTGTTCACAGTGGGTTTGTTCGTCGGAACCGGGGTGATCCACCAACCGCTCTGGCTGGCCTGCCTGGTGCTGACGATCGCGGCGTTCGTGGGGAACGTGGTCGGCTACGAAATCGGTCGAATCTCCGGCCCGGCGATCTTCAACCGTGGCGAATCGAAGATTTTCAAGCAGGAGTACGTCGACAAGACAATGGCGTTCTTCGAGCTGTACGGCGCTCGGGCGATCGTGATGGCCCGATTCGTCCCGATCGTCCGAACCTTCATCACGGTCACGGCTGGCGTCGGCCGGATGGATCGACGCAAGTACCTGACCTACAGCGGCGTCGGAGCGGTGCTCTGGGCCACCGGGGTGACCGTCCTCGGCCGGGTCCTCGGATCAATCGCGTTCATCAGGGACAACATCGAGGCCGCACTGCTCTTGGTGGTGCTGGTCTCGGTAATCCCGATGGTGATCGAATACCTTCGGCACCGGGCCGCTTCTCGCCGGGCCGCCACCGCTTCCCCGGTGAACACCAGCACCGGTTACGTCCCGGGCTCGGCCCGCGGCCGGCATGCCGGACGGGTCAACGGCAACGAGTTTCGCCAGCCCGTCGCCGAGACCGAAGACCGCCACTGAGGCCATCCCGGGTGGCTGCGCTCAGTCGACGGCCACTCGATCGCCTGCGCCTCGGCCGCTGCGCGTAGCGATCCGCAGAGCAGCGCGGCCACACACCGGGCGAACTCGATTCCGGTGGGTGGCCGCGAGGCGACCGTTCGGCGGGCAGGCGAACACGAGAGACTGGCTCAGTGTCTGAATGGTGGGCGGACCTGACCGACCTGACGTCGATGACGTCGGCCTCGGTCTACCTGGTTGTCTTCATCCTGGTCTTCGTGGAGTCCGGGCTCCTGGTCGGCTTCTTCCTGCCCGGCGACAGCGTGCTGTTCGCGGCCGGGCTACTCAGCGCCGAACCGGACAGCGGCATCTCGCTGCCGTTGATGGCCGGTGGGGTGGCGGTCGCGGCGGTCGCCGGGGACGCCGTGGGCTACTGGACGGGGCGCCGATTCGGGAGACCGTGGCTGCTGGCCAAGGCCGGTAAGTCGGCCCGGCAGGTGGAGCGAGCCGAGGCGTTCTACCAGCGCTGGGGCGCCCTAGCGGTGATCGTCGCGCGCTTCATCCCGTGGATCCGGACCTTCACGCCGATCGTGGCGGGGGTCGCGCAGATGCCGTACCGGAAGTTTCTCGCGGCGAACGTCACCGGCGCCTTGATCTGGGGGGCCGGCCTGGTGCTGCTCGGCCGGCTGGCCCACGGTCATCCGGCGATCAAGTGGGCCGCCTACGCCGTGGCTGGGATCGCGATCCTCGGCTCGCTGCTGGTTCCGCTGCTCAGCTGGGCCCGAAACTCCCGCCGCCGCAATCAAACCCGTCCCGCCGCCGCACACCCCTCCGCCAACCCGGACAGCCCCGGCTGATCGTGGTCAGCACCGCTTTGGACTGCGATGAAGGCCGATCAGAGCGCCGATAGCGATCCAAACCGGTGCTGACCCCGTCCGGGACCGGCTGGCGCACAACCAGGCTGTGGGCTACTCGGGGGAGCCGTAGCCGGGGGCGCCCGGTTCCATCGGACGGGTCGGCTCGGCCGAACCGGGGGCCGGGGCGGACTGACCGAAGCTGACCCCCGGGCCGGACTGGCCGAAGTTGACCTGAGGGGCCGAGCGCACTCGCTCGTCCTCGACCTCGAAGTAGTCGGCCCGGCCGATGTTGGTGAACCCGGCGATGATGTTCGACGGCACCGATTCCACCTTGGTGTTCAACTCGCGAACGTTGGCGTTGTAGAACCGGCGGCCGGCCGCGATCCGATCCTCGGTCTGGCTCAGCTCGTTCTGCAGGGCCATGAAGTTCTGGTTCGCCTTCAGATCCGGGTAGGCCTCGCTGATCGCCATCAACCGGCCGAGGGCTTGCGAGAGCTCCCCTTCCTGCTGAGCCTGCTGGGCGACCGACGCACCCGGAGCGGTCGCGGCGGCTCGGGCGCGGACCACGGCGTCCAGAGTTTCCCGCTCATGCCCGGCGTACCCCTTGACCGTCTCGACCAGGTTCGGGATCAGGTCGTGGCGCCGGGTCAGCTCGACGTCAATCTGCCGCCAGGCCTCCTGCACCAGGTTCCGCAACCGGATCAGCCCGTTGTAGCTGACCACGCCCCACAACCCGATGAGCAACGCAATCGCGATGATCACGACGAGCACGATGACGACCGCAATCATGATGGCTCCCTAGCCAGATGCCGACGGATCGACAGATCCGCACATGCCGATGCTAGAACTCCCGCTGCCGCGAGCTAACGGAAACCTCCGGCTATTTTTCCCGCTGCCGCGAGCTAACGGAAACCTCCGGCTATTTCCCCGCGAGATTTCTTCAGCTGGTGAGACCGAGATCGGCGAGGTTGTAAACCCAGCGATACGGCACGCCGGCCGCCTCGATCACCTCTCGAGCGCCGGTGTCCCGGTCGACGATCACTGCCACGCCCACCACTTCGGCTCCGGCCTCGCGCAGCGCCTCGACCGCAGCCAGCGGCGAGGCACCGGTCGTCGAGGTGTCCTCCACCGCGATCACTCGCCGTCCGGCGACGTCCGGGCCTTCGATCCGGCGCTGCATCCCGTGTTCCTTGGCCTGCTTGCGGACGACGAACGCATCGATCGCCGGGCCACCACGAGCCGCAGCCGCATGCAGGACCGCGGCGCCGATCGGGTCGGCGCCCATCGTCAGCCCGCCGATCGCGTCGAACGACCAGTCCGCGACCAGATCGAGCATCACCCGGCCAACCAGTGGGGCGGAAACCGCGGCCAGGGTGATCCGCCGCAGGTCGATGTAGTAATCAGCCTCGCGCCCGCTGGACAGCGTGACCCGGCCGTGCACCACGGCGAGCTTCTGGATCAGCTCCCGCAGCGTGTCACGGTCGGACGACGCTTCGGTAAGGGAGCGGACGGACGGGTCGGAGTTCGGCATCCACCAAGGTTATCCGCCCCACCGTGCCCGCCCGGCTCACCAGGTCGGGCACCTCCTCGAGCGATATCGGCGCGGTGAACAGGTAGCCCTGGGCCAACTGGCAGCCCATCTCCTGGAGCGCGCGGCGAGCGCCCGGGTGAGTGACCCCCTCGGCGACCACCTCCAGGCCGAGGTTGCGGCCAAGATCGATGATCGACTGCACGATCGCCCGGTCCCGGGCACTGTCGTACATCTGCTGAACGAACGACCGGTCGATCTTCATCTGGTCGATCGGTAGCCGGCTGAGGAAGTTCAGTGAGGAGTACCCGGTGCCGAAGTCGTCCATCGACAGGTGCACCCCCATGGTGCGCAACCGGGTCATCACCTCGCCGGCCCGGCGCGGTTCGTCCATCGCGCTGCTCTCGGTCAGTTCCAGGCAGAGCCGGTCGGCCGGGACGCCGTGCCGGGTCAACGCCGCTTGGATCTGATCCGGCAATGACGGATCGGCGAGCCAGCGCGGAGCCAGGTTGACCGCTACCCGCAACGGATATCCGGCGTCCATCCAGGTGCGGACGGCGGCCAGGGCCCGGTCCAGGATCCGCTCCGACAGCGCTGCGACCTGGCCACTCTGCTCGGCGGCAGCGAAGAAGTCCTCGGGCGAGATCTCCCCGAGCACCGGGTGCTGCCAGCGGGCCAGGGCCTCGAAGGAATGCACCTGTCCGGATTCCAGATCGATCAATGGGTGGACGACGATCTCGATCTCGTCCGCTTGGACGGCGTCCCGCAAGTCGGTGGCCAGGGTGAACACCTCGGGCGCCGGAATCAGCATGTCGGCCGAGTACATCCGCCGCCCCCCGGCCGCGGATTTCGCCACGTACATCGCCACGTCCGCCTTGCGGAGCAGGTCGGCCCCGGTCGTCCCGTGTAGCGGTCCGAGTGCGATGCCGAGCGAGCCACCGACGCGCAACCTGGTCCCGGACACCGGCACCGGATCCTCGAAGGTGGCCAGTACCCGCGCCGCGAGCTGCTCTGCCGCTTCGGCATCGACGGCTCCGGAAACGATCGCGAATTCGTCACCGCCGAGCCTGGCCACGGTCCCCTGATCACCGACGACGGAGCGGAACCGGGCGGCCAGCACGCGGAGCAACTCGTCCCCGGCCTGGTGCCCGAGCGAGTCGTTGATCGCCTTGAAGCCGTTGAAGTCCAGCACCATGACGGCGCAGGGCACGCCTCGGCGCGAGGCCTCGGCCGCCTCGTCCAACAGGCTGCGGAAGTTCAGCCGGTTCGGCAGACCGGTGAGTTCGTCGTGCCGGGCCTCGAAGTGCAGTTGCTCGATCAGCCGGCCGTTGCGCAGCGCCACGCTGCCGTGGTTGGCGACCGTCTCCAGCAGCCGCACGTCACCCGGCACGAAGCCGCGTTCCTCCCCGCGCCGGTCACCGACCAGCAGATGCCCGGCGATCGGGCCGTCGATTCGCAGCGGCACGATCACCGCCTCACTCACACCGCGAGCGGCCAGGAACTCGATCTCGGCCTCGCCCTGGCCCTGAACCAGTCGCAGCGTGTCCGGCGGGAAGGGCAGGGTCAGATGGTGCGCTCCGGCCTCGACCGGGCCATAGACCTGCTCGCCGTGCCGCAGCGACCAGAGGTGCACCCCGGTGCCGACGCCGGCCAGCAGTACCTCGGCGTAGTCGGCCCGGAGCAGGTCGGTGGACTGGCTGAGCACGGAACGGACGACGTCCGCCGATCCGGGGGCCCCAGCGAGCGCGTCGGACAGTTCGTAGAGTCGCTCCAGCCGGGCATGCCGATCGGTCAAGGTGGCGAAGGCCCGGTAGCCGAGCAGCACGATGCCACCGAGAGCGGCAACCGGGACGGCGGCCTCGCCGCGGCTGAAGGCCAGCACCGGAACCACTCCGATCAGGCCGATCAGAGCCGCTTCGCCGACCGCCAAAACTACCCGGACCAGCCCAAACTTCCCGATCATGCCGTCGTGCCAGCTCTGCGCCCGCAGCAACGCTCCCGCTTCGAGCAGCCCACCGGCCGCGGCCGCTAGCAGCGCGGCCAAACAGCCGCGAAATCCGAGCGGGTCGCCGCCGGAGAGCACGGCCAGGAACGTCACCTCGGCGATCGCCGTCCCAGCAAGCACCAACCCGGAGTTGAACGCCGCCTTGCGCAGGGTTTGTCGGCGGTAGATCAGGAACACCGCGAGACTGCCGACCAACCGCCCGATCAGCAGGGACGACGGTGCGGCCAGGAACAGGCCGATCACCAGCGGCACCTCGCTCAGGGAGAGCGAATGGCTCTGCTTGCGAAGGCGCAGGTTGACCACGCAGATCTCGGTGACCGCGAACAGGATGGCAAACGTCCACCAGGGCAACGACCGGAACCCGTCGAGCAGGTCGGGCCGGTGCAGGAACAGCGGCGCCAGCCCAAACAGGCTCAGGATCGCGCTGAGCGCGAGCACCTTGCCGGCCGCGCCGACGCCGGCCGGAGCCCTGCGGTGGAGATTCACTAGCTGTGTCACCTGCTCAATGTCTACGAAGAGGCTCTAGTGCATCGCACTCCGTAGCGGTTAGTCATCACTCAGTCCCGACATCAACCCGAGCGGTCGCCGGATCACCCAGTGGGAGCAACCTGCGGCGGCGTCCGCGCCGGGCGATCCGTCCCGCTCGCACCGTTTCGGTGCTCGTTGTCGCCGACAGCGGGTTGCGGTTCGTCTCGAACGGGCGCACCCGTACGGGTGGATCCGGTCCGAGCGGTAATCTCCCAGGGGTGCGAATCGCCACGTGGAACGTCAATTCGATGCGGGCCCGACTCGAGCGGGTCCAGGCCTGGCTGGAGCGCAGCGAGGTGGACGTCGTCGCGCTGCAGGAGACCAAATGCCGGGACGACCAATTCCCTAGCTCGGTATTCGAGGCGCTGGGGTATCAGGTCGCGCATTTCGGGCACTCGCAGTGGAATGGCGTCGCGATCCTCTCCCGAGTAGGTCTGACCGACGTCGAGGCCGGCTTCCCGGGGATGCCGACCTGGGGCGACCCCCCGGCCGCAGAGGCCCGGGCACTCGGTGCGACCTGCGGCGGGGTGCGGATCTGGAGCTTGTACGTGCCGAACGGCCGCACTTTGGACGACCCGCACCTGGCCTACAAGCTCGACTGGCTGGCTGCCCTGCGGAAGACCAGCCAGGGCTGGCTGTCTGCGGATCCGAATGCGCAGATCGCTCTCGTCGGCGACTGGAACGTGGCACCGCAGGACGAGGACGTTTGGAGCATGGCGGCCTTCGAGGGCAGCACCCACGTCTCCGGCCCGGAGCGCGCCGCCTTCAACGGCGTCGTCGACGCCGGTTTCGCGGACGTCGTCCGCCCGCACACCCCCGGTGCCTTCACGTACTGGGACTACCAGCGACTGCGTTTCCCGAAGAAGGAAGGGATGCGCATCGACTTCGTCCTGGGTTCGCCCGCCCTGGCCGCACGAGTGAAGGGCGCGAGCATCGACCGCGAGGAGCGCAAGGGAAAGGGCGCCTCCGATCATGCACCGGTGATCGTCGACCTGACCTGAAACTCGACACCATCACCAAGAGTAACTGGTGGTAACTCGATGGCGTTAAGTGGAGCGTTACGGTACGGATAGCGACTGAGGGTGACGCGCTTCAGGGCTAATGTCGGGTTTCGTTCGCACCGCGCCGTCACGAGGCCGTACGCTTCCCGCCGTGACGATGACGCAACGCATACATAGCCCTGGCCTCCGCCGACTGACAGTCGCCGCCACCTGGCTCGGTACCGCTGCCCTCGTGGTGGGTGGTTCTAGCGCGGCTGTCGCGGTGCCGTCGGAGGGCGAGGCACTGGTAACGCCGAGTGTCACCGACACCTACACCCTTGCGTCGCCGAGTTCAGTCGCACCGGTTCCGTCGACCGACACGGTCGCCGGCGAGTACGTCGTCGTCCTGAAGGACAACGCCGAGCTGCGAGCCGACGGGATGCCCACCGCCTCGACCTCGAAGCAGGTGAAGACGGCGGTCGCCCACGGTCGCAAGCTCGGTGCCGTGGTGCAGGATCAGTTCACCGACGCGCTGGCCGGTTACCGGGCCAAGCTCAGCGCCGCCGAACTGGCCGCCGTCAAAGCCGACCCGACGGTCGACTACGTGCAGCCGAACCGCACGTACAAGGTCAGCGGCACTACCCAGAAGAACCCGATCTCCTGGGGGTTGGACCGTATCGACCAGCGGTCACTGCCGCTGAACAAGGCGTATTACAGCACCGCCACCGGCTCCGGGGTAACCGCCTACATCATCGACAGCGGCCTCGTGTCCGGTCACCCGGATCTTCCGAACGCCGAGCCAGGGTTCAGCGTCCTCGGTGGCGACTCGGAGGACTGCAACGGCCACGGCACGCACGTTGCCGGAACCATCGGTGGCACCGAGTTCGGCATGGCCAAGAAGGTGACGCTGGTTCCGGTCCGGGTCTTCGACTGCAGCGGGGGCGGCACCACGGCAGACGTCGTGGCGGGCATCGACCTGGTCCTGCAGCAGCCGGTTACCGGCCCCCGCGTAGTCAACATGAGCCTCGGCTCGGACGACATCGACCCCGCCGTGGACGACGGGGTCACGCGAATGATCGACGCCGGAATCACGGTCGTGCTCGCGGCCGGGAACGGCGACGAGAACGGACATGGCGTGAGCGCCTGCTCCGTCTCCCCGGCGCACGTCAAAGCGGCGATCACGGTCGGAGCCACGAACAAGAAGGACCAGCGCGCGGACTTCTCCAACTACGGCAGCTGCGTCGACCTCTACGCGCCCGGGGTAGACATCGCTTCGGCCTACCTGAACGATAAGAAGGGCAAACCGCAATACGCCTTCTTGTCCGGCACCTCGATGGCGGCGCCGCACGTGGCCGGAGCGGCAGCGATGTACCTGCAGCGGCACCCGAAGGCGACGCCCGCCCAGGTCCAGGCCGCGCTGATCAAGGCCGCCACCAAGGACAAGGTCACCAACGTCAGCAAGAAGTGGCCGCGGCTGGAGCTGTTCTGGCTGCAGAAGGCGGTTGTGCCGACGAGCGTTACCAAGGGCAACAACCTGGAGGTCAACGAGAGCCTGGTGAAGGGCAACACGCTCTGCAGCACCGGCGGCGTGTACTGCCTGAACCACGGCTCGGCCGGCGCCCTGCGGGTCCGCAAGGTGAAGGGCACCAAGCAGCGAACCCTCTGGTCGGCGGGCAAGAACGCCGCGTGGACCACGATGACCAAAACCGGAGCACTCAGCTCGTATGACAGCTATGGACGTCGGGTGTGGACCAGCGAGAAGACCGGCGGAAAGGCCACGCTGTACGTCGGCAAGAACGGGTATCTGAAGATTCTTCGGAACTCGGACAAGAAGGTGCTCTGGACCAGCAAGGGCTGATCCGCGCGCCCGTCCGGGGGGCTCTGATCCAGATCCCGCCGCTCACGACGAGGTAGCCCGTAGGCTACAGCGCGTGACAACAATGCGACGGGGCGTGACTCGCGCTCGCACGCCCGGACCCTGGCTCACCCGGCGCACATCCGGGTCGGAGTCCGGGTCCGGGTCCGGGTCGGAGTCCGGGTCCGGGTCCGGGTCCGGGTCCGGGTCCGGGTCCGGGTCCGGGTCCGGGATCAGCGTCGGGACGGCGCTCGTCGTCGGTTTCGTTGTCACCGGCCTCATGGTCGGCTCACCGGCCGCCGCAGCATCCCCCGCCACCGGCCCGGCCGCCGCGAGCCCGGCGCCACTTTTCGGAAGCTCGGCGCCGGGCGCGATCGGCGGCGAATTCGTCGTCGTCCTGAAGGACCACTCCGGGCTGCGAGCGGCCGGGCTCAACGAGCCGTCGCCGGCCGAACAGGTCGCCGCAGCAGTATCCCGAGGCCGCAAGGCCGGCGCGGTGATCACCCAGCAGTACACCCGAGCCTTGCGGGGCTACGGAGCCGACCTGGACCCGGCGGAACTCGCGACGGTTCGCGCCGACCCGGCCGTCGCCTACGTTCAGGCCAACCAGCGCTACCGGGTCAGCGACGTCCAAGCGGACCCGCCGTGGGGCCTGGATCGCGTTGACCAGCGCAGCCTTCCGTTGAACGACAAGTACAAGCAGGCCTCGACCGGCTCCGGGGTGACCGCCTACGTCGTCGACACCGGCATCCGCGGCACCCATCTGGACTTCACCACGGACTCCGCCGGGGACGCCATCTCGTCCCGGGTAGTCGGTGGAATCTCCAAAATTGAGGACGACGACGCCACCGACGACTGCCTGGGCCACGGCACCCATGTTGCGGGCACCATCGGCGGCCTCGACTACGGCCTGGCCAAGCAGGTAACGCTGGTGCCGGTGCGGGTGCTCGACTGCGACGGGGTCAGCAGCAGTCAGATCGTCGCGGAAGGGCTGGACTGGATCGTCGGCGACCACACGGGCGGTCCTGCGGTAGCCAACCTCAGCCTGACCAACGAGGGCGGCGCCGACCCGGTGGTCGAGGAAGCCGTTGAGCGCCTGATCGCGGATGGCGTCACCACCGTGATCGCCGCCGGAAATGGAGCATACGACGAGGAAGCCGACGACTACCTGGGAGTGAGTGCCTGTTCGGTCTCCCCGAGCCGAGTCCGGACCGCGATTACGGTCGGGGCGACGACGAGGACCGACAAGCGGGCCACGTTCTCCAACTACGGCTCGTGCGTTGACCTTTACGCCCCCGGCGTAAACATCGAGTCCGACTCGTACCTTGACGACGACCTGGTGGTGACGATGAGCGGGACGTCGATGGCCGCACCGCACGTCGCCGGGGCCGCCGCGCTCTACCTGCAAGCTCATCCGGCTGCCACCCCCGCCCAGGTGCAGACCGCGCTGATCGCTGCCTCGACGGCGAACAAGGTGACAAACGTCAGTAAGAAGTGGCCACGACGGCTGCTGTTTTCGCTACCAAAGGTCACTCCGCCACCGGCCACCACGACGGCCGGGGCGATCACCTCGGGCACCGCCCTGCTGCGTGGGTCGAAGATCTGCAGCCCGAATACCCTGTACTGCCTGTCGCAACGGAAGAGCGACGGGAAGCTGGTGCTGACCAAGCCTGGCGGCCGGCAACTTTGGACAAACAATCGGGCCGCAGCGTGGACCACGGTGAACGCGAGCGGCAACTTCGTCTCGTACGATGCCTACGGCCAATGGATCTGGTCCAGCCACACCTCGGGAGTCGGTGCCAGCACGTTGCGGGTGCAGGATCGAGGCAACCTGTCGCTGGTGAACGATGCCACCTCCGCGGTGGAGTGGACCAGTGGCCCGGCGCAGAAGCTCGCGCCGACCCAGGCCACCGATGCCGTCGCCACCCTCAGCATCGGCAAGGCTCTGTACCGGTCCGGATCCCAGCTGCATTCTGCCAATGGCACTTTCACGCTCGCCGTGCGGAGCAACGGCGATCTTGTGCTGGCCAAAAATGGAACTCGGATCTGGCACTCCGGCGCCCGGGACGGCGACTGGCTGACCCTGCGGCCCGACGGCAATCTGGTCTACTACCGCTCCGACGGCGTCAGCGTGTGGAAGACCGGCACCAGTGACCAAGGCGCCGCCCGGCTCACCCTGCGAGACAGCGGAAATCTTGTGCTGGTCAGGCTTTCCGACCAAAAGGTGCTCTGGTCAACGAAAACCGCCAACGCCTGACTCCGGCCCGTCCTTGCCGCGATCATTCGAAAATGGCCCCGACCCCATTCCGTGATCATGCACGGTTGCCCACCTCAGGCCCGTGATCATGCACGGTTGCCCACCTCAAAGCGGGCAACCGTGCATGATCACCGCAGTCAATCTGGCCCTTGGGACGCCATGAGGCGTGAAGATGCGCCTATCTTCCGGACAGGCCTTGAGGCCGGGCCGTCGTCCACGGGCTTCGCGGCTCCGAGCCGGGAATTACCAGCCGGGAAGAGATGACAGGTCGGAACCGCCGCCTGCGCCGCCGGATCCATCAGATCCGTCAGACCCGCTAGCCGAACCCTCTGCCACGACGCTGTCGACCACCTCACCGGGTTCCAACCGGCGCACAATCAGCCCGGACGAAATCCCATCCGAGCCCGCACCGAAAGCGACGTCCCCGAAACCGGTTTCGCCGAACCCGGCGGCGGCATCGACCAGCACGCCGTCGCCGTCCCGGATCTCACCGGCCAGCAGGGCCTTGGCCAGCCGGTCACCGATCTCCCGCTGCACCAGCCGACGCAACGGACGCGCCCCGTAGGCCGGGTCATATCCGCTGAGCGCCAACCATTCCCGGGCGGCCGGGGTGACCGCGAGCGTCAACCTGCGGTCGGCCAGACGCCGCGCCAGCAGCCCGATCTGCAGCTCGACGATCCGGGACAGATCTTCCATCCCGAGTGGATCGAACACCACGACGTCGTCAAGTCGGTTCAGGAACTCCGGCTTGAACGCCGACCGCACCATGCTCATCACCGCATCGTGCTTGGCTTCCTGGCTCAGCGTCGGGTCGACCAGGAAGTGCGAGCCGAGGTTAGAGGTCAACACCAGGATCGTGGAACGGAAATCGACCGTTCGGCCCTGCCCGTCCGTGAGCCGACCATCGTCGAGCACCTGGAGCAACACGTCGAAGACGTCGGGGTGCGCCTTCTCCACCTCGTCGAACAAGACCACGCTGTACGGCCGACGACGGACGGCCTCGGTCAGCTGACCACCGGCCTCGTACCCGACATAGCCGGGCGGCGCCCCGATCAGGCGTGCTTCGCTGTGCTTCTCGGCGTACTCGCTCATGTCGATCCGGACCATCGCCCGCTCGTCATCGAACAGGAAGTCGGCCAGCGCCTTGGCCAGCTCGGTCTTGCCCACCCCGGTAGGGCCGAGGAAGAGGAACGATCCGGTGGGCCGGTCCGGGTCACTGATTCCGGCTCGGGCTCGACGGACGGCGTCCGACACGGCTCGGACAGCGGACTTCTGACCGATCAGACGACCGCCGATCACCGATTCCATCCGCAGCAGCTTCGCGCTCTCGCCCTCCAGCAACCGGCCGGCCGGAATGCCGGTCCAAGCGGCGATCACGTCGGCGATGTCGTCCGGTCCGACTTCATCTTTCACCATCGGCGCGGGTTCCACAGCGGCGTCCCGCTTCGCGCCGTCCTTGCTCATCGAGATCGGTCCGGTATCGGCCTCGGCCGCCTGCGCCTGTTCGAGCTCCTTCTCGATGGTCGGGATCTCGCCGTACAGCAACCGTGAGGCACCGGCCAGGTCACCCTCGCGCTGCAAGCGCTCGGCCTGGCCACGGAGCGAGTCGATTCGCTCCATCAGCGCACCGACCCGGTTCAGGCCGGCCTTCTCCAACTCCCAGCGGGCGGTCAGCGCGGCCAGCTGCTCCGAGCGGTCGGCCAGATCGGCCCGGAGCTTCTCCAACCGGGCCCGGCTGGCGACGTCGTCCTCGCGGGCAAGCGCCATCTCTTCCATCTTCAGCCGGTCCACCTGGCGACGCAGGGCGTCGATCTCCTCTGGGGAGGAGTCGATCTCCATCCGAAGCCGACTCGCCGCCTCGTCGATCAGGTCGATCGCCTTGTCCGGCAACTGCCGGCCGGGGATGTAGCGGTGCGACAGGCTCGCCGCCGCAACCAGCGCGGCGTCCGTGATCGCCACCTTGTGGTGCGCCTCGTAGCGCTCCTTCAACCCGCGCAGGATGCCGATCGTGTCCTCGACGCTGGGCTCACCCACGTAGACCTGCTGGAACCGGCGCTCCAGCGCGGCGTCCTTCTCGATGTGCCGGCGAAACTCGTCCAGGGTGGTGGCGCCGACCAGCCTCAGCTCACCCCTGGCCAGCATCGGCTTCAGCATGTTTCCGGCGTCCATCGCGCCCTCGCCGGTGGCCCCGGCGCCGACCACGGTGTGTAACTCGTCGATGAAGGTGATGACCTCACCCTCGTTCGACTTGATCTCTTCGAGGACGGCCTTCAGCCGCTCCTCGAACTCGCCGCGGTACTTCGCTCCGGCGACCATCGCCGCCAGATCCAGCGTGATCAGGCGCTTGCCGCGAAGCGATTCCGGAACGTCGCCGGCGATGATCCGCTGCGCGAGCCCTTCGACCACCGCGGTCTTGCCGACCCCGGGCTCACCGATCAGCACCGGATTGTTCTTGGTCCGCCGGCTGAGGACCTGGACCACGCGGCGGATCTCGGCGTCTCGACCGATCACCGGGTCGAGCTTGCCCTCGCGGGCCTGCGCGGTCAGGTCGATGCCGTACTTCTCCAGCGACTTGAAGGTGCCCTCCGGGTCTGGGCTGGTGACCTTGGCGTTGCCGCGGACGCTGGGCAGCGCCGCCAGGAGCGCGGACCGGGTGGCACCGGCCGCAGCCAGAGCCGCCGAGACCGGGCCGCCGGACTCGCCGGAGCCGGCCAGGCCGATCAGCAGGTGCTCGGTGGAGACGTACTCGTCTTCCAGTTCGCGGGCCGCGTCTCCGGCAGCGGACATCGCCTGGAAGGTCGCCCGGCCAAGGTTCGGCGAGCTGACCGATTGACCGCTGGCCTTGGGGAGGGCGGCCAGCGCGCCCTCGGTGGAACGCCGCAGCGCCCCGACGTCGACTCCGACCGCCCGCAGCAGGGCCGGTGCCACGCCATCACCTTGCGCCAGCAGGGCGGCCAGCAGGTGCGCCGGCTCTACCTGGGGAGCCCCGTCCGTGGCGGCACGTTGGATGGCCGACGCCATCGCCTCCTGGCTGCGGGTGGTGAGCTTCAGATCCATGGTTCTCAGTGTCCTCCGAGAGTGGGGTAACTGTCAGAACCAACACGGGTAGAGTTGAGTCTGTTCCACTCAACTTAATTTGGTGGACGCCGTCCCGCCAGCGAGACGCGCACTCTGCCGGCTCGAGCCACCAACTCGATGTGGGTCTCGGACCGTGGGCTGGCAGGATCACTCAGCGAGAGACATTCGCACGCAGAGGAGCAAGCACAGATATGGCAGATCTGGCGAAGATCGAACGATTCACCGTGACCCAGAAGCTCACGCTGATGGTGAACCGCTACGAGATCCGAACGGCCCTGCCGGATGGCAGTCCCGGTGATCTGATCGCGGTTGCGCAGCAGAAGCGGATGGCCTTCAAGGAAGAGGTCACCTTCTACGCCGACGAGAAGCGGACCCAGCCGGTGTTCAGCTTCAAGGCCCGGCAGCGCATGGATCTCGGCGCCACCTACGACGTGAGAGATGCGGCCGGAAACCCGATTGGCTGGTTCCGCAAGGACTTTGGCAAGTCGCTGCTGCGTTCGAGCTGGCATCTGGGCACCAACAACGGGCTGGAACTATTTGGCCAGGAGCGGAACAAGAATGTTGCGCTCGCTCGCCGGGCCTGGGAGTTGCTGCCGATCGTCAGCGACCTGCCCTCGCCGTTCCTCTTCCATTTCGACTTCACCGACCCCAGCGGCCGGGTGCTGATGAGCTCGATTCGCAAGCGCTCGCTGCGCGACCGGTACAACGTCGAGGTGCCCGGCGCCGAGATCGACGGCCGAGTTGCCGCCGCGATGGCCGTCGCACTGGACGCCCTGCAGTCCCGCTGACCTACTACCGACTCCCCCGCCAAGATCGCCAGGTGTGCCCGCTTTTGAGCCGATAAAGGTCACATTCGCGGGCGCGGCTGGCGATCTTGCGGATCATGGGTTGAGATCCGAGGCGCGCAGATTCAGCGCGGACGCCGTGGCGCGAACCGTGACCCCGGTCGAATTGACGCTCACGTCCTTGGCCTGGAACCCGAGTGGCAGAGCCGGCAATCTGGAGGCCCTCGCCACCAGCGACTGCACCTGTGGCCGCACCAGCGACGGCACTTCGTCCAGCGTGCCCGGTGCCAGCTCGACGACGAGATCGCCGTCCTTCGCCACCAACCGCGCCTGCAGATTGAGTTGCGCGTTCACCACCGAACTGCGATAGCTACCCTTGACCGCCAAGGCATTTCCGGTGCCCTGGCTGAATACCACCGTTGACTTGGTGTCCGGCAGGTTCTCCTTCGCTGCGGCGTTCAGGGCGGCAAAGCTGATGGTGGCGACCGCGCTGGCGGAATCGACCGGTACCTCGTCGACTCGACGGTTGATCAGGTCGCCGGTCGCGACCCGCACCCCGCGCAACGTGATCTTCAAGGTATCGATCTTCAGCCCACCCTCGACGTCCGGATCGCGAAGGTCTGCGTCAATCTCCTTGTACCGGCCCCGCAGTGCCTGGGTGAGGAACGGGAAGCCACCCACCGTGACATCCGGGCGCGCCGAGAGGTTCTGAGTGTTCTGGATCTCCTGAGCGATCGACCGCTCAGCGAACCACCAGGCCGCTCGATCGGCGGCGACCGCAAGCAGGACAAGGATGACGATCAGGATGAAGAAGCGGCGCATGCTCGAACCTTCTCAGCCCCAGCAGCCCCACGCACCTCGCGGCCAGGGCGAGCGCCCGGCTGACCTGGCGTTTGTTTGAGTCGACGGGAAGTCGACCGAAGTTGATGACGGAGCCCGGGCAGCGCGTTCGCTCACACCACCCGGGCCCCGCGTTTGGGGCTGCCCAGCCAGTTCCCCCGGCTGGTTCGCAGCTCCCCCCACACCCGAATGAACGGGTCCGCAGGCCTTGCATCTTACGTTGTGTCGCCATCGATGAATCGAGGGCGAAAACTTGGTGAGTACGTTCCGTAGCCGAGGCCCCGTTGCGTCCTGGTGTGAACGTTCTCAGGTAGGGCCATTCGGGTCAAGCAGTCACCGGGTGTTATCGACAAGTTCGCAGAACAATATTACTCATCGTCACCAAAACCGGCGAGTCTTCACCCTTGGGACGTCGGCTTGTGATCGATTCGTCACGCAGCGACGAAAGCGCGAGAACCGCCGTCACCCGATCGCAACGTTGCTGCGCCGCCAACGCTTCATCTGACAAGGACCGGGTGAAATGGGACAATCCAGCAGGTTCGTTACAGCAACGGACCGTGGGACACCGGAATCGATCCGGCTTGAGCTACGCCGGAAAGGGCGGTCGGGGAGGTAACAGGTGAGTGGACGAGCTGGACCGGGCCGGGTCTCACGCCTGAGCGTTCTGACCCTGGCGGCGATCCTCGGTTTGAGTTCGTGCTCCGACGGTCCCGAGCCCGCCGGGGCACCTAGCCCGAAACCGGCTTCGAGCAGCTCACCATCCGGCGGAGTCGGCCCGGTCACGGCGATGACTCCGGCCTGGCAACAGCTCGGCAACTTCGACACCCTTCCGGACCAGACCCGCTCCGCCCTGGTCAAGGTCTACCCGTTGCAGCGGTATGCCGGGCACCTGTTACTCACCGTTGACATCGTCGCCCAGGGCACGCCCGGTGCGAAGCTCACTGGGCTCAACTACGTCTGCCGATGCCAGGGGCAGGGCGACCTGCGTGACGTCTCGCTGGTCGACCCGATCAACCGAGTCCGCTACGGGCCGCTCCGAGCCGGCTCCAGCTCGGGAAAGCCTTACAGCAGTGACATCAATCTTTCGGTGCATCCGGTCGGCACAACCTGGCGACTCGGCGGCTTCTACCCCGACCCGGGGACGAGCGTCACCTCGATGGGGGTAGACCTTCAGCTCGCCGGGATCGCTCCGGCGATCCCGATTGTGGACGGCGGTCAGCCGGCACCAAACCTGGTGCTGGGTGCGCCTGCCGGCAACCCGCCAACGGCTTCATCGGTCGGCCCGTCGGCCACCACCGCGCGCCCCACCGTCAGCGTGCAGGCCTCGGCTGGCGGCGACAACAACGGCCCGCTGATCACCTGGACCACTCCGGTACCGGGTTCGGACGCTTTCGTGGACAAGCACAACCTGGTCGCCAAGGTGGTCGGCGGCACGGTCAACGAGGGCGGCAACCGCACGCAGGGCATCGTCACTCTCAACGCCGACCTGCTGTTCGCCTTCGACTCGGCGAAACTCAACGCCAACGCCCTGATCAAGCAGGCACGATCGATCCTGATCAGTAAAGCCGACCCGGCGAAACCGGTCTCGGTGACCGGCTACACCGACAGCTTGGGCGACCCGACCTACAACCAGACGCTCTCCCAGCGGCGTGCCGATGCCACCGCCAAGGCCCTGCGAACCGGCGGCCTAGGGTCGATCACGCTGAACGTGACCGGCCGCGGCGAGAGCGACCCGGTCGCCCCGAACAGCACCGCGAAGGGCAGCGACAATCCTCGGGGACGAGCGCTGAACCGCCGGGTCGAAATCACCTACACGCCGAAGCCGATCGCGGCCACGGCGGCGCCCAGCGCCCCTGCCGTCCCGGCGAGCCCCGACTCCACTGCTTCGCCCGCACCCGCGATCACCTTGCCTTCGGTGACCGTGGAGGGCAGCGGGGTGGCACCGGCGAAGATGTCGGCCACGGTGCACCCGATCGTCCAAACCGGCACGCTGAGCCTGGTCAGCCTTGATCTCACCGCGGAGCAGGACACCCTGTTGATCGACGCCTTCAGCGCCCGCTCCAAGGCGGATCAAGACATCAGCGCCTTCACCATCGTCGATCCGGCGACCAAGCGCGTCTACCTGGCGGCTTACGACCAGGACGACAGTTACCGGGTGATGGGCACTTACACGCACCGGCTGCTGGCCGGGCAGCCCTTGCACTTCGCCTTCTACGCGGCGGCCCTGCCGGCGAACCTGAGCACCGCCACGGTTGACCTCGACCAGCTCGGAACGGCCAAGAACGTCGCCGTCACCCGGTAGTAAGGCGGCGTTCTCAGCGGCGCGGCCGCCACACCACCAAGGCGGTCGAGGTGGCCGGTCGTTGCGGGCGATGCCCCGGTGGGACGGCGACGATGTCGCCGCCGGGATCGGCCGCGAACACCCGGCTACCGGACCGCAACCGGGCCCGCAGCTGCTCCAGTTCGGTGAGCAGCCGCGAGGCCTGGTCGCGCAGGCTGCGCACTTCGTACTCCAGCTCCAGGATTCGTTTGATCCCGGCCAGATTCACGCCCTCTTCCTGGGACAACCGCTGCACCTCGCGGAGCGAGGCGACGTCCCGCGCCGAATACCGGCGCCCGCGACCGGCCGCCCGGCCAGGGCTGACCAGCCCGAGTCGGTCGTACTGCCGCAGCGTCTGCGGGTGCATCCCGGCCAGCTGCGCGGCGACCGAGATCACGAAGATCGGCGCCTCAGGGTCGACATTGAACTCACCGCTGTACTCGTCCATCACCAGATCCGGTTACTGCGGCGGGTCGTCACCGACGTGCGCGAACAAGTCGGCCCTCGGGGACTCCCCGACGGTTGCCTCGGCGAACGCCTGAAGCGCCTCCTTGGCCTTGCCGTCCACTCGTTGTGGCACCGCGACCTGCAGGGTGACCAGCAGATCACCGGTCTTCTTGGTGGTGACCACGCCACGGCCACGAGCCCGCAGGGTTCGGCCGGACGGAGTGCCGGGCGGGACCTTGAGCCGGACCCGACCGCCGTCCGGCGTCGGAACCTCGATCTCGGTGCCGAGAACCGCCTCCGGGAAGGTAATCGGTACGGTCAGCCGGATGTCGGTGCCGTCGATGGTGAAGATCGGGTGCGGTTCTACCGTCACCTGAACCACGAGGTCACCTGGTTCACCTCCGGTGAGCGATGGCCGGCCCTTGCCGCGCAGCCGCACCTTCTGGCCCTCCCGAACCCCGGCCGGGATCCGCGCGGTGATGGTTCGGGCGCCGGCCTCCGGGTCATCGACCCGGAGGCTGAGCAACGCACCCTCCATCGCCTGGCGAAAGGTGAGCCTGGTCTGGGCGCTCAGGTCGGCACCCTTCGCCGGGCCGCGAGAGGCCCGGAAGCCCATCCCGGGACCGGGTCCGGGTCCGGCGCCTTGCTGACCGGTGAACAACCCGTTCAGCATGTCTTCGAAGATCGGCGCTTCCGGCCCGGACCGGCCGCCCGGGGCATTGGTGTACCGAACCCGGCCACCGGGCCCGGCCGCGCCGGTGGCACCGGCGCCGAAGAGGTTTCCGAGCAGGTCCTCGAAACCGGCACCCTGGCCGGCCGACGGCCCGCCGCCACCCGCAGTGAAGCGGGCGCCGCCGCGAGCCATCGACCGGATGGCGTCGTACTGCTGACGCTGCTCGGGATCGGAGAGCACCGCGTAGGCCTCGCCGATCTCCTTGAACCGCCGCTCCGCGGCGGCATCACCCCGATTGGCATCGGGATGATGCGCGCGCGCGAGTTTGCGGTACGCCTTCTTCACGTCCGCGGCTGTCGCGCTGGGCGCTAAGCCGAGGACCGCGTAGAAGTCCTTCTCGAACCAGTCCTGGCCCGCCATGCGGTCTCCTTGAGGAGGATCGGGGTCGGTTTTCAGACGCCGATCAGTGGGGGTCTGCTACGGCCACCCTGGCTGCCCGCAGGACTCGGTCCCCGGTGCGGTAGCCGGGCTGGAGCACCTGGACGACGGTGGTCGTCTTGGTGCCCTCGGGTAGTTCGGCCTCGGTGTGCATCAGTGCTTCATGCACGCTGGGATCGAACTCCTCACCCTGCTCGCCGTACCGAGACAGGCCGAACCGCTGCAGAACGCCGTCCAGCTTGTCGGCGATGGCCGCGAACGGGCCGCCGTCGAGGTCGCCGTGCTGGCGAGCCAGATACACGTCGTCCAGTACCGGAAGCAGTGCCTCCAGGACGCCGGCCACGGCCTTGTCGCGAGCGACGTCCCGGTCCCGGTCGACTCGACGGCGGTAGTTCACGAACTCCGCCTGGAGCCGCTGCAGGTCCGAAAGCCGTTCAGCGGCGGCGGACTGGGCCTTGTCGAGGTCGGCCAGGATGCCGTCCAGCGAGACGTCCGCCGTCCCGGTCTCGACCTGGCCGTCGGGACCGACCGGGTCGATTATCTGCTCGGGCTCGATCGGCTCGGCCGCATGCCGGGACTGGCCCGTTCGTGCGGACTTGTCCGGCTGGTCGGCCGGCTGATCGCCGGACTGGTCGGTCGACGGTTCCGCCGGGGTGGGCGGTTCCGTCGAGCCGTACGCGTCCCGCAACTGCCCGGTTTCCGGATCCAGCCGGCGCCGGTCACGAATGACCGGGCCTGCGGGGCCGGAACCTTGCGGCTCCGAGAGTGGATCACTCATCACTTGTCCTCGTCGACGATCTCGGCGTCAACCACGTCGTCGTCCGCGTCCTTGGTTGCGGAGCTACTGTCCGCGCCGGCGGTCGGGGCACTCTGGTCACCGGCTTCCGGCTGCTGCGAGTACAGCGCCGCACCAAGCTTCTGGCTGGCCGTGGACAGCGCCTCCTGCTTGGCCTTGACCTCACCGATGTCGGTGCCCTCAAGCGCCTTCTTCAGCTCGGCGATGGCGGTGTTGACCTCGGCCTTGCCCTCCTCGGGCAGCTTGTCGTCACTGTCCCGAAGGAACTTCTCGGTGGAGTAGACGAGCTGCTCGGCGGTGTTGCGAACCTCGGCCTCTTCGCGACGCTTACGGTCCTCGTCGGCGTGCTCCTCGGCCTCCTTGATCATCCGCTCGATCTCTTCCTTAGCGAGCGCGCTGCCGCCAGAGATCCGCATCGACTGCTCCTTGCCGGTGCCCCTGTCCTTGGCGGACACGTGCACGATGCCGTCGGCGTCGATGTCGAAGGTGACCTCGATCTGCGGGACGCCACGAGGAGCGGGCGCGATGCCGGTCAGCTCGAAGTTACCCAGCGGCTTGTTGTCCCGAGCCAGCTCGCGCTCGCCCTGGAAGACCTGGATCAGCACCTGCGGCTGGTTGTCGTCGGCCGTGGTGAAGACCTCGGACGCCTTGGTCGGGATCGCCGTGTTGCGGTGGATGAGCTTGGTCAGGATGCCGCCCTTGGTCTCGATCCCGAGGCTCAGCGGGGTGACGTCGAGCAGCAGGATGTCCTTGCGGTCACCCTTGATCACGCCGGCCTGCAGGGCAGCGCCGACGGCGACCACCTCGTCCGGGTTGACGCCCTTGTTCGGCTCCTTGCCACCGGTGAGCTCGCGGACCAGCTCGGTGACGGCGGGCATCCGGGTGGATCCCCCGACCAGCACGATGTGGTCGATCTCGGAGACGTTGATGTCGGCGTCCTTGATCACCGAAAGGAACGGCGCCTTGGTGCGGTCGAGCAGGTCCGAGGTCATCTGCTGGAACTGCGCCCGGGTGAGCTTCTCGTCCAGGTGAACCGGGCCGTTCTCGGTCATCGACAGGTACTGCAAGGAGATGCTGGTCGCGGTGGCGCTGGAGAGCTCCTTCTTGGCCTGCTCCGACGCCTCGCGCAGCCGCTGCATCGCGATCTTGTCCTTGGACAGGTCGACGCCGGTCGAGCTCTTCACCGTGTTGACCAGGTGGTCCATGATCCGCTGGTCCCAGTCGTCACCACCGAGCAGGTTGTCACCGTGGGTGGCAACGACCTGGATGACCGAGCGGCCACCCTCCTCGATGTCGACCTCCAGCAGGGAGACGTCGAACGTGCCGCCACCGAGGTCGAAGACCAGGATGCGCTCGTTCTCCTTGCCCTTGTCCAGGCCGTAGGCGAGCGCGGCGGCGGTCGGCTCGTTGATGATCCGGAGCACGTTCATGCCCGCGATCTCACCGGCCTCCTTGGTGGCCTGCCGCTGCGCGTCGTTGAAGTACGCCGGAACCGTGATCACCGCGTCGGTGACCGGCTCGCCCAGGTACTCCTCGGCGTCCCGCTTCAGCTTCTGCAGAACCCGCGCCGAGATCTCCTGCGCGGTGTACTTCTTGTCGTCGATCTCGACCGACCAATCGGTGCCGACGTGACGCTTCACGGAGCGGATCGTCCGCTCGACGTTGGTCACGGCCTGGCGCTTGGCGACCTCGCCGACCAGTGCCTCGCCGGACTTGGCGAACGCGACGACGGACGGCGTGGTTCGGCCTCCCTCGGCGTTCGCGATGACGGTGGGCTCGCCGCCCTCCAGGACGGAGACAACCGAGTTCGTCGTCCCCAGGTCGATGCCGACCGCTCTTGCCATGGTGTCGTTCCTTCCGAAAGTAATTGCCGGTGCCAACAGAAAGCTGAGTGCCCCGGACTCAGGTTGCTGTCCAAGCCTCAAGCTGTCAACTCGGGACTGATCTAACTTGAGCCCAGTCGACTCAACCTTGTGCTCGCGGAGAGTATTCCTTTCGCGCACAGCGAACCGGCCAACTACCCCGGCGACCCCGCTCCGGCCCGAACCAGGCCTTTCGACCGCCGCGAAGGACGCAATCGGGTCGACTTCTCTAGTGAGATTGAAGTTGATTTTCGAATCGCCCTGCGGTCACCGGAAGGACGGCGATTCCTTCGCCAAACCCGTTACCGGTCGCCGAGTCAGCGGCCGACGACCGCGTCATCGGATCGACGAAGACCGGCTGACCTGCGATGTCGATAGCGATTCAGGCAATTCGACCGAGCGCCGCGATGGCACCGGACAGCATCAGCGAAGCGGCACAAATTCGTGCACGCAGAGTAATAACAGGTATGCGCAGAGTAGTCACTCGGCCATCCGGGTGGAGATCAGGACAATCAGAATCTCCGAGTCGCGCCTACAGACGGTAGCGTCGGCACGTGGCGGTCATCCTGATCATCGAGGACGACGCGGGAATCCGTGCGGCCCTCTCGCGTGCCCTGACCGATCGAGGTCATGCGGTGCAGTGGCAACCTGGTGGTCTACCAGGACTGCAATCCGTGATCGACGATCGACCTGACGTAGTTTTGCTCGATCTCGGGCTACCAGACGTCGACGGCATCCAAGTTCTCAACATGCTCCGAGCGGTGAGCGACGTGCCGGTGATCGTTGTCACCGCCCGTGAGGAGGACACCGATGCGGTCCGTGCGCTGGACGCCGGAGCCGACGACTTCGTCACCAAACCGTTCGGTGCCGATCACCTGGACGCCCGGATACGCGCCGTTTTGCGCCGGGGCGGCCCGCAGAAGGCTGAGGGTCCGCTCACCGTCGGCGGCCTGGCACTCGATGCCCGGACTCGGGTGGCAACCCTGGAGGGCGAGCCGCTGGAGCTGTCCCGCAAGGAGTTCGACCTCTTGCTCGCACTGGCGCAGCGAGCCGGTGAGGTGGTCAGCAAGCGCGAACTGCTGGCCGAGGTCTGGCAGCAGCCCTACGGCGGTGGCGACCGGACGATCGACGTCCACCTGTCCTGGCTGCGCCGCAAGCTCGGTGAGTCCGCCGCCGAGCCGCGCTACCTGCACAGCACCCGCGGCGTCGGGATCCGCTTGGTCGCACCCGGCGCGGATCACTAACCCCGATGCGTTGGCGACTCACCCTGCTTGTCGCGGCGACCACGTCAGCGGTCGTGCTCGCCTTCCTGGTTCCGCTGACCCTGTTGCTGCGCTCGCTGGCGGAAGAACGCACGATCTCCACGGTCACCAACGATGCCCAGAACCTGGCGGCGCTGGCCGCCGGTTCCGGCACCGAAGCGGCCCGGACCAAGCTGGCCGGCACCACCGACCAGCTCGGGACGGTCTCCGTCTTCATGCCGGACGGCACGGTGATCGGCACCGTCGTTGAAGACCCGGAGCTGCGCAAGGCCCAGAAGGGCCTCGCGTTCACCATTCGGGCCAATGGCCAGGCGGTGGTCTACGCGCCGGCCTTGGACCAGAACGGCGGCACGACCGTAGTCCGGACCGCGATCTCCGGCGCCGAGCTGCACCACGGAGTGAACCGGGCAACCTGGATCCTGGCCGGCCTGGGACTGCTGCTGCTGGGGCTGTCGGTAGGCGCCGCGGACACCTTGGCCCGCCGGGTCAGCGCCCCGATCAAGGACCTCGCGGCAACAGCGGACTCGCTGCACGAGGGTCGGTTGGAGACTCGAACCGCCGAGCGCGGGCCCCCCGAGGTGGTCGCGATGGCCAGGGCGCTGAACCGGCTTGCGGCCCGGATCGAGCAGTTGCTGATCTCCGAGCGGGAGACCGTGGCGGACCTGTCACACCGGCTCCGGACCCCGGTCACCGCGCTGCGCCTGGACACCGAGTCGATCGCCGACCCGGAATTGGCGGAGCGCCTGGACCAGCACGTGGCGCACCTGGAGCGGACCGTCGACGCCGTCGTCCGGGATGCCCGTCGACCGGTTCGGGCGAACGTCACCGCGCGTTGCGATGTTGCCGCAGTCGTCGGCGAGCGAGTGGCTTTCTGGTCGGCGCTGGCCGAGGAGCAGGGTCGCTCGTTGCGGACCTGGTTGCCGATGCGGCCGACCTGGGCCCGGATCGACGCCGTCGACCTGACCGACGTGATCGACGTGCTGATCGACAACGTCTTCGCCCACACCGAGGAGGGTGTGCCGCTCGAGGTCACGGTGAACGCCGGAGCCAACCGAGAGGTCGCGCTCGCCGTCCAGGACGGCGGACCGGGGCTGCCGGGAGCCGATGTCGTCGCCCGTGGGCACAGCAGCGCCGGTTCCAGCGGGTTGGGACTGGACATCGTCCGGCGCGCCGCCATCGCCTCCGGTGGCCGACTGGAACTCGGTCGCTCCCGGCTCGGTGGGGCCAAGGTGCAAGTGGTGATGGGAGCAGCGGAGAACCGGGCAACCGAGCGGGAACGGCTGCGGCATCGCCCTCGGGCGACCCGCGGCTGGGGTCGCCGGTTCCGGCGGCTGACCGGCACCGGCGGCGGTACCGGCTCCCGCAGCGGCACCGGCACCGGGACCGGCACCCGACCGGCTGCCTCGGCCTGAGCTTTGCCTTCGCTTGAGCGAGAGCTGAGGAAAACCACCGCCCGCGCTGGATAGTCTCGCTGCACTCCCCGGCGATCATGCAGGGTTAACCCGGGCCTGGGCGCACACCTGCATGATCGCCGGTGGATCTGCTTCAGGCGAGGACCAGGTTCCAGGAACCGGTGACGACACCGGCGACGGTTGCCAGCACGGCGATCAGCAGGCCGCCGAGCGCGAGCGCCAGGTCGCCTGCACCGAACCGGCTCGGTCTGGCCCAGGTTCGCCGCCGATCGACACCGAATCCGCGGGCCTCCATCGTCACCGCCAGCACCGTGGCTCGCCGGATCGCCAGCACCAGCAGCGCGAACACCTGGCTGCCGATCCGTCGGACGGCGCCCAGACCGAACCCCTCGGCTCGACCGAACCCGGTGTCGAAGCCCCGGGCTCGCCGGGCCATCGTCAACGCCTGCCATTCCTGGGCCAGCACCCCGAACAACCGCAATGCGGCCAGCGCCGACAGCACGAACCGGTGCGGCAGGCGAAGGACCTGGGCGAGCGCATCGGCCAGATCGGTCGGGTCGGTGGTGACGATCAGGACGACGCCCGGCAACCCGATGGCCAGGATCCGCAGGGTGATCGCGGCCGCCGCGGTGAGCGATCCGGCAGTGATCGTGACCGGGCCCAGCGCGATGAACTGACGGCCGCTGTCCGCCGCGAAGAGCAGGGTGAGCAACCCGGCCGGGATTGCGCTGAGCAGGACAATCCAACCGCTGCCCAGCAGGCGGCGCGGACCGACCCCGCACCACGGCAGGGCCAGCACCTCCAGCAGCAGCGCGGTGCCCGCCGTCACCGGATCCACGGTGAGAATCAGCGCGATCGGAATCACCATCGCGACGGCCATCTTCGCCACCGGATTAGCCCTGGCAATCGGCGCTAACGTGCTGCTCTCCCGGACGCCGAGTGGCCCGATCAGTGTGGTCACAGTGTCAACACCTCGCCTAGGTCGGGGTGACCGAGCTCGTCGACCAACTCCTGGTCGTGGGTGGCGACCAGCATCGCTGCGCCTTCGGCGAGCAGTTCCGTGAGCAGCGCCGTCAGCTCCGCCCAGGTCCGCGCGTCCTGACCGAACGTCGGCTCATCGAGCACGAGCACCCTCGGGGCGGTGGCCAGCACGGTCGCCACCGAGAGCCGACGCTGCTCGCCGCCCGAGAGGGTGAACGGGTTGGCCCGAGCCAGGTGGGACAGCCGTAATCGGGTCAGCAATTCGTCGGTGCGAGCTGCCACCTGCTGCGGATCCCGGCGATGTGGCCCGCGCACCCGCGCCGGGCCGACCGCCAGCTCAGCCGCGACGGTCGGGGCGACGAACTGCAGCTGCGGCTCCTGAAACACGGTGCCGATCCGGCTGAGCAGCTCACCGGCCCGCCAACGGATCGGGTGCGGACCGGCGCCGGCGTCCAGTTCCGGGCCGGCGACCAGCGTTCCGGCGGCCGGGCCGACCAGCCCCGCCATCGTCAACGCCAGGGTCGACTTGCCCGCTCCGTTCGGTCCGACCACGCACAACGCTCGGCCTGCGGTCACGGTCAGATCGAGGTCGTGGACGACGGGCTCGGCCTGCCCCGGACGGCGGACGGCCAACCCCGCTGCGGTCAGCAACCGCTCCCCCGACTGCCAGGTTCGCGGCCCGCTCTCCGCCATCGGTTGATCCGGCGGCGGCCCGACGATCGTCGTCGCGATTGCCGTCGTCCCGGATCGGGATCGGCCGACCCGGACGCCGGGCACCCACACCCCGGCCGCTGCCAGCGCGGCCGACTGCTCGGCGAAGACCACCTCCGGCGGACCATCGGCGCGGACCCCGCCACCAGGCTCGAGCACGACGACCCGGTCGATCAGGGGCAACCAGGGCGCGATCCGGTGCTCCACCAGCAGGCACCCAGCACCGGTCAGCGCGAGCACTGCGGCCACGCTCTCGCGCACCAAAGCAGCGCCGTCCGGGTCGAGCATTGCGGTCGGCTCGTCGAGCAGCAGCAAACCGGGACGCAACGCCAGGACTCCGGCCAGCGCCAGGCGTTGCCGCTCGCCGCCGGACAGCGCCGCGGTCGGGTGCGCAACCGGGTACGGGAACCCGACTTCCTGCAGCGCCTGTTCCACCCGCGGCCAGATCCGATCAGCCGGGACGGCGTGATTCTCCAGCCCGAAGGCGACGTCGTCCCCGCATCGGGCGAGCACGGTCTGCGCCTGCGGATCCTGCAGCAGCAGCCCGGTCAGCGCTCTCCCGGCCCGCACTCCCTGCACCCGGGCCTGGCGTGCGGGCACGCCGTCCAGCAGCAGTTCGCCGTCCTCGTCGCCGCCGGACTCGATCGGGTCGAGCAACCCGGCCAGCCCGGCGAGCAGAGTTGACTTGCCGGCCCCGCTCGGACCCAGCAGCATCACCCGCTCGCCGGGCTCGATCCGCAGGTCCAGCCCGCGGACCGCCCAGGCCTTCCGGGTGCCGTGACGCCAGCCCCAGCCTCGGGCCTGGACCACGACGCCCGGTGACGTCCCGTCGGGCAAGGTCAGACCCGCTCGGCAGCGCGGCCGGACGCCAGTGGTGCGAGCGTCCCGGTCCGAGCCAGGGCGTTGGTCAAGGCCCAGGAACCCAACCCGGCAATGATCACACCGGAGACGACGGCGATGCCGATGTAGGCCAGCCGCCCGCCGGTGCCGAGCACCTCCGGGTAATAGATCAAGCTGTCCAAAAGACCGACCGCCACCCCCGCGCCGGCTCCGGCGAAGAGCGCGGCCGGCAGCCCGTAGCGGCGGTACAGCAGCAACGCGAAGACCACTTCGGCGCCCAGACCCTCGACCAGGCCGTACCAGACCGTGGCGAAGCCCCACTCGTTGCCGACCAGCGCGCTGAGCACGGCGGCGACCAGTTCGGTGTAGACCGCGGCGCCCGGTCGGCGGACGATCAGCGCACCGAGTACGGCCGGGAACAGCCAGACCCCGACGATGATCGCGGAGGCAGGCGGCACCATGGCGTCCCGCAGTGGTGTCGAAGCGGCGTTCCAGACCGAGAACACCAGCCCTCCGGCCACCCCGAGGACGCTGGCGACGACGATGTCCACGATCCGCCAGCGGCCCGCGGTGGCGGTCGAGGCGACGACCGCTACCACCACACCGCCGACGAACAGCGCCACCGGCAGGGTCAGGTCGGACAGCGGGGTATCGAAGATCGAGGTGGAGGACGGCAGGCCGACCAGATAAATCACCACCCCGGCCAGGACGCCGAGGGCAGCTGCGGCCAATCGGGCCGGGCTCCAAAGTTCACCCATTCGGGTGCCGTCGTGAACGCTGTTGTCGATCATGTGAACTCCTCCTTCTCAGGAGGGGGACCACAGGCAAGGGACGTCGGACAGCATCGCTCGTGGTGTCGAGCTGGCTGCCCGAGCACCCCCGGCACATGGCCGAGACGGCTCGACTCCCTTCGCCGGCATAACCCGGATCAGGTTCGAGGGTCTGCGGTTGCCCGCACTCTCAGCGCCGTCTGGCGCTCCCCTGTCGCTGATGTGACGTTACACCGGTCACGGTTGATTAGGGCAGTTGACTAGGGCAGTCCGATTCGGACAGGCCAGCTTCAGCGAACTCTCAGCCGGACGTGCGACCCTGTCGGGATGCTGCGGATGCTCCGGGGGACCGATGCCGGCGGACACAGCCCGCTGACCCGACTGATCGCGATCGTGTTGATCGTCGGCCTCCTCGGGTTCAGCGTGTCCGTGCTGATTCCGGTGTTCCGCTGGGTCCTGAGCCTGCTCTGACCGCTCGTTGGAGGCCACCCGGAAGTGTGGTGGAATGCCGACCTGACCGGCCGTTCGCTCGGGTCGGGCTGCCGTTGTGACCGGGCTGCGCAACGATGTACCTCGACGGTGTCGCTGAACTGCAGGTGAGGGGTACGACGATGAACGCGATTCTCTGGAAGGTGCTGGCCGCGCTGTCTGCGGTAGCAGCGGCGCAGGCGGCGGACAAGACCCTCACCGTGATCTGGCGGGGCGCCACCGGCGACAAGCCACCGACCGTCCCGGAAGACCCGGAGACGAGCTGGAGCGAGGCGCTGGCCTGGGCCGCGCTCTCCGGAGCGGTGATGGGCGTCGCCCGGATGCTAGCCACTCGGCAGGCTGCCCAGTACTACGTGAAGTCCACCGGCAAAATGCCGAAGGCCCTGATCCGCGACTGAACCAAGAGATGACTACTTTGCCCCAACCGTCCATCGCCTCCGCAATGGCCGATCGGCCGCTGGTCCTGGACGGCGGCCTGTCCACCGAACTGGAACGACGCGGTCACGACATCTCGGGTCGGCTGTGGTCGGCCCGGTTGCTGCTGGACGCCCCGGAAGCCGTCGTGGAGGTACACGAGGCCTTTCTCCGGGCGGGCGCCGAGGTAATCACCACGGCCAGCTACCAGGCGACCCCCGAGGGATTCGCCCGGGCCGGCTTCGACCCGGCCACCGGAGAAACCCTGCTGAAGCGGTCGGTGGAGCTGGCTCAGCAAGCTCGGCAGGCTGTCGGCGGCGGCTGGATCGCCGGATCGGTCGGCCCGTACGGCGCCCTGCTCGCCGACGGCTCGGAGTACACCGGTGCCTACGGCGAGGACGTGGATCTCCAGCGGTTACGCCGTTTTCATCGGCCGCGGCTGCAGATCCTGGCCGAATCCGGCGTCGATGTGCTCGCAGTCGAGACCGTGCCGTCCGTGCTCGAGGTTGAAGCCCTGATTCTCGAGCTCGCCGAGCTCGCCCACCCGGCCTGGCTTTCGCTAACGGTGACCACCGGAGCCGATGGGGTGGTCCGGACCCGCCGGGGCGAACCCGCGGCGGAGGCCTTCGCCCTCGCCGCTGACGTGGACGCGATCATCGCGGTCGGGGTCAACTGCACCGAGCCGGAAGGGCTCAGCGCCGCGATTCAGGTCGCAGCAAAGGCCTCCGGCAAACCAGTGATCGCGTACCCGAATAGCGGCGAGGGCTGGGACGCTGAGGCGCGCACCTGGAACGGACGTTCCAGCGCCGCCTCCGGGTTCGGTGCGGCAGCGGTCAGCGACTGGTTGGACGCCGGGGCCCGAATGGTCGGCGGCTGCTGCCGCGTCGGCCCCGACATCATCGCCGACCTCGCTCGGCAATTTGCCGAGTAGTCAGGGTGCCGTTGTCGACCCGGTGGCCGCCGGGGTGTCGTCGACCGGGGTGGCGGCCAGGCAGGTCTCGGCGGGGTCGGGCTGGAAACGGCAGAAGTAGGTGGCCGATCCGGCCGGGGCGCCGCACTGGTTCCCGGGACCCAGGGTGTTGTGCCCGTCGCCGGCTGAGCCTGCGGAAATATTGACGCCGATCGCGGCGACCGTGGGGTCGGGGTGGAACGGGCACGCTCGACTGCCGGTCGGTAGCACCCTCCGCAGCCCTTCCACCACGGAGGCGTAACCGGTAGCCCGGTCACTTGCCCGAGCTGCGTCGCGGGCGGCCGAGCTCGCCTGCCGACTGCTCGACGTCGGCGTGTCCGCCAGCGAGTAGAAGAACAGGTTTCGCATGTGACGGAGTTCGGCACCTCGGGCATCGCTGCCGGAGACGGCGCTGATCCCGCCTGGCCCGGCGATCATCACGGGGGCGCAGCCGTCCTTTCCGGCTCGGGTCATCTGGCTGTCCAATGCCGAGAGCTGGTTGCCGCGACCGGCGAAAAGCCAGATCACCCGGGCATTGGCCGGATCACACAGGGTGCCGGCGATCTGAGCGAGTCGCTGTTCACTGGCCGCCTCGCCCAGATCAACCGGCGTTGGTGGAGCTGTCACGTGCTGCTCTGCAAGGAATTTCGATTCCAGGCGGTCACGAGCGCTGTGATCCAACAACCAGTTCGACAAGTCATTGCTGAAGTACGTGTCGTCCGGATCCCGGATTATTCGTAATTGGCTACCAGAGAGCGGATTTCGTGATTCGGTGGACGGGCTGCGCAGGTCGATCGCGGCATCCAGATCGGGCAACAGCGTTCCGGCTCGCTGGAGCAGGTTCGGCGCCAGCATTGCCTTGGCGGCCTGCAGATCGCTGGGCGCCAGGCTCACGAACCGGCTGCCCAGATCCGGCTGCTGGCCGGTGATCAACCCGTGCCGCATGTCGGTGCCGTACAAGCTGGCGCCGACGATCTGCACCTTGGGAAACCGGGCCAAGGCTTCTCGGGCGCTGGTCCGGCTTTGGGCCACTCCGATCACCGCTTTGATCGACCAGCTGTCCGCCCGCTGCTCGGGGAACGCCCGGTTGATCGCCTGGACCACGGAGGCACCCGAGGTGAAGTTCTCCCCTGAGTTCGCCACGATCAGCCGCACATAGACCTTGCCATCGGCGTTGATCGCCGCCTGCGCGGCCCGCGCACCGTCGAGCTGCCACAACGCATTGATCGCGCTGCTGCCTGCGGTACGGGTGAGCGGCGCGAGGAAGAGCAGGTTGGCGGTCCGGTCCGGATCCGGGATCTGCGCATTGGCCCGGGCGATCTGCTGAAGGATTGCGGCCCGGTCCCGTTCCGGTGCGTCGTCCGTCCCGGAACCCCTGCTCCCACTGGACGTAAAGGCGTCGTCCGTCGGGGTCTGCCGGCCCAGGCTGTGATCGAGCAGCACCGCGAAGCCCACGCACTGGCCGTTTTCCAGCCACACCGTGGACACTGGCCGGTCGCTGGCAAGGTTGGGGATACCCAGCCCACTCCATCGAGTGCACGGCAATCGAGGCAGCACCACCGCCGCGGAGCCGGTGCAGATCAGCAAGGTGACCGCAGCGGCGCTGGACAGCGCGAGCACGCCGGGCAACGAGGTGGCCGCGGCGGACCGGCGGCCGTCCCCCGTTCCACCGCTCGGTCTGCGCACCGGGCCGACCCGGATCAGGTAGTCCTCCAGACCAGACTCGCGCAACCGGATCAGCGGGCCGACCGGGCGCAGCAGCACGCCCACCTCGAGCATCCCGGGGTCCGGGACCGGGCGCCCGGCAACCTCATCGGTGTGCTCCAGGTCGAGGATCTCGATCACCGCCGTCGGCGCGGCGGGGATCGGATACCGCCGCAGCGCTCGCTCAAGCAATCTCAGCCGCTCTGCGTAACCGATCCCGAACCCGGGCCGCAACCGCAGCAACAGCGGCGCACCCATCCCCGCGCCGAGCGAGAACCCCCGGGCCAACCCCACCGAAGTGCTGGTCGAGGCGACGATCCAGAGGCACTGACCGAGCGTGGGCACATGCCCGGCAGCGGTGAACCACCAGGACAGGGCACCGGAGACGCCGGCGGTGACGACACCGAGCGAGCAGGCCACGGCCTTGCTGGACGCGCGGTCGCTCGCGAACATGCCGGCCGGGGTGAAGTCGTCGGTTGCCCCCGAACACCAATGCAGCCAGGCCAGGACCAGGACGAACAGCGCGGCGAACACGCTGCCCGCCCACAACTGCCCGGCCAGGCTGGACCCGGCCAGCTGCAGAACGAGCGCCGCCGCCATCACCGACAGCACCAGCAGGACCGCCCGCCGATGCAGCCCTTGCGGAAGCGAGCGCAGGTCACGCCAGCGCGGCAGACCGAGCCGGATGATCTGCGGCTGACCGTCGTCACCGTGTTCGAATTCCCCGCCGAAACGGGCCAGCAGCACGATGATCAGGCAAACCAGGAGCACGATGCCCAGCCCGAGATACACCGGGTTGGTGGCCAGCAGATCGGTGAGCCCGGACAGGTTCGGCGTCTGCCATTTCCACTTCTGGACATCGTCCCAATTGAGCCCGGTGGCGCCCTGCAGGCCGCGACTCGCCCGGTCGTACCCCTGAACCACGCCGGCGATCAGCAACCAGGTCAGGATCAGCACTCCGCCGGTGAAGGTAGTCAGCGCCCAGGCCAGCGCCGATCGCGCCCGACGCCATTGGACCCAGCGGTAGGCGGACTCGAGCATCGGATCGGTCCGGGCCGCCTGCGGCACCTGCCACCAGACGAATCGAGTGTTGCTGAAGAGGCCCTCCCGGGCGATCCACTGCAGAGTTCCCCGAACGCGTTCTTGTGAAACATTATTCGGCCAGACGACGTGATCGAGCAGGTCGTCCCACAGGCGGTTCATCACCGCACTCGGGGTCTGAACGGGATCGTCGGGACGGATCGGCAGCCACTCGGGCAACCGATCGCGGTACGCCTCGTTCAGCAAGTGCAGCAGCCGGGGATTGCGGCGCAGCCCTTCGGTACCCGGGCCGCCGTCAACCAGCCACCTGACCAGCTCCACGCCATTGGGCTGGCCTCGCCCGGTCAAGAAGAGTGCGACGTCGACGTCGCCCGGGGTAGCCAGCGTGAGTTCGGCCCAGGTGTCTCGCGCCCGTCCGGAAAGGTCCGGCCACGTCTGCGTGCGGCAGGCGAGAGTGATTGAGCGGCCCCGGGTTTCTGCCACGATCTTCTTCAGCACCGACTTCCGCCGAGCCGGAGCAATCGTGTCGATGCCGTCGACGAAGAGCATCAACTGGTTGCCATGCAATTCGTCGCTGTCCCAGACCCGTTTCATCGCCTGCTCGAGCGAG
>DATINJ010000140.1:0-14810 GCA_035474375.1 Kineosporiaceae bacterium | reverse complement strand
GCTGGAGGCCGTCGGAGCGGGGGTGCGCACCGCGTTCATCACCGACCTGGACGTCCGCGAGCAGCTCGGCAACCACATCTTCCTGGATTCCGGCCTGCTGCGAACCTTCGACCAGGTGCAGCGGGACGAGATCGGGACGCCGACCGCCAGCTGGATCGACGACTACTTCTTCGCCACCGACTCTTTCGCCACGGACGGCCGCTCCCCCGCCGAGCAGATCGCTGTCCGTACCCTGAAACTTGTTGAGGATCCGCAGCGTTCATCACCGCCCGCCTGGAAAACCCCGTTCTTCGCGTCGCAGCACAAGCTTTTCGAGTACCGCCGGCATACCCGCAACACCCTGCCCCCGGCCATCAACGGCTGGGCAATGCGGGCGCGACCGGTAGCCGAGTGGGTGCTTCCGTACGGCGTCCAGCTCCGGCTGCGGCGCAGCCTCAAGAGCGGTCGCCTCAAACGCTCCGCCCGCCTCTAACGCGCCCCCGCCGTGACGATCCATATCGTCGTCGGGTGTACAGGGCCTGGCCTGCTCGGTGCTGCTCAGCTGCGGATGGCGTGGGCTTACGACGGGGTTGCCTCCGGCGTCTCGTCCCCGTTTGGCAGGCCATTGCGACGGATCACTTCCCGATACCACCGTGCGCTGTTTTTCGGTGTCCGAATCTGCGTTGCGTAGTCGACGTGCACGATGCCGAAGCGCTTGAGGTAGCCCTCAGTCCACTCGAAATTGTCCATCAATGACCACACGAAATAGCCCCGAAGGTCCACCCCGCGGGAGATGGCGTCGTGACAGGCTCGAAGATGACCCTCCAGGTAGGCCACTCGCTCGACGTCGGCGACCCGGTTGTCGGGCCCCGGACCCTGCGGGTACGCGGCACCGTTCTCCGTGATCAGCAGCGGAGTACCCGGGTAGTCCGAGCCGATTCGCTCCAACAGCAGGCTGAGCGAGGCCGGTTCGATCTGCCAGCCCATGTCGGTCACCGGGCCGAGCGGTGGCCGGTGCTCGATGCCTTCGGTGCCTGGGTAGTCCGCGACATTGCCCGGGGCGCCGTCTCGGGCTCCCACGTACGTCGGGCTGTAGAAGTTGATCCCGAGAACGTCGATCGGCTGTCCGATCAGCGCTTCGTCGCCGTCCCGTAGCCAGGTTGGCGGGCCGAACCTGGACACGTGCTCCAGCACGTCACTCGGGTAGCGACCGCGCAGCATCGGTTCCAGGAAGATCCGGTTGTGCAGCCCGTCGATCAACCTGGCCGCGTCCAGGTCGGCCTGGCTCGTCGGATCCAAGGGGATCACGGATGCCGGGTTCAGCGTGACGCCGATGGTCGGGGTTCCCGCGGCGCGCAGTGCCGTCACCGCGAGCCCGTGTGCCAGGTTCAGGTGATGCACCGCCGCGAAGGCCGCTGCCGGGTCCTCACGGCCCGGGGCGTGTCGGCCGCTGCTGTAACCGAGGTACGCGGAGCACCAGGGCTCGTTCAGCGTCATCCAGCTGTGGACCCGGTCGCCGAGCCGGGTGTGCACGATCGCGGCGTAGTCGGCGAACGCCTCGGCGGTACCCCGGTCGGTCCAGCCGCCCCGGTCCTCGAACGTCTGCGGCAGGTCCCAGTGGTACAGCGTCACCACGGGGTCGATGTCGTGGGCGATCAATTCGTCCACGAGCCGGTCGTAGAAGTCCAGGCCACGGTGGTTGACCGGCCCGGTGCCGTCCGGCTGGATCCGTGGCCAGGACACCGAGAAGCGGTACGACTGAAGACCGAGGTTCGCCATCATGGCCACGTCGTCGCGGTACCGGTGGTAGTGGTCGCAGGCCACGTCCCCGGTGTGCCCCTGGTACACCTTGCCGGGCGTCCGACTGAAGGTGTCCCAGATGGAGGGGCCGCGCCCGTCCTCCCGGCTGGCACCCTCGATCTGGTAGGCAGCGGTGCCCGCGCCCCAGACGAAGCCGTCCGGGAAGGTAATCGCCGCGACCTGATCCTGGCTGGTGGCGCCGCAGGTCTCCACAGTGGCTGTCATCCTTTGACTGCTCCGTTCATGATTCCGCCGATGATCTGCTTGCCGAAGACCACGAACACGATCAGCAGCGGGACGGTGGCGACCGCGGCGCCGACGAAGATCTGCGGCAGGTCGTCGTAGAAGCCGTTCGACAGGGTGGCCAGCGAGGTCTGCACGGTCGGGTTGTCGCTGCCGAACAGCACGGTGTAGGGCCAGATGAAGTCGTTCCAACTGGTCATGAAGGTCAACAGGCCGAGGACTGCGGCCGCGGGGCGCAAGCCCGGCAGGACCACGCTCCAGAACATCCTGAAGGTGCCGCACCCGTCGATTCGGGCCGCCTCGATCAGCTCGTCCGGCACGGCTTGGCCGGCGTACTGGCGCATCATGAAGACACCGAAACCGCTGACCAGGGCAGGGACGATGACCGCCTGAAGCTCACCGGTCCATTGCAGGGTGTCCGACGCCATCATCATGTACAGCGGGATGATGCCGAGTTGGGTGGGTACCATCATCGTGCCGATGACGATCAGCAACAGCGCGTTCTTGCCCCGAAAGCGCAGCTTCGCGAAGGCGAAACCGGCCAGAGAGGAGAAGAAAACTACTGACACGGTGATGGTGCTCGAGACCAGTAGCGAGTTACCAAGACCTCGCAGGAACTGCGCCTCGTCGTTGGCGAACAACCGGGTCAGGTTGTCGATGAAGTGGGTGCCCGGCGTGAGCGGGGGTGGCACCGCACCGACCTGGTCCGCGGTGCGGGTACCCAAGACGAACATGTAGTAGATCGGGAAGATCGACAGCAGGGTTGTGATGATCAGGGCGACATAGGTCAGCGGGGTCGCTGTCCACAGAGCAGCACCGCTCTCCCGGGATTTGGCCCGCTTGGCCGGCTTGATCACCGCGCTGGTCGGGGGAGCGCTGGTTCCGGTTGCCATGACTACCTCTTCCCTTCGCCACTGATCCGGCGGGTGACGAGCGCGTTGACGAGCGCGATGACAACGATGATCAGGAAGAGCATCCAGGCGACAGCCGAGCCGTAGCCAAAGTTGTTGTAGTCACCAAAAGCGTTCTCGTACATGTACATCGTGATTGTCTGTGCTTCGCGTCCCTGGCCACCGAGGATGCTGTAAGAACCGGAGTTGAAGAGCAGCGGCTCGACGAAGAGCTGGAGGTTGCCGATCGTCGACACGATGATGCAGAAGAGCAATGTCGGTTTGAGCATCGGGATGGTGATCGACCAGAACTGCCGGGACCGTGTCGCGCCATCGATCGCCGCGGACTCGTAGAGGTCGCGCGGGACGGCCTGCATCGCGGCCAGGAAGATCAGCGCGTTGTAGCCGGCCCAGCGCCAGTTCACCATCGTGGAGATCGCGATCCAGGAAAGGTACCGGTTCGAGTGCCAGTCCTGATTGTCCAGGCCGGTGGCTGACAGTAGCCAGTTGACCATGCCGAAGTCGGTGCTGAACAGCTGGGCGAAAATGATCGCGACAGCGGCGATCGACGTGATGTTCGGGATGAGCAGGCTCATCCGGAAGAAGGTCCGCATCCGCAGCGAGCGGTTGAGCAGGGCGGCCAACCAGAGCGCCAACAGTAGTTGGGGGATCGTGGCCAGGACGAACATGCCCATCGTGTTGTAGGTGGCATTCCAGAACTGCTCGTCCGTCAGGATTTTGGCGTAGTTTTCCAGGCCGATGAAGGGGTGAGTCTCCTCGAGCAGGTTCCAGTCGTGCAGGGACACCCAGGCCGTGTACATCAGCGGGAACGCGCCAAAGATGCCGAACACCACGAAGAACGGCGAGACGAAGAGGTACGGGGCGCCCTTCGCGTCGAAGCGGTGCAGCAAATTCCGCTTGGGCGAGCGGACTGGCGCCGGGGCCGGCCGCGGCGGGCTGGCACCGCCAGGCGCACTGGCGCCGGTGTCCATCTGCAGGGTCATTGGGGATCCTCGAGAATGTCGGGCTGAGTGGTGCGGGGAGTGACCTGACGGCTGGGGCCGCGGTGAGGGATCCACCGTCGGCCCCAGCCGGACGGAGCGGGGTGTTACTTGGCCGCGTTGGTCTTCGCGTTCTTGACGGCGGTGGTCCAACCGCTGTTCTCGTCCAGCTTGCCGTTGTCCACCTGGGTGACCGCGGTCTCAACGGCGGTCCGGACGGCCTGGTTCTTCGGCCCCAGGTAGACCGGTTTCATGGACGTGACGCCCGCGCCGAAGAGCTGGCCCGTCGGTGCGTCGCTGAAGTAGGTGTTCCGGGCGTCCTTGACGGTGGCGTCGTCAAGGGCCGAGAGCCGCGACGGCAGCGCGCCGACCTTCTTGAAAGCGCCGATCTGGCCCTCCTTGCTGGTCAGGAACAGCGCCAGCGCGGCGGCCGCCTCCTTGTGCTTGCCCTGCGACGGTACGGCCAGGTGCGAGCCGCCCCAGTTTCCGGAGTCGCCGGGAACCTTGGCGACGCCCCACTTGCCTGAGTTACCCGGGCCCGAGTTCTTCTCGATGATGCCGAGCATCCAGGACGGGCACGCGATAGTGGCGAACGTGCCCTGCTTGAAGCCCTGGCTCCAGTCGTTGCCCCACTGACCGAGGTTGGCGGTGATGCCGGCTTCCTTCATCGCGGCGGCAGTGTCGAAGGCACCCTTGACGGCGGGGTTCGACTCGACGGCCAACTGATCGGACGTGTCGAAGTACGTGTAGCCGGTGGTCTTCTCGGCTTCCTGCATCAGGATGACATTGAAGTTCGCCGTGGCGCTGTCAGTGAACTTCTTCTTCTTCGTCTTCGACGCGTATTTCTTCCCGGTCTCGATGTACGCGTCCCAGGTCGGCCACAGCTTCGAGACCGCTTCGGGTGCGCTCGGCAGGCCGGCTGCCTTGAACAGGTCCTTGCGATAGCACATGGCCAGGCCGCCGACATCGGTGCCGACACCGATCTGCTTTCCGTCCTTGGCCACGCCCAGGTCGTACTTCCAGGGAAGGAAGTCGGCCTTGTCAGCCTCCGAACCGTACTTCTTGAGATCTTCGAAGTGTTGCGGGTTGGCCTTGTACTGGATCAACTGGCCTTCTTCGAGCGCGACGACGTCCCCGGCGCCCTTGCGGGTCGCCAGGTACTTGGTGAGCTGCGCTCCGTAGTCATCCAGGGTCGCGCCGCTACCGCGCACCTTGACGGTGACGTTCGGGTTGTCCTTCTGGTACTGGTCGAGGAGATCCTCGTAGCCGAAGTCGCCGAAGATGTCGAGGGTGAGTTCGACCTTGTCGGTGGCGCCGTCGGCGCTGTCGCCCGTGTCGTCGCCGCCGCACGCGGCGACGCCGAGGACGAGCACCGAGGCCAGTGCGGCTGCGGCCAGCCGGTCATGGCGCGAGAAGACGCCCATGAGTACCCCTTTCAGGGGAGGTTCGTCGAGTGAAGGGAAGTTTGAAGGTCGAGCGCCTCACTATGGGGAGGCGCTCGACGAATCATGCACTTCCGATTCCACTCTGTCAAGAGAGCGCTTTCATGGGTGTTCATCTCATTGCCAAGAGCAGAAAGAGTCCTGCCAAGCCGTGATTTTCGGCGTTTCTCACCACAGCGCAGCATATTTGGTGGCGCCGAAAGCCCACCATGAACCCAAATCGCATTTACCGATGGCTCTCCTGAGAAAGCGCTTTCAGGAGCGATGAGACAGGCACGCTCGCACCACGCCCCGCGCCGCCTGGGCGCCGACTCGCGATCCGGCAGGCGAACAAGGAGGTTCCAGCGGAGCACTGCCGGCAGCGGTCAGGCTGGCGGTGGCCGGCTTCTGCCGACCGGCGCCGATGGCGCAGCGAACGCGACCCGCCGCCGGAACGCGACCCGCCGCTGGAGCCGATGGGAGCAACCCAGCGCAGCGATCTGGCTGCCCCCGCCGGCGGGCCAGGCGATGCGCCGGCTCTGCTGGCAACGACCTGGACGGCCGGGCCGGCGGGGGGCAACCACCACCGCCACAAAGCGGATGGACAGTCATGACATCATGACTGCCAGTGGCTGTCCGAACGGACTGCCAGCACGCTTGCGATCCCACCGGAGACCGGTGCGGATCGCCGGCCGGGGCCGAGTCGAAGGAGCGGGCAGCAATGACTTCCAGTGCGCGCGCGGCCCGGCGTCAACCCACGCTGGCCACGGTCGCGGCCGTCGCGGGAGTCTCGCCCGCCACCGTCTCCCGGGTGATCAACAGTTCCCCATCGGTGAACGCGGACAACCGCGAGGCGGTCGAGAACGCCATCGAGCGTCTCGGTTACGTACCCAACCGCGCCGCCCGCTCACTGGTGACCCAGCGCACCGACTCGATTGCCTTGGTGGTGCGCGAGCCGGTGGGGTTCGGCATCGTTGACCCCTACCTGTCCAGCATGACCGTGGCGGCCAGCCAGTCCCTGGTCGGGAGCGGCATGCATCTGGTCGTGATGATGGCGGAGAATGGCGAGGACCAAGCCGAGCTGGCCCGGTATGTCCGGGCCGGGCACGTGGACGGCGTCATGTTGCTGTCCGTCCACGACGACGACCCGTTACCGCAGCAGCTTCTGCGGGCCAAGATCCCTACGGTCCTCGGCGCCCGCCCGATGACGCCCCTGGCGGGTTGCAGCTACGTCGACGTCGACAGTCACGGCGGTGCTCAGATGGTCGCCCGGCGCTTCGTCACGGCTGGCCGGACCCGGCTGAGCACGATCGCCGGGCCACGGGACATGATGGCTGGCGTGGATCGGCTGAACGGATTTCGGACTGCCCTCAGTGAGCTGGGTGAACCACCGCCGGTGGTCGCCTACGGCTCCTTCACTCGTGAGTCCGGGCAAGAGGCGATGCGCGTCCTGCTGCAGCGTGACCCCAGTCTCGACGCGGTCTTCGTCGCCAACGACATGATGGCACTCGGTGCGATGTCCGCGCTCAAGGCGGCCGGCCGCCGGATTCCTGACGACGTGGCTGTGGTCGGTTTCGACGACGTCGAGGTGGGCCGACACACGGATCCCGCGCTGACCACCATCCACCAGCCGATCGCGGAGCAGGCCAGACTGCTGGTGGAGATGATGATCGGCCAGATCAGGACGGGACAGGCCGCGCCGAATCCAGCCCCACTTCCTACCCTGTTGGTGGAACGCCAGTCGGGCTGACCGATCGAGGGCTGGCAAGGTTTGTCGCAGCGGCGACCCCGGTGCTACTGGGGCAACCGCTGCCCGGTCTGAAGTGAGGGTGTGCCCCCTCGTTCACGAAGTCACCGCCACTCGAGACCGTCTGCCGGCCCGCTCTTTACCGCTCGGCGACCTCGCCGTTCGACCCCGCCGTTCGACCCGGCCGTTCGACCCCGCCGCCGGCGCACGACAGATGATCCGAGGCGGCAAAGCCAACGCCTGCGCGGTCGCGGTTCGTCCCGGCTTCAGCGCACGTCACAACGATTCGCGACCGCAAGCCGGACAGCGCGATGTTGTCCGGATCGAGCCGTGAGAGCGCTTTCACACTGACTCCACCGGGATACCTTCCGCAAGCGGCCGGGAAATATACGCCCAGACGTGGATATTGACCTCCGACGAAACCGACCTCTACTCTCACCGAGAAAGCGCTCTCTTGAGCTTTCCCACACAGTGAGGTGTGAACATGTCGAACCCACTACCCCCCGTCAAGCCATGGCGGGCGCGCTGGTCACGGCTCGCGGCGACGGCAGCTTTCGTCACCGCAGTCACCGCCGTGCCCGCTCTTCTGACGGCCGGCGCCCAGGCAGCCGTCCCTCCGCCGCAGGCCGGCTTCACCACCGTCTTCAGCGACGACTTCTCCGGTCCAGCCGGGGTCGGGGTCAACAGAGGTAACTGGCTCTACTCCCTCGGGCACAAATACACAGGTGGCCCCGATAACAAAGGTGGCGCCGACAACTGGGGCACCGGTGAGATCCAGGAAATGACCGACAGTACCGCCAATGCCGCCACGGACGGATCGGGACACCTGGCCATCACCCCACTGCGCGACTCGGCAGGGAAATGGACGTCGGCCCGGATCGAGACCAATCGCACCGATTTTGCCGCACCGGCCGGTGGCATCATGCGCGTGGAGGCCTCACTTCAGCAGCCGGACGTCACTACCGCCAACGGGGCGGCGTACTGGCCGGCGTTCTGGATGCTGGGCGCCGATGCGCGGCCCATGGCCGCGCAGAACTGGCCCAGCATCGGTGAGATCGACATCATGGAGAACGTCAACGGCCTCAACTCGGTCTTCTCCACCTTGCACTGCGGCACGGCAGAGGGTGGCCCCTGTAACGAGACCACCGGAATCGGCAGCGGCAAGCGTGACTGTCTTGGCTGTAATAGCGGGTTCCACACGTACGCGATGGAGCTGGATCGCAGCGTCAGCCCCGAACAGATCCGTTACTACCAGGACGGCGCGCTCGCTTTCACCACGTTCGCCGATCAGTTCGACGCGGAAACCTGGGCGAAGACCACCCACCACGGCTTCTTCCTGATCTTCAACGTGTCTATCGGGGGCGGCTTTCCCAAAGCCTTCGGCCACGTCATCCCGAATGAGGCCACCGTTCCGGGCAAGCCGATGCTGATCGACTACGTGTCGGTCTCCACCAAGGAGCGCATCCCGCCGACCTCGACCCCGACCCCGACCCCGACCACCACCATCACGACGTTGGACGCGTACGCAAAGATCCAGGCCGAAGGCAGCGGCAGTCAGTCCGGCACGACCACCGAAACCACCACCGACCCGGACGGCGGCGGCCAGAACGTCGCCGCTATCGGAAACGGTGACTGGTTGCGGTACCCCGGCGTCAATTTCGGCTCCACCCCGGCACATCAGTTCAGTGTCCGGGCAGCCTCGGGCGTGGCCAACGGCGCCAACGGGCTGGTGGAAGTACGGCTCGACAATCGCAACAACGCCCCGATCGCTACCATCGCCATCGGGAATACCGGCGGCTGGCAGAACTGGCGAACCGTGCCCACCAACGTCTCAGCTCTCACCGGCACTCACGACGTCTACCTGACATTCAGCAGCGGTCAGCCGGACAGCTTCGTGAATATCAACTGGTTCACTTACGCCCGCTAACGGCTCGCTCCGAGCGGTACGCCTCAGAACCTTCGACCTGAAACCCCACCGAGGGCGACGATTTCAACCGCGGGGGCATCCCCTGATGGTGACACCAGGTGAGCGGGCAAGTGACAGCTCGGTGAGCATTCCCAAACCCGAGCAGATGGTACGGGTGTGATCGGGAGCCGGGCCCGTCGGCCTTGCGCACGTGGCAACAACGGGGTGTGCAGGGCCGGCGGTCAGGAGCGGCGGTAGGTCCTCGCCGGCCTGCGTGCCCCCAAAAAACCGGTGATCATGCACGGTCGCGCCCTCGCGAAAGGGGGCATCCGTGCATGATCGCCGGAAAGGGTGGACTACAGAGCGGCGATGATTTCTCGCATCAGGTTGGCGGTTTCGCTCGGCGTCTTGCCGACCTTGACTCCAGCGGCTTCCAGCGCTTCCTGCTTGGCCTGCGCCGTCCCCGATGAACCGGAAACGATGGCACCGGCGTGGCCCATCGTCTTGCCCTCCGGAGCGGTGAAACCGGCGACGTAGCCGACGACCGGCTTCGTCACGTGCTCCTTGATGTACGCCGCGGCCCGCTCCTCGGCGTCCCCACCGATCTCGCCGATCATTACGATCGCCTTGGTGTCCGGGTCGGCCTCGAACGCGGCCAGCGCGTCGATGTGGGTGGTCCCGATCACCGGGTCACCGCCGATGCCGACCGCCGACGAGAAGCCGATGTCCCGCAGTTCGTACAGCATCTGGTAGGTCAGCGTGCCGGACTTGCTGACCAGCCCGATCGGCCCGCTGCTGGTGATGCTGGCCGGGATGATGCCGACGTTCGACTTCCCGGGGGAGATCAGGCCGGGGCAGTTCGGCCCGACCAGCCGGGTGGTGCCGGAGTTCAGCGCGTACTGGTAGAAGTCCGCGCTGTCGTGCACCGGTACGCCCTCGGTGATCACGACGGCGAGCGGGATCTTCGCCTCGACCGCTTCGTAGACCGCACCCTTGGTGAACTTGGCCGGAACGAAGATCACGGTGACGTCGGCGCCGGTGGCGTCGACCGCCTCGGTGACCGAGCCGAAGACCGGGATCTTGACGCCGTCCTCGAACTCGACGGACTGGCCACCCTTGCCGGGGGTCACCCCGCCGACGATCTTGGTGCCGGACTTCAGCATCAGCTGGGTGTGCTTGCGGCCTTCGGAGCCGGTCATCCCCTGGACGATGACGCGGCTGGTGTCAGAAATGAAAATCGCCATGTCATGCCCCCTGGGCTGCGAGCTCGGCAGCGCGGCTGGCCGCACCGTCCATCGTGTCCACCTGTTCGAGGCCGGGAAGGGCCGCGTCGGTGAGGATCTGCCGAGCGAGCTCGGCGTTGTTGCCGTCAAGCCGGACCACGAGCGGTCGGGAGACCGCCTCGCCGCGCGCCTCGAGCAGGGCGAAGGCCTGGACGATCCCGTTGGCCACCGCGTCACAGGCGGTGATGCCGCCGAAGACGTTCACGAACACGCTCTTCACCTGCGAGTCGGACAGGATGATCTCCAGCCCGTTGGCCATCACCTCGGCGCTGGCGCCACCGCCGATGTCGAGGAAGTTCGCCGGCTTGGTGCCACCGAAGTTTTCTCCGGCGTACGCGACGACGTCCAGGGTGCTCATCACCAGACCGGCACCGTTACCGATGATGCCCACCTGGCCGTCGAGCTTGACGTAGTTCAGGTTCTTCGCCTTGGCCGCGGCCTCGAGCGGGTCGGCTGCGGCCTCGTCCACCAGGGCCTCGTGGCCGGGGTGCCGGAAGGCGGCGTTCTCGTCCAGCGAGACCTTGCCGTCGAGCGCAACGATCTGCCCGGCGCCGGTCTTCACCAGCGGGTTGACCTCGACCAGCGTGGCGTCCTCGGACACGAAGACGGTCCACAGCTTCTTGATGACGTCGATGATCTGCGCCTTGACGTCGTCCGCGAAGCCGGCAGCGTCGACGATCTCGGCGGCCTTCGCGTCGTCGATCCCGGTGATCGCGTCGATCTGGATCTTGGCCAGCGCCTCGGGGCGCTCGACGGCCAGTTCCTCGATCTCCATGCCACCCTCGCGGGAAGCCATCGCCAGATACGTCCGGTTGGCCCGGTCGAGCAGCACGGAGAAGTAGTACTCCTCCGCGATGTCGGCACCCTCAGTGATCATGACCCGGTTGACCGGCAGGTCCTTGATCACCAGGCCGAGGATGTCCTTGGCCCGATCACCGGCCTCCTCGGGCGATTTGGCCAGTTTGACGCCACCGGCCTTGCCTCGGCCACCGGCCTTGACCTGTGCTTTGACGACGACAACCGAGCCGCCGATGGTTCGAGCAGCCTCGACCGCCTGCTCCGGAGTGTCGGCGATGGCGGCCTTGAGTACGGGCACACCGTGAGCCTCGAAAAGATCGCGCGCCTGATATTCGAACAGATCCACGGATGGGTCCTCAACGACGGGGACGGGTTTTACTCGAGACTAGTCCGGACAGGACGTCACCCCGACACGGATCACCGTGCCGCGCGTCACGTCGAGATCAAATCGGCATAATCCGGCACACTGTGGCTGGTGACCGGCAAAGGCCAACACCGTTGGGCACTGCTCGCTGTCGTGCTCGGATACGCCTTAGTCGCGCTCGCGATGACCGACCTGGATCGAGGTCTCGCCTACGACGAAGCGATATATCTCTCCCAGGCGTACCCCGGCCCGGCCCTTCCGTTCACCGCTCCGCGAGCTCGCGGACTACCGCTGCTACTGACCCCGCTGGGCTGGTTCGACGCCCCGGTCCCGGTGATCCGTGGATACCTGCTCACCCTCGAGACCGGGCTGATGTACCTCGGTTTCAATGCCTGGTTGCCAGTTTTGCGGGGCCGCGCGGTGATCGCGGCCGGCATCTTCGGGATCGGCTGGCTCCCGCTCTTCTACGGCACGGAAGCCTTCCCGAACCTGCCCGTGGCGTTCGGCGCGGTGGCCGCGACCGGGTATCTGGCCCGATATCTGAGCGGCGTCTCGGGCCGCAGGGCACTGCTCGCCTGCTCGGCGGCCTTCGCATTGATAGCCCTGATTAGGCCAACCGAAGCGATCTTCGTCACGGTCGGGCTGTGCGCGGTCGCGGCGGTCCGGCCAGGGCGGGAACTGCTGCTGCGCTGGGGCCTGCCAGTCCTCGGCCTGGTCGTCGGCTGCCTGCCCTGGCTGATCGAGGCACACCTGCGGTTCGGCGGCCCACTGCAACGATTCCGCGCGGCGTCGGAGAACGTCGGTGGCGGGCTGCACCCGGAGAATATTCGCGAGCAACTCGTTCTCACCGACGGCCCGGTCTCCGGACCCGCCCGGGAAGGCATCCCCCGACTCGGCGCCCTGTGGTGGCTGCTGATCCTGGTCGCCGTCGCCGTCCTGATGGTTCGGGTAATGATCGGCCGAGCCGATCGGATCCAGCAGGCCGGGGCGGTGGCCGCCGTGGTGGGGGTGACGACAGCGACCCAGTACCTGCTCCTGACCCAGGTCCAGGAGGCCCGATTCCTGCTCCCCAGCTATGCCAACCTCGCCGTGACGCTGGCGGCGGCGGCGCCGAGTGCGAGCGTCATCCGGGACCCGGCTCGGCGAATCGGGCGATTGCTCCCGGCCCTGGCGATCCTGACCTCGCTGGCCGCCTTCTCGGTGTTCGCGGGCTGGCAGATCGACACCGTCGGGCGGGTCGAGGCGCAACAGGTCGCGGCCCGCAGGTTGGCAGAGCACCTGACGGACGCCGTCCGGCAGCGGGTCGAGCCGCCGTGCGTGGTGGCCGGCGAGGTCGCCTTCCCGGTGATCGCGTTCCAGGCTGGATGCTGGGGAGCACCGTTTCGCCCGGACAGTTCGGACATTACCGTTGAGATCGGCTCGGACCGCTCGACGATGCCCCGGGTCTGTGTGCTGACCTCGACGAATCCGACCCGGACCGGCGTCCATCCGCTTCCCGGTTCGGTGCGGGAGCTGGCCTCGGACGGGGCACCGGGGTGGTGGCTCTTCATCGCTACGCCGAACGAGGTAATGGGTGCTCGATAACGTAACGATGAAGTAACATTTGTATCAATCGAGCCCCTTAGTGGATCAGTGTTACCGATCACATCCTGGTGATTTGGCCGTCAGCAGGAGCGCGGGGATCCGTTTTGTAAGTCACGATGTCCGTCTGGTCCACGCTTTCCGTCTCCCCGGCGGGCCGTTGTGGATCATGCCGGTACCGCAAAACGACCGTGGAGCGACGGCGAGGCCTGAAGGAGCAGTCATGGCGATGGAGCCAGCTGGTGGGGTGCCAGAACCCGCAATGACGCCCGGCCCTGCCTCCCGGGCAGGGCTACCGAACCGACTGCGCCCATCGTTTCCTGGCCTGCGAGGGCTGCCGAACGGCCTGCGACCGACGCTGCTTCGAGATGGCACCCGCAATCTGGCGATCCGGCTGGCCCGCGACGTCCGCGCGCTGGCCACCCCCGGCGGCGTCCGCGGCACCATGGTGGAAACCGCCTGGGTGGCGACCCACCTGGCGCTCTACCCGTTGGGCGTGCTGCGCGAGCGCACCGCGGAGGTTGAACGCTACGGCTACCAAGATCTCACCCCGCGCCAGCGCAGCCTGATCGTGACCAACGTCGAAGCGTCGAGCACTCCGATCCTGCTGGTCCACGGCATGATCGACAATCGGACGATCTTCACGGTGCTGACCCGGCGGCTGCGGGCGCACGGGTTCGAGCGGGTCGTCACGCTGAACTACTCCCCGGTGACTAACGACATCCGGGCGGCCGCCGAGGGCTTGTCCGCCCAGGTGGAGGCCCTGGTCGCACGTACCGGGTACGAGCGGATCCACGTCGTCGGGCACAGCCTCGGGGGCCTGATCGCCCGCTACTACGTGCAGCGGCTCGGCGGCGACACCCGCGTGCACACCCTGGTCACGTTGGGCACGCCGCACCACGGAACGCTGGCCGCCCATCTGGTGCCGTTTCAGCTCTGCCGGCAGCTGCGACCGAGCAGCGACCTGTTCGCCGAACTCGACGAGCCCGCCCCCGGTTGTCGTACCCGATTCGTCGCCTTCTGGTCCGACCTCGACCAGCTGGTCGTGCCGCACGACAACGCTCGACTTCGGCACTCCGACCTGACCGTCGCCAACGAGCGCGTGCAGGGAGTCGGGCACATGTCGTTGCCGATCAACGCGGCGATCGTGCAGAAGGTCGCCCAGGTGCTCGGTGAGCTGAACAGCGACGGCAGTTCGCTGTCCGCCGGCGTCATCCCCCTACGCCCGAGCTGACCGCTACTCCCAGGCTGCGCTGCGTTACGCCGACCGGTCCCCGACGTGGGAGCCTGAGGTGTGTTCCCGATCCGCCCGTTCCGTTCCCTCCGCGGCCCCGGCCTCGCCCTGTTCGGCCTACTCGCCTGCGCCGGGTGCAGCCCGAGCGGCCCAGCCGCGCCACCGACGTCGCAGGTCACCAGCACGGCCGGGCCAATCGCAACACCGAGCGCGATCGCACCGGCCGGCACTGGCCCGGCAAGCCCTCCGATCCGCACCACCGGCCCGGTCGGTGCCGTGATTGCGCCGGCTGAGGCCTGCGCTCAGAAGGCCTTCGGCGAATTGACGGCGAGCCAGCGTGCCGGGCAGTTGGTGATGGCCGGGGTGCCGGCCGGCGACCCGGGCAGCTACCGAACCCTGGTCCGCCAGCAGCGACTGGGATCGGTATTTCTGGCCGGGCGCACCAGCGACTCGCCGGCCACGATCAAGAGGGCCCTGGCGACGCTGGGCGTTCAGAAGACCAAGAGCACCACGATCAAGCCGCTGGTCTCCGTCGATCAGGAAGGCGGCAAGGTGCAGTCGCT
>DATINJ010000139.1:0-26765 GCA_035474375.1 Kineosporiaceae bacterium | reverse complement strand
CTGGCCCCGCTGGATCCGCTCTACAACTTCCTCTTCACCTTCGGGCTCGCCCTGATCCTTCAGGACCTGGTGAAACGGCGGTACGGGGTGCAGTCCCAGCCCTACCCGCGCCCGGAAGAACTGTCCGGATCGATCAATCTGGGCCTGTTCAGCTACCCCGCGTACCAGGTGTTCGTGCTGGCCGTGTCCGTCGCGGTCTGCGCCCTGGTCTGGGTGGTGCTCACCCGGACCCGAATCGGCATGATCGTCCGGGCGGCAACCGAACGCCCGGAGCTCACCCGGGCGTTCGGGATCGACGTCGGGCGATGGGTGGCCCCGGTCTTCGGGTTCGGGATCGCCCTGGCCGGGCTGGCCGGGGTGCTGGCCGCACCGATGCGGGCGGTCAACCCGCTGATGGGCGGGGACCTGATCATCACTGTGTTCGCGGTGGTTGTGATCGGCGGCCTTGGGTCGATCTTCGGTTCGGTCGCCGCCGGATTCGGCATCGGACTGGTGTCGGCGTTGGGCAACCTCTACGTCCCGGCTCTGTCGCAGACGCTGGTGTTCATCCTGATGGCCGTCGTGTTGCTCTGGCGCCCTGCCGGGCTGTTCGGACGGGAGGACGCACTCGCATGACTCGCACCCCGATCGTCGGGCGGCTCGGCACCCGGCCGCCGCTTCTGCTGGCCGGGCTGGTGATCGCGCTCGCGCTGCCCTGGCTGATCTATCCACCGGTGGCGATGGACATCGCCTGCTGGGCCCTGTTCGCGGCGGCGCTCGACCTGCTGCTGGGCTTCACCGGCCTGCTCTCGTTCGGGCATGCCGCGTTCTGGGGTGGGTCGGCCTACGTGAGTGGTCTGATCTCGCTGCACCTCGGGGTGCCGTTCCCGATCGCGGTGCTCGGCGGGGCCGGCGCGGCCGCGCTCCTCGCCGTTCCAATCGGCTTTCTCTCGGTCCGGTTGCGCGGCATCTACTTCGCCATGGTCACCCTGGCTTTCGCGCAGATGATCTATTTCATCGTCAATCAGTGGCGGGACGTCACCGGCGGCGAGAACGGCCTGCAAGGGGTGCCGCGGGAACTGTTCGGCCTCGACCTCAGCGATCCGTTCGTCTTCTACTACGTCGGGCTACCAATCATTCTGGCGGGGTTCTTCGCCGCCTGGCGGATCGTGCACTCACCGTTCGGACGGGTACTGATCTCGATCCGCGATAATTCCGCTCGCGCCCAGGCCCTCGGGTACCCGGTGGATCGCTACAAGCTGCTGGCTTTCGTGCTGTCCGCGGCGCTTTCCGGGCTGGCCGGCGGGCTGTTCGCGATCAGTCACGGGTTCGCCTCCCTGCAGGATGTGTATTGGACGACGTCCGGGCAGGTCGTCATGATGGTCGTGCTGGGTGGAATCGGCACGCTGGCCGGTGGCGCGATCGGCGCGGGTCTTGTGGTTTCGCTGAACGACTACCTGTCGACGGCCGGTTTCCAGGAGGTCGGCATCGTCACCGGCAGCATTTTCGTCGTCGTTGTGCTGGTGTTCCGCCGCGGCATCTGGGGGACCGCACAACACCTCCTGAGGCAACGCCGCAGCCCGAACCCGGTGCCGCGACCGGCCACCGGAACGTCGAATGACGCCGCCTCGACCCGGGAAGGAGTCTCGCTATGACCTCGACCTCCACCTCGCCCTCGGCCGCCGGGGTCGAACTCGGTGGCCGAACCGCGCTGGTGACCGGCGGTGCCAGCGGGATCGGCCGGGCCTGCGCCGGACGGCTGGCCGCGGCCGGTGCCGAGGTGATGATTCTGGACGTCGACCCGGACCGGGCCGAAGCCGCGGCGGCGGATCTCGGGGCCCGCGCGCTGACCGCGGATCTCGCCGATCTCGCGGCGGTCGACGCGCTCGGTATAGACGTCGATATTGTCGTCAACAATGCCGGTTTCCAGCACGTCGCAGCCATTCCGGAGTTCCCGCCGGAGATTTTCTCCCGGCTGCAACGAATCATGGTCGAGGCGCCGTTCCGGCTCGCGCAACAGGTGCTGCCCGGGATGTACCGTCGCGGCTGGGGCCGGATCGTCAACATCTCCTCGGTTCACGGTCTACGGGCCTCGCCGTTCAAGGTCGCCTATGTCACCGCCAAGCACGGGCTGGAAGGGTTGTCGAAGGTGATCGCGCTCGAGGGCGCCGAGCATGGCGTGACGTCCAATTGCGTCAATCCCGCCTACGTCCGAACCCCGCTGGTCGAGAATCAGATCCAGGATCAGGCTCGCGAACACGGACTGCGACCGGCGCAGGTCGTCGAGGAAGTGATGTTGGCCCGAGCGGCGATCCGGCGACTGATCGAACCCGCGGAAGTGGCCGAACTGGTGGCCTATCTGTGCTCACCTCAGGCTTCGATGATCACCGGTGCCTCGCTGACCCTCGATGGCGGATGGACGGCGTACTGACCGTGACTCAGCTGGATCGGGACGAAAGCAGTCCGATGAAGGCCGTGGCTACCTGCGTGACCTTCCTCGAACTGCTCGCCCGGGAGGCATCACGGCTCGAGTTCGAAAGGCCGACCATCGCGGCCCGCGCGGCCGGCGAGCCGCCCGAGACGCTGGCCGAGATCGAACACCTCAAGCAGGCCGCGTTGAAGGTTCGGCGCCTGCTCGACGACCGGGCCCAGCGCGAGGCCGAACTCGTGGCCCTCTTCGACACCGTTAATGATCTTGCCGGGCTGCGCGACGTGGATGCCGTGCTGGAGGCGATCGTCCGCCGGGTGCGCCCGCTGCTGATCACCGACATCTCCTACATGACCCTGCACGACACCGAGCGCGGTGACACGTTCATGCGCGTCACTGACGGGTCGCGGTCGCCCCGGTTCCGCGCGCTCCGACTGCCGTTGGGTGAAGGGCTCGGCGGGCTGGTGGCGCAGACCGGAGCCCCCTACAACAGCGCCGACTACTTCGCCGACGAGCGGTTCCGGCACACCGGTGAAATCGACGCTGCGGTCCGCGAGGAAGGGCTGGTGGCGATCCTCGGGGTGCCGATGCGGCTCGGCACCCGGGTGATCGGCGTGCTGTTCGCGGCCAACCGCCGAGCGCGGCCCTTCGTTCAGGAGGAAGTCGCGCTGCTGGAATCGCTGGCCGCGCACGCCGCCGTGGCTCTGGACAACGCCAGGTTGCTCCAGGAGACCCGGCGCGCTCTGGAAGAACTGAGCGAGGTGCATCAGCTGATCCAGACGCGCAGCGCCGCGGTGGAGCGGGCGGCACAGGCCCACGATCGGATGACGGCGCTCGTCGTGAGCGGCGGCGGAGTCCGGGACGTCGCGACGATGGTGATCGACATCCTCGGCGGAGCGCTGGTGGTGCTCGACCCGGATCGGCGTCAGCTCGCCGCCGTCGGCGATCTCACCGGCCTGGACGAAGCCCGGATCGCCGAAGCGGCCGGGGTCGGCTCGCCAGGTCGGACCGTGCAACGCGGTGACCTGTGGGTGACATCGGTGGCGGCCGGCGCGGAGACGCTGGGAACGCTGGTGCTGCACGCGGCCGAGCCGGTGTCCGCCGCCGATCAGCGGATCCTGGAGCGAGCAGCCCTGGTCACCGCGTTGCTGCTGCTGTTTCGCCGCAGCGTCGCCGAGGCGGAGGGGCGAGTCCGCGGTGAACTGCTGGACGATCTGCTCAGCGGGCGGCTGTCCGACCCGGAGGCACTGCGCGATCGCGCCCGGTTGGCCGGGGTCGACCCGTCCGGCACCCATGTCGTGGTCGTCGCGCGGCACCCGGACGGCGATCCGGCGCAGCGGAGGCGTGCCACCTTCTGGGCCGCCTCACACGCCGCCGTCGAGCACGGCCTGGCCGCGACTCGAGGTGGCGAGACGATCTTGCTACTGCCCGGAACCGACCCGGGGACGGTGGCTCGACGGGTGGCGAAGGAACTGGGGGCCGGTCTCGGTCTGGCCGCCACGGCCGGTGCCGCCGGGCCGATTTCCGACCTGGTGCAGGTCGCCACCGGGTATGCGGAGGCACATCGGGTTGCCGATGCGCTGGTTTCGCTCGGCCGGGTCGGTGGCGGAGCCGGGGCGGACGAACTGGGCTTCGTCGGCCTGCTCCTGGGTGACGAGCGTGATGTCAGCGGTTTCCTGACCACGACGCTGGGGCCGGTGCTGACCTACGACACCCGCCGGGGAACCACCCTGATCCAGACCATGGAAGTCTATTTTGCTTGCGGGACAAGTCTTTCCCGCACCGCCGAGCAGCTGCACATTCACGTCAACACGGTGACCCAGCGGCTGGACCGAATCGCTCGGCTGCTCGGCGAGCACTGGCACAGCCCAGAGCAGGCGTTGGAAATTCAACTGGCGTTGCGCCTGAATCGGCTCCGGGGTCGGTGACGGGTCGACGGGGTGTAGCGAAACGGCGCCGGTGAGCGATATGGGGGTATCTGGGCCCATCCCTGCGGGCTCTTCGAGAAGTGGGCAAATGCCCCATTCGGTAACACAGGGAGATGTCATGTTCGGTCCTCAAACCTCCTCGCCCGCCGGCCCGGATCGGCGCAGACGCGTCACCGCGCTCGCCGGCGTTCCCCTGGCGGTCGGTCTCCTGCTCGGGTTCGCTTTCGTCCAAGCCTCCGCCGCGGCGACGTACCCGCCGTCGCCGACTCCGACGCCGACCTACAGCAGTTCGGCCCCGGCCACGACGGCAGCGCCGACCTCGGCGACGGTCGCGCCTTCGCCGACCTACTCCAGCAGCGCGCCTGCCACGACGGCAACACAGGCTCCCACCGCTTCGCAGACGGCCACGCCGACGGTGTCCGCGACCACGACGACTGGTCCGATCCCGAGTGGGGCACCGGGCACCGGAGGCGGGAGCACCGCCGGCATCGGCGGAATCGGCTGGCTGATCTCGGGTGCGGCCTGCCTCCTGCTCGCCGCGTTGCTGACCGGTCTCGCCTACGGCCGTAGGCTCGTCGTTCGTTCATGACGGTCCGGCCGAGAGAGTGGTCGCTCTTCAAGGGGCGATCGCTCGCCGGCCTGATCGCCGTATTGGTGGTGCTCGGCTTCGGCCTGCTGGCGGTCGGGCTGCGCAGCCCGGACCGGGTACCACCCAGCCAGGACCTCAGGACCGGAATGCCGGTGCCGGCTCCGGCGGTGGCCGAGGCGTCGAGCGCGCCCGTCGCCGCGCCGCCGCGCGGCAAGGTTCGGGCGCTGCCCCGGTCGGTGCCGGTCCAGTTGGACATCCCGGCGATCAAGGTCCACACCCGGGTGATGAGCCTCGGCCTGAAGCCCGACTCAACCGTGGAAGTGCCGCCGCTGGAACGAGATGCGCCGGCCGGGTGGTACCGGTACCTCGCCTCACCCGGAGAGATCGGACCGGCCGTGATCCTGGGTCATGTCGATTCCGCCCGCGATGGTCCCGCCGTCTTCTATCGGTTGGGCCTGATGCGACGCGGTAACACGATCAAGGTCACCCGGGCGGACGGCGTGGTCGCCGTCTTCACTGTCCAGTCCGTCGTCGAGGTGGACAAGTCGGCCTTCCCGACGGACGCCGTCTACGGCCCGACCCGCACCGCTGACTTGCGCCTGGTCACCTGTGGTGGGTCATTCGACCGCAGTCGCCACAGCTACCGGGACAACATCATCGTCTTCGCCACCCTGCGCAGCTCTCGCTCGTGATCGTCATGCCAGCCGTCGGTGACGTCCAGGAGTAACCGTCCGAGCGCCATTCGGGTGATTCAGATCGCTCCGAATGGGTGGCCGATGACACAGGGTCGCCAGGTCGCTGCTCCCGATTTATCCCGACCAGCTCACGGATTGCCAGAATGGAAGAACCTATTCGCACCAATTGCCCTTGAGAAATGACTGCTTGTGTTCACGCGATAGCGCAGTAAGCCGTTCGCGTGACGGGGGGTGACCTTTCGCTTACCGATTGAGATGGTCATGGCACGGCGCGGTGCAACACCACAACGGGCCGTGACTGAGGTTGAAAGAGACCACGAAATCGAGGAGTGCCACAATGCGTTTCGCCCCCGCTCAGCCCATTTCGAAAGCTGCAATGGAACTGGTCACGAAGGCAACGGTGGAGGGCTCTGAGGCCGAAGCCTGCTGGTCGTTTTACGACCGCGCGTTCGAATCCTTGCGGGTCCGGGCGGCGCAGCGACACGCCCTGACCCGGAGCGAATTCGATGACCAGATGGCGGACAAGCGGGTCATCAAGCACATCGTGTACGCCGCGGGGAACGCCGAGAAGCCGGTCGGGATGGCCACCCTGACGAACGATCTCTCCGCCGTTCCGCTGATCTCCCCGGAGTTCTACCAGGCCCGGTGGCCGCATTTCTACGCCGAGCAGCAGATCTGGTACGTCGGGTTCCTCGCTGTCGATCCCGACTACCACGGCACCGGCGTCCTGGCTCAGATGATCGGTTCGATGTGCGCCGTGATCCCGCAGGACGGTGGGGTGGTCGCCGCCGACATCTGCCAGTTCAACCAGGATGCCATGCTGCTCCCGGACGCCTTCGGCCGCCTTGCCGGGACGTTCGCCCGGAAGCCGGAGCAGCATCGCCTCGACACCCAGGTCTTCTGGGGCTACGAATTCGCCTCCTCGTTCTGAACTGTGCCGACCTGATCACCGGGGCTTATCGGCGACGTGGGCCGTTCCGGTGCTACTCGAGCCAAGGACGCCACGACCGCCCGGACGACCTCGGCCGAGGTCGTCGTCCCGCCCGCGGTCGGAGTCGCTCGCAAGTGCACCTCGCGGACGCCGGACCCGCGCACGATGCCCTCGACGTTGTGGGCCCGGATACCGCCGCCGGCCAGCACCGAGGTCCGCCCGTTCGCTTGCTCGACCAGGCTCGCCAAATTGCTCAGCCCGGCCACGGCCGTGGCCTGACCGCCTGAGGTGAGCACCCGCTCGATCCCCAGATCAATGATGATCTCGAGCGCGGTGCTCTGGTCCGGCACCGAGTCGAACGCCTTGTGGAACGTCACCGGCGACGAATCGCACGCCCGCACGAGGCGGGCCAGGACCGGGACGTCGACCTGCTGATCCCGGGTCAGGGCCCCGATGACGAAGCCGACCTTGACGCCGGCCGGTCGGACCAGGGCCCCGATCGTCTCGATGTCGTGGACCATCGCAGCCACCTCGAGCGGGGCGTAGCAGAAATCGCCGGGCCGTTGTCGAACGAGTACCTGCACGTCCACCGTGGTCACCGAGGCGAGCACGGTCGCGATGGTGCCGATACTCGGGGTAGTCCCGCCCTGGGCCAGGTTGGCGCAGAGCTCAACCCGGTCCGCGCCGTTGCGCTCGGCGATCGCGGCGCCCGCGACGTCGTCGAGGCAGATCTCCAGTGCAGTCATCGCCTCACCGTACGGTCCTTCGCGAGCTCATCGACGGGGCTACCGGTAGCCATCGCCCGGACTGAAACGCCGGTAAGACCAGTAGCTTGTGGAAATGACGTTTCAGGTGTTTCCAGTCCCAGGGCAGGGCGCCGAAGATGTGCTCGTCGTGCCGGACGGGCCAGATCGGGGTGCGGTCTTCACCGGTACCGAGGACGGGGTGATCCATCGCGTCAGCCCGGACGGACGGCAGGTGCGGCAGGTGGCGCAGACCGGTGGTCGCCCGCTCGGCATCGAGTATCTGCCCGATGGGCGGCTCCTGGTGTGTGACGCATTGCACGGCCTGCTCGCGGTCGATCCGCGCTCTGGACGGCTGGAATCGCTGGTCGCAGATGTGGACGGGCGACCGATGCGCTTCTGCAACAACGCCGCCGTGGCAGCGGACGGCAGCATCTACTTCTCCGACTCCTCGACCGTGCACGGCATCGCGGAATGGAAGGCCGACTTCGTCGAGCGGACCTGCACCGGCCGGCTGTTGCGCCGCACGCCCGACGGCAGCCTTGAGGTTCTGCTCGACGGGCTGGCCTTCGCCAACGGGGTCGCGCTGGCGTTGGACGAGTCTTTCGTCGCGGTGGCCGAGACGGCCGCTCGAACCGTGGTTCGACGGTGGCTGACCGGCCCGCGAGCCGGTACCCGCGACTTCCTCGTCGAGAACCTGCCGGGATACCCGGACAACATCGCGCGCGGCAGTGACGGATTGATCTGGGTGAGCATTGCCAGCCCTCGCGACCCGGTGGTCGAGCTGATCCAGCGCGGCCCGATGTGGATTCGACGGCAGGTGACCCGGATCCCGGAGACCCTGCAGCCCGCACCCAAGCGGACGGTTCGGGTTCAGGCCTACGACGACCAGGGAACGCTGGTCCACGACCTGCAGCCGGACGCTTCAGCCCAGGGCGCCGGGTACCACATGGTCACCGGAGTGCGGGAGTTCGAAGGCCGGGTCTGGCTGGGGAGCTTGCACGAGCCCGCTGTCGCCGTCCTTGATCTCTGACCGGATCTTGGACCGTTCTCTGAACGGACGCCGCTGCGGTTAGGGTCGCCTGGTGGAGAAAGACGAACCGATCGAACTGCTGGCCTCACTGCGCGGCAGTATCGACAACCTGGACGCCGCGATCGTCCATTTGCTGGCCGAACGCTTCAAGTGCACCCAGAAGGTGGGTGCCTTGAAAGCGGCCCACGGGATGCCGGCTTCCGATCCGCAGCGCGAGGCGCGGCAGATTGAGCGGTTGCACCGACTGGCTGTGGACGCCGAACTCGACCCGGTGTTCGCCGAGCGCTTCCTGAATTTCGTGATCGAGGAAGTGATTCAGCATCACCGTGCTTTGGCTGAGCACACCGAGCGCTGACCTGCATCGTCACGGCGGTACGGACGTGCTGGGAAGTGCCCAGGGTCCGGCTCGAAGGCAGAGCGCCAACGAGCCGGCCCTGGGGTCGCTCAGTCGGGCTGACGCGGCTGGGGGACACCCACCAGCAGAGCCCGGACCTCAGCCTCGCGGTACCGACGGTGCCCGCCGAGGGTGCGGATAGCTGTCAGCTTGTCCGCCTTGGCCCACCGGGTAACGGTCTTGGGGTCTACGCGAAACAGAGCGGCGACCTCGGCCGGCGTCAGCAGCGCCTCGGCAGCGGGCATTTGGGACTTCATGTCGACCTCCAAGAATGCATCACAGGTTGTGCTGGTTGTCTACCAGTTGGTGGCCTGCTGTGTCTTCGACTACGCAAAGAGCCACGCCGCCCGCCTTCGTCCGCTTTCGGTTCTGGCGCCTCAAGGTCAAAGCGAACCGCTGTCAATGGGGTTAAACGACGCACTGCCCATAAGAGTGCCGCAATAGTCCGGGTAATTACCAGTTGGGGTTGCGGCGAAGGGCGCTGGGGAGGGCCGTAGCCATCCTTCGCACGGCCGATTGCAGGCGATCTGGCGGGTGCGCCGCGTATCCCAACACGAGTCCGGGCGGGCCCGGCTGAATTCGATGCCACGACAGTGGGTGCACCCGGATGTCGGCGTGTCGGACCGCCGTCGCCAGGTCTGTGTCGTCGGTCTCGACCGGCAGGCCGGGGAAGCTGATCAGCAGGTGCAGGCCGGCTGCGGCTCCTTCGACTCTGGCTCCGGGCAGATGCTCGGCCAAGGCGGCGAGCATCGCGTCGCGACGACGGCGCTGGCGATTGCGCACCAGTCGCAGGTGACGGTCGTATCCGCCACCGGCCAGGAGTTCCGCCAGGACCAGTTGCGGCAGGGCCGGACTACCGAGGTCGCTGGCGTGTCGGGCGGCCACCAGGTCCGGATACAGATCGGCGGGCGGCACCAGCCAACCCAGTCGCATCCCCGGGGCCAAAGTCTTGGAGGTGCTGCCGGTGTGAGCGACATGCTCCGGTGCCGAGGACTGCAGAGCCCGGACCGGCGCCCGGTCGTAGCGGTGTTCGGCGTCGTAATCGTCCTCGATGACCAGGTTTCCGGCTCGCGCCCAGTCCAGTAGCGCACGCCGCCGTGACGGTGACAACACCACGCCGGTGGGAAATTGATGAGCTGGGGTGAGCAGCGCGGCGGTCACGTCAGCCCGTTCCAGGGCCTCGACCTGTAAGCCGTTCTCGTCGACCGGGATCGGTACCGGTCGCAGCCCCCAATGCGTCATCTGCTTGCGGGCCCCGTACGAACCCGGGTCTTCCACCGCGAGTGTCGTGGTGCCGCGAGCGCGCAGGGTTTGCGCGAGCAGCGCCAACGCCTGGGCGACCCCCGCAACGACCAGGATCTGCGCCGGATTGGCCTGCACCCCGCGGTTTCTGGCCAACCACCCGGACAGTTCGGCGCGAAGTCGGGCGCTGCCACGCGGATCGCCGTACCCGAGGTCGGCGGCACCGAGGTCAGCGAGCACCTTTCGCTCGGCGCGCAGCCAGGCCGCGCGCGGAAAGGCGGCGAGATCGGGAACGCCGGGGGACAGGTCGAGCAGGTCAGGTCGATCTTGATCGAAGGTCGGTAGCGGCAGCCGGGGAATCTCGCGCGGGTCCCCGGCCTGATTGGCCGGCTTGGTCTGCTTGGTCGGCTCGGTCGGTTTCGTCACGGCCACTCTCGTGGATGAGTTGCGCGCCGGCGCCTCCACGGGCAGGACGACGGTACCCACGCCCGTGCGCGCGGCCACCAACCCTTCGTCAATGAGCCGCTGGTAGGCCTGAACCACGACCCCTCGGGCGAAACCGAGTTCCGCGGCGAGGGTGCGGGTGGCCGGCAGCCGGGTGCCGGATCGGAGTCGGCCTTGCCCGATGGCGGTGCGCAGGACGGTCGCCAGCCAGGTGGTCCGGCCGCCCACCGGCGCCGCCGCGGCGTCCAGGGTGAGGAAGTCCGAACCGGCACCCGACGGTCCTCTGACGCTCGGCATTGGTCCACCCTTCTGCTCGCTAAATGGACCTGTTCATAGGACCACCAGGGAATCAGCATGACAGTCATGCCCAACCCTTCGATGTCCCTACCTTCGATTCCGCTCGACCAGCCCAGCTCTTTCGACCAGCCCAGCTCTTTCGACCCGGTAGGCCCCGGCGCGGCCACACTGCTGAGCGTTCTGGCCGGAGCGACCGGAATGATCTGCGTCGGCGGTAGCGTCGCGGTGTCCGGTCTGCTGGCGACGGCCCCGCTGCTGACCGCGCAGGCCGTGCGCTACGCCGTGGCCTGCCTGCTTCTGCTCGGCTTCGCCCGCCTCGGGCATCGCCGAGTCGCCGTCCCGAAGGGAATCGAATGGGGTTGGCTGTTCGGGATCACCGTGACCGGGCTCTTCACCTTCAACATCGCGCTGGTGGCCGGCGGGAGGCATGCCGAACCCGCGGTCCTGGGCGTTGCCGTTGCTTGTGTTCCGCTCATTCTCGCCGTGGTGGGGCCACTTCAGCAGGGACGTCGACCGAGCCAGCGGGTGCTTTTCGCGGCCCTGGTGGTCACCGCCGGGGCCGCGCTGGTGCAGGGCGTCGGCCGCAGCGATGCCACCGGACTGCTCTGGGCGCTCGTCGTCCTTGGCTGTGAGGCCGGTTTCACCCTGCTCGCCGTTCCGGTACTCGGTCGGCACGGGCCGTGGGGGGTTTCGATTCACACCACCTGGATGGCAGCCACCCTTTTCGCGGTGACCGGGGTCGTGCACGAGGGACCGACCGCGGTGGCTCGGCTCACCGGCCGGGAGATGATGTCCGTCGGATACCTCGCGGTTGCCGTAACAGCACTGGCTTTCGTCCTGTGGTACCACAGCGTCGGCCGGCTGGGAGCAGCGCGAGCCGGGCTGCTGACGGGGGTCGCGCCGGTCGCCGCCGCCGGGTCAGGGGTGGCGCTCGGCGGCCCCGCGCCCCAGCCGCTGGTCTGGGCGGGGATCGCGATTGTCAGCTGCGGTCTGGCCATCGGCCTCCGATCCACTCGCACCCGACCGCGACCAGTCGAAATGGCCCAGATCGGGGTTCGTCCGGCCCTGGTGACCGGTCGGGAGACGGGCATGTCAGGATCGGGGCATGGCTGATCAGGACCAGCGCCGGGTAACCCTCGAGCGACTCGAAGAAGGCGTCTACCTTGCCCGCAACGCGCGCGGCGACGAACTGCGGTTCGGTAGCAAGGCTCCGGACGCGTTCACCCCGGTCGAACTGCTGCTGGCCGCGATCGCCGGCTGCACGGCGGTGGACGTCGATGTCGTCACCGGTCGGCGCTCACCGGCCGACACCTTCGGCGCCACCATCGATGCTCGCTATGTGCGGGACGAGGACGGCAACCGACTGGACGACATCCGGCTCAGTTTCCAGGTCACCTTTCCCGAGGGCGAGGCTGGGGACGCGGCCCGAGCGATCCTGCCCAAGGTCCTGAAGACGGCCCATGATCGAACCTGCACGGTGTCGCGCACCATCGAGTCCGGGACGCCGATCACCGTTACCGCTGACCCGGCCTGAGCGCCCGGACGACGTTGAACGGCAGCGCGCCGCCACCCAGGGCGCGCTGCCGCGTTCAGGTTCAGGCCGCGCAGGTCAACGCCGGGGCGCTCGGTGTCCCGTTCGCCGTGAACCCGAAGGTCGTGCTCTGACCGGCGCCGACCTTGCCGTTCCAGTCGACGTTCCGGACCGTGACCGCGCTCCCGGAGACCGTGGAGGTTCCGCTCCAGAGGCTGGCGATGCTCTGACCGGAGGCCAGGTTCCAGCCGACGGACCAGGACGTGATCGCCGCGGACTTCGCCGTCACGGTGACCTCGGCCTGGAAACCGCCGGACCAGGAGCTGATCGTCTTCAGCGTCGCCGTGCAGCCGTTGCCGGTCGGTGCCGTCGGTGTGGCGCTGGGCGTCACGCTGACGGTCGGGGAGACAGTCGGGGCCACGGTCGGGGAGACGCTGGGGTTCGGGGTCGAGCCGGTTCCGCCGGTGAAGTTGATGTCGCTGCAGATGTAGTACGACTGGTCCAGGTGGCTTGCCTGCCAGATCGTGTACATGACGTGCCGGCCGGTGCGGGTGCCCGCGTCGACCTGCGCCTGATACTGCGGGCCCGGTGCGATCTTGCCCGTGGTGGTGACCAGTTCGAGATCGCTCCAGCGCAGCGGCTGAGTAGTGGAGTCAAAGCCCTGCTTGGTGAGATAGACCCGGAGATAGTCGGCGCCATGCTGCGCCTGATCGGTCAGAGTCAGGGTGAACTGCCGGGGCTTGTCCGTGGTCTTCCAGGCCCCGACCGTGTCCATGGCGTTGTACCGGGGGGCCTGGGTGCGTCCGCCACTGCACAGCTGACCGTCTGGGATCACGCCCTCGTGGTTGCCGGCCACACCTTCGCGGTACAGGCCGGTCCAGTTCCACATCGCCTGCGGGTCGGCCTGCCAGGCCTGCCAGCACATCGGGTCCTGGGTCGCCATGGTGGGGTTCTGGAAATCGCTGCCCCAGCGTTCCCAACAGCCGTAGTTGCGAGAAGGCGGATCGGTGACCGAGCCGTGGGCCTGGGCCGGCCCGCTCAGCGCGCCGACCAGAATCAGGAACACCACGCCCAGCACCATGAGTGCCTTGGCGGGAAGATACTTGACGGTTACTGCAGGCCGGATCGCCACGGGTCCTCCTCATTGAGGTTTCCCGAAAAGTAACCCCGCGGCTTCCCCGGCGCCTATCACCGGCCTGTGGTAGGCGCTTTCCCGACGTTACGAAGACGACCGAAAACCATTATCTGGCAGGATGTTTAGTAGGATATGAGAGATCATCGGTAAGGGCCTGAAGATGAAAGCCTTTCACCTGCCGGACGGCGGTTGAATCCGCAGTCGGCCGGTCAGGACCACGGCCAGACGGGTGCCGCTGCCCAGCCAACCGGTCAGCGTCTCGCCGTCCACCGCAGTACGTACCCGAACCAGTCGTCCGCTCGCCCGCAGACTCGTTCGATAGTTCCCGAGCGGACCGGTGGCGGAGAACCGCAGCCGGATCGGCAACCGCAGTCGCCAGCCTTGCCCGGGCCGCACCGGTTGCACGGTGACCGACCATCCCTCGCCCTCGGCTCGAGCGGATCCTGCTTCCAGGTCCATCTCGAAGCTGGCCATGGTCTTCGGCAGCGCCCAGTTGATCCGGCCGGCGGCGACCGAAGCCAGCGAGTCGACCGCGATGAACGGGACCTGTACCCGGGGGATCAGGCCGGTCCGCACCAGGCTCCCGGCCAGCACCTCGTGGTAGCGGCCGACCGGGCTGTCCAGGTATTCGACGAACCCGGCTACCGCCAGCCCGGTGGCGGCACCGAGCCAGGTGAAGCGGGGCCGGGTGGCGCGTTGCACCCACAGCACGGCTCGGGCGCGGCATTCCCACGGCGCGGGCGGAGCGCTCGTCGGCATGGCAAGTTGATTCTCGGGGGACAGGGCGCTCTCGGGCAGGCCACAAACGGCGGCCGGGTCAGCAGTCGGTTTCATGATCACTCCCGATCGGCGAAATGCTTGCTCCAGTCTGCCTTGTGGTGAACGAGAACGGAGGGGATGTCGCCCGGGCATCGGCGCCGATCACGAGCAACCTCCCGCTTGGCTCCCAAGGGAGGCAGTTGTAGGGCAGTCTGCTTCCCGTGTACTTCATCGGTGTCGATCTTGCTTGGGGCGACCGCAGGCCCACCGGCCTCGCTGTGCTCGACGGTTCGGGGTTGTTGGTGCAGATCTGCGCGGTGCAGACCGATGCGGAGGTCGTCGAGGCGCTGACCCCCTATCTCAAGGGTGACTGCCTGGTGGCCTTCGACGCGCCGCTGATCGTCAAGAATGCCACCGGCAATCGACCGGCCGAGGCTGCGCTCAACCGTGACTTCGCCCGGTTCGACGCCGGAGCGCACCCGTCCAACACGACGAAGCCCGAGTTCAGCAAGACACCCCGAGGCGCCCGCTTGAGTGCTCTGCTCGGCCTCGACCTGAACCCGCGCTCGGGCCGTGCCCGGCGGGCGATCGAGGTCTACCCGCACCCGGCGACGGTGGCCCTGTTCCAGCTCGGCCGCACCCTGAAGTACAAGAACAAGCCTGGTCGAAATCTGGAGACGCTGCGCAGCGAGTTGCTGGTCTTGATGGGCTTGATCGAAGGGCTGGCCGCCGCTGAGCCGGCGATGGTGCTGGACCGCGGGCGATCGGGGTGGTCAGAGCTCGTCGAGGCGGTCGAGAGCGCCACCCGCAAGAGCCAGTTGCGGGTGGTGGAAGACCAGGTCGATGCCGTCCTCTGCGCTTATATCGCGTTGTTCGCCACCCGCGAGCCGGAGCGGACGACGACATACGGCGACTACGACGAGGGCTACATCGTCACTCCGACGCTGCCGGACGGGCATCGCCCAACCGCGCGGGCCGAACGTAGCGAACCGGTGGCCTCGGCCGGCGGCGACTCGGTGCTGGCAGCGGTTCAGGAGTACTCCGCCCAGCAGCCCGCGATCGTCGATGCCGGGGTTCGATTCATCGCGCTGGTGACGGCAATCCTGGACGAGGCCGGGATCAACTACCTGAGCATCACCGGGAGAACGAAGACCGTCGCATCGTTCGCCGGCAAGGCGGCTCGCCGGGTCGATGGCAAGCTGCTGTACGCGGATCCGTTGCGCGATATCACCGACCAGATCGGCGTCCGAGTGATCACTTACGTGCTGAGTGACGTCGCCGCCGTGGCAGACTTGCTGGCCGACCAGGTGCTGGTCAAAGACGACCGGGACATGGGCCAGGAGACCGCTAGCCAGGGCCGCTTCGGGTACTCCAGCCGGCACTTGCTGATCGCCCTGGATGCCGCTCGGGAGAGCCAGTCGCCGTACGAACCGTTGCGCGGGCGGGTTGCCTCGGTCCAGATCCGGACCGTCCTGCAGCATGCTTGGGCCGAATTCGAACACGATATCCGGTACAAGGGAACGGTTCCCGATGAGCATGCCTCGGAGTTCGACCGCCGGTTCACGCTCGCGGCCGGTCTGCTCGAACTTGCCGATCGAGAGTTCTCGACGATCCGGGATCGGCTACGCAGCGGCCCGGCCGAGGTCTCCGAGTCCCAGGACGACGACCCGCGGATCGATCCTCGCGAGCTGGCGGCGTTCCTGGCCGGCCAGTACGCCGATGCCGGGTGGTCGCGCACCGATCACTACGCCTGGATCTCCGGTCTGCTGCTGGAACTCGCCATCACCTCGCTGGAGGAGCTGAGCGAGGTACTCCGCCCGGTCAACGAACTCGACCTGAATGCGCGGATGGACTATCGCTATCCGCCCGGTGCGGTCCGGCGTCTCGATGACGCGCTGCTGGCCGCTTTCGGTGAGAAATACGTCGGATTGCACGGCAACGCGCATCGCGTGCCGTCGCTGCATGCGAGACTGGCCCGTCTGCTGGGCGAGAGTTGAGGGGTGCGTTGAATGGCCGAGGTCCTGTTGTTTCACCACGTGCAGGGATTGACTGACGGCGTCCGGGAGTTCGCCGACAAACTTAGGAGCGCCGGCCATACCGTCCATCTCCCAGACCTTTTCGAGGGGAAGGTCTTTGAATCGTTGGACGACGGGGTGGTCTACGCCCAGCAGGTGGGGTTCGACACGATCATCGAGCAGGGCCGGCTGATTGCCGAAGGGTTGCCCGCCGAGCTCGTCTACGCCGGCTTCTCGCTCGGCGTGCTGCCGGCCCAGATGCTGGCCCAGACCCGGGCGGGCGCGCGTGGCGCCTTGCTGTTCCACGCGTGTGTCTCGGCGTCCGAGTTCGGTGACGGCTGGCCATCCGGGGTGCCGGTCCAGATCCACGGGATGGACGGCGACGAGTTCTTCGCCGACGAAGGAGATCTCGACAACGCTCGGGCCCTGGTCGCCACGACGCCGGACGCCGAGCTGTTCGTGTACTCCGGCAAGCAGCACCTGTTCGCCGACAGCAGCCTGCCCGCCTACGAGGAGAAGGCTGCCACGCTGCTCACCGAACGGGTGCTCGGCTTCCTCGACGTCGTCAAGTAGGAGGCTCCGGGTAAAGCGGTGGTGGTTCCGCTCAGCCAGCGTCAACCATCGGAGCCGGGCCGGTGGACTCGCGAACTACCAGGGCGGTGGCGAGTTCGACGTGGTGCGAGTCCAGCGGTTGAGCGGCGATCAACCGAAGCAGCGTACGCAGGGCAACCCGGCCCATGTCGCGTAGCGGTTGCCGCACGGTGGTCAGTCCCGGGGTCGACCACTCGGTGAGGAAGCTGTCATCGAACCCGACGACGCTGAGATCCTTGGGGACCTGAACGCCCTCGGAGCGGGCGGCGGTGAGGACGCCGACGGCCATCGGATCGCTAGCCGCGAAGATCGCGGTCGGGGGGTCGTCGCCGTCCAAGAGTTCCGCCCCGAGTTTCAGGCCGGAGTCGAAGTCGAAACCGCCGTGCCGGATCAAGGCCGGATCGGTCTCGATGCCGACGTCCTCGAGGGCGGCCCGGTAGCCGTGCAAACGGGCCTGGCTACACGATGCGGTTACCGGCCCGCCGATGAAACCAATTCTGCGGTGACCTAATTCAGTCAGGTGGCGAGTGGCTGACAGCCCTCCCGACCAGTTCGTGGCGCCGACGCAGACGACGTCGGCGCGGGGCAGGTTGATCGGGTCGATCACCACCAAGGACAGGCCGACCCGATCGAAGGCGACCAACTGGGCGGACGTCACCTCGGAGGTGACGACGATCAGACCCTTGCGATCGGACTCCACCAGATGCCGGGCCCAGGCATCCTCCGGGGCCAGCGGGCCGGCCGTCGCCGTCGGGAAACGGCCGACCACAACGCTGGCTCCCAGCTCGGCCGCCGCGTCGGTGACGCCGTGCAAGATCTCGGTCGCGTACGGGCTGACGAAGTCGTCGAAGACGAGATCGATCGCCTGATCCGGAGAGCCCGTGCGCCGTGACGCCTGCGGGACGTAGTTGTGCCGGCGCAAGGCGGCTTCCACCCGAGCACGGGTATCCGGGGCGACATCGGCCCGCCCGTTGAGCACCTTTGACACGGTCGGCAGGGAGACCCCGCTGTCAGTGGCCACCATGCCCAAGGTGGGTCGCTTGCGTCGGCCGGAATCCAATGCGTGACCCCACATTCCGAAATGCTTCGAAATATACTGGCTTCACCGCACTGTACTCCGGGTCTGACCAACGCACTGCGAGTCCGATCGATCGGCGTCCTTGATCAGTCGAAGGGCATCTCGATGGTGTGAGCGCTGTGCAGGGCCTTCGTGGACAGGTAGTGCGCATTGGCGGGGGACAGGTGCACGCCGGTCGGGATCCGCTCGGTGATCTCCACGCCGAGGTCGCTGAGCTGATCTGCCTTGTCGGGGTTGTTGCTCAACAGAGCCACCCGGTCGGCTCCCAGGGTGTGCAGCATCTGCGCCGCCACGGTGTAGTCCCGCTCGTCCTCATCCCGGCCGAGCGCAAGGTTCGCCTGGTAGGTGTCGAGGCCACGATCCTGCAGCGCATAGGCGTCGAGCTTGCTGTAGAGCCCGATCCCGCGACCCTCCTGGCGCAGGTACAGCAAGAACCCGCCGGCATCGGTGATGCGCTCGACCGCTTCGCGCAACTGCGGTCCGCAGTCACAGCGCTGGCTGCCGAAGACATCACCGGTGAGGCACTCGCTGTGCGGCCGGACCAGCGGCGCCGGGCCATCACCGGGGGAGCGCAGCAGGGCTCCCTGCCAGTCACCGAGACTGAACGCGAGATGCTCCTTGCCGTCGGCCAGTCCGTCGAACGTGGTCACCAACGCGGTGGTGGTGTAGCCGTCGGCGAACTGCAACGGCACGGTCACCTGCTTGCGGATTGTGGCTCGGGGAACTGCGGCTTCTCGAACCGAGCTGAGCCTGACCGCGGTGAGCGGTCGGCGTAGCGGCGTCATCATGGGCATGGCCTCGGTCATCGGATCTCCTTGATGTGGTTCGAAGGTCAAGAGTTGGCCGGGACGGGTCACGAGACGGCGATCAAGGCCGCGCGAGTGACCGTCACGGGTTGCGGCTGGCGATCGGCACGGGCTCGGGCGATCCAGTCGGTGGCCATCACGGCGGCCCCGGGAAGGCTCGCTACCAGCGCGAACATGCCGTAGACCACGGCTACGGTCAGGCCCTGCGCGGCACCCAAACCGGCGGCGCTGAACGCCCAGGCGGTCGCGCCTTCACGAGGGCCCCAACCACCCACATTAAGTGGAAGCGTCATCGCCAGCAGAGCCAGGAGGAGCAACGGGAGGAGACGGCCGAGCGACGCGGTCGCACCGGCGGCTCGCGCTGCGATCACGAACGTGGCCACATGCCCGGCCAGGACGCCGGTCGAGGTGGCGAGGATTCCCAGCCGGTTGCCACGGGAGAGGAGCCCGCGCCGGACGTCGGAACTCCAGGTACGGACCGCTGCCACCGAGCCGGACCAGCCCCGCCGCAGCAGCACCGCCGTGCCTCCGGCCACCGTGGCGACCAGCAGGATCAGCGCCAGCATCGTCGCTGACCTGGCCAGCATCTGCGGCAGCATCGGGGCCGGGTCCACGAGCAGGACCGTCACCACGGCAGCGACCAGGACGATCTGACCAGCGGTGCGTTCCAGCACCACGGCCTTGACCGCCCGGCTGACGTCGCCGACACCGCGCCCGTGCCGCACTGCACGGTGAACATCTCCCAGCACGCCGCCCGGTAGTACAGCGTTGATAAACAGTGATCTGTAGTAATCGCTGACCGCATCCCGCAGCGGTACCCGCATCCCCAGGCCCCTGGCAACCAGGGACCAGCGCCAGGCGCTCAGCACGGTGGTCACTCCACCGAGGAGCAGAGCTGCCGTCAAGGTCGTGCTGTCGACCACCCGCAAACCGTTCAGAAACGGCTCGCTACCGAGCCGCCACCCAAGCAGCGCGAGAATCCCCGCGCCACCGATCAGCCGGCTCCAGCGCCAGACCCGTCGGATCATGACTGTGTCCAGCCGTCCGGTGCATGATCGCATGCACGCCTCCCCTCATTCACTTCCGCCGGTTGATACGGCCAGGCAAGCGAAACGGTTCAGTTGGGCCAAACGATCATGTTGTTTGTCGGATTAGCGAACTATTTGCCGGTTGTCGTCGCGGCGGCCCCCTGCGGTCCGAAAGCGGTCAGGAACTTGTCTCGGAACGCGCTCATCGGCCAGACCGGGCTCTTCTTACCGGGCTGAAGGCCGTCCGCCCAGCCCCAGCTCGAGATCCGGTCCAGCACCTTCGGGTCCTTGGCGACGATGGTGATCGGCACGTCGCGGCTGGCGTTCTGCCCGGCGACCAGCGGGATCGGCTGGTGATCACCGAGGAACACCATTACCAGGTTGTCGTCCCCGTACTTCTCCACGTAGGAGATCACTGACTTCAGGCTGTACTCGACGGCCTTGCGGTACCGGGTACGGACCAGGGCCGCGTTGCTGTACGAGGAACCTTTGGCCTTCCCGCCGGAGGTCATCGTGTTGTAGATCGAACCGTCGCCGACGGCGTCCCAGTCCACCATCGACGGCAGTGGATTCCACGGCATGTGACTCGAGGTGAGCGGCATCTCGACCATCATCGGCTGGCGATTGGGGACGCTGCGTTCGGTGCGCTCGAAGTGCGAGAGTACGTATTGGTCCGGCACCCAGGACCAGGCGAAGCGCGGCCCGCGGTACCCGAGGTGCTTGGCGTCGTAAATCTTGTCGAAGCCGAAGACCCTGGCTTCGGGCCAGTCCTTCTTGACGCCCGGAGCCTCCGCGATCGTCCGCCAGTCCGCCCGTCGGAAGGCACCATTGAGCGTCATTCGGTCACTCGCGATGAACTTGTTGTAGAGGTTCTGGTTCTTCACCCACAGGCCGGAGAGCAACGTGGACTGCGCCAGCCAGCTACCACCACCGGCGGTCGGCGAGGTCAGCCAGCCGCTGCGGGCGGTGAACCCGGCCGCGTGCAGGCGATTGCTGCCGTCCTTGAGCACGGCGTCAATCTGCGGCGCCATCCCCGGACTCTCGACGGCGCTGCGCCCGTAGCTCTCGATGAAGGTGACGACGACGTCCTTGCCGCGCAGCCCGGTCAGCAGTTGGTCGGCGGGAACATTGCGGAACGCGTCGACCTTGGCCAGCCGGTCGAACTCACGAGCATCGCGCAGATCCTTCGGAACCTGCAGGAGGTGGCTGGCGGTAATCGCGGCGGCACTGCGGGAGGCGACCGGCGTGTGCGGGACGATCTCCGTTCCGAGGACCGCGAACATCGCCCAGGCCACCCCGAACACCACGATGGCGCGGCGGCTGATCGCCCGATGGCGGACCACCAGCGGAGTCAGGCGGCGGACCGAAAGGGCCATCAACAGGAACACGGCGATGATCAGAACCACGATGCCGATCGCGGCGGCCATGGCGGCCGGCCTGCCGCTGGTGTCGACCAGGTAGTCGTAGCCATCACCGGCCAGCGGGAAGTCAAGCATTGCATCGAACGGCCGGTTCAGCGTCGAGTAGAAACCCATGTCCAGCAGCTTCAGCACGGTCAGCAGGCCGAGACCGAGGCCGGCCAGCACCGCCACCACCTTCCCCAGCCGCGTCGCGGCCGTCGGCAGGGCGAGGAAGAACGCCACATAGAGCAAACCTTCAACCGGGATCCGGACAAATCCGCTGGGGGTCAGGTGCTCGATCCGGTTCGGGGCGATCAGTGCGAACAGCACGAGTATGCAGGCCAGGGCGGTGAGCACCCGGCCCAGCAGGGGGTAGCGCCGGCGCGGCTCACCGTTGTCGGCGGCGTCGTTCGGCGGATCCTTCTCCACCGCCGACTGCCGTGCAGTCGACGATCGGTGAAAGCGCGTGGTGAGCGCCAAGTCGGGATCCTTCCGTTCGAAGCCCGGGTGGTACCGCCCGGGTTCTGCCTGTCGGTGTCGCTGCCAGTGTCGTCGATCCACCGCGGCCGCACCGAACAGACATACGTCTGCCGGGCGCCGACGGTTCAGCGACGGCCTGCTCGACCTCGGCGGACGGGCACTGGCCAGGCAAAACATCGCCGATCCCGGCGTCCGCACTGGGCACCGGGATCGGCGAGTGATCCGAAAGCTCCTCTTACCCGAAGGGCCACCACCAGCGCGGATGGCGCTTCTTCGGGCTCTTCTGCGGCGGCTTCGGCTTGGCGGTCGCAGTGGCGCTCGGGCGCGCCGTCGCGGTGGCCGACGCAGTTGCGCTGGCGGTTGCCGTCGAGGTAGCGCTGGCCGTCGCGGAGGCGGTCGCCGTGGCGGTGTCGGTCGGGGTCGCGGTCGGGACGTCGGTGGGCGGGGCGCCGGTGGGCGGGGTGCCGCCGCCGGTCTCGGCGGCTTCGGGGTCGATGGTCACGGTCAGGCTGGCGGTGTAGCCGTCCGTCGTGTTGCCCGACACGGTGGCCATCTCCCGGGCCGCGTTGTCGTCACTGAAGACGTTGTCGGTGGCCAGGGTGATCTGGGCGAGGTTCGTGACACTCGAGCTGTACCCCTCGGTGGCGTACACGACCTCGTCCGTCGCCTCGGGCAGGGCGATCTGGGAGGTCTTGCGGATCGTTCCGCTCCCACTCGTGGCGTCCGCGACCGAGGAGTAGACCTCGAAGTGAATGTGCGGCCAGCGGCCGGAATAGCAGGCCGGGTAGATGCTGGTGAACGTGACCGTGCCGGTTTCATCGGTGGCCTGAATTCCGCGCAGGTAATTCTGGTCGGTGATGGCGGTGGAGTAGAGCGAGTAGTTGCCGTCCCGGTCACAGTGCCAGGCATAAACCGCCGCCCCCACGATCGGGGTGCAGGTCAAGTCCTGGATGGTGAGCGAGAAGGTCAGCGGAACTCCCTCGGCGGTGCCCGAAGCGTCGCCGAAGGAGGATCGAATATCGCTACGCACGATGCCGGACGCCGTCCGAACATCGATTCCGTTGGAGCCGTCCGCCGGGTAGGGGCCGGCGGTCTCGCTCTCTACCTCTTCCAAACAATCGGCAGCTGACGCCGATTGGCCGCCGAGGAAGGCCACTACGCCGACTCCGCCGACAGCAGCCAAAACGGAACGCCGAGACATTGTCCCCAGGTCGAAGGCCAGCCCGCGATCATGTACCGCTCGGACGTACGCTGCATTGTCGATATTGTTGGGATCCCGCTGCTCTCGCATGAATATCTCCAGGTAGAGGTCAAGGAATGCGTCGACTCGTCTGCATCGATGTTCGGGTCGCAGGAACCTAACCACGGCAGTCTATGAGCCTGCTGTCAGGCGGATAGTAATTACGATTGAAACGGGCAACGCGCCTGGAAAAAAGTAATCGCGATGGTTCGGTGCGGCCGGGTCGGTGGATCCGGCCAGATCGCTTCCGTGGCCGTCGGACCCCTATCGTGTGGGCCCATGAAAGCCTGCGAACGCGCGTGCGCCCGTGCTGAACCGGGGTGCGGCCGGTCCGGCACGGCACCGCGCGGCAAAGCCGGCGCTGCTGAGTCCGGCCCCGATGACCTTCCCGGCAGAGTCAGATCTGGCTGCATCAGCCCTGGTCAAGCCAATTCCGGTGGCCCTCGACGCTGGCCTGGCGGCGATCGGACCGGGGTTGGCAGCGGTCGAAGCAGGCCACGCTGCGGTCGAAACGGGCGGGGCTGAGGAGGACCGGGCATGACTGCAGCAGAGTCAACTCAGGCAGGCGCCGGCTCAGGCACCGCCGGCTCAGACCGGGCCGTACCGAACGCGGCTACCTCGAGTCTGCCTGCCGCTGCGTCTCCCCGCTCGGGCCCGTCCAGGGCAAAGGTGCACCCAATGCGCGGCGTTGAAAAATCGTTCACCAGGTTCGCGACGGTGGTTTTAATCGCCGCCGGATCGATCGGATTAAACGCCTGCAGCGCGTCGAGTTCCGCCGAATCATCAAAGAATCACGGGCTGGCCCTGAGGGCTGGTGATTCGACGGCGGTGGCCGGTTTGACCGTGGCGAATTCGTCGTCCGGCGAATACAACGCGGCCGACGTTGAGTTTGTCACAGCCATGGTTGCGCATCATGCACAGGCCATTGAGATGGTCCAATTAGTTCTTGGCCGAACCAGTCATGTCAAAGTACGCAAGTTCGCCAAGCGCCTTGAGGCGACGCAAACCCCGGAAATCGTCAAGTTGTACGGATTACTCAAGGGCTGGGACCAGCGGCCGATCAATACCGCGACGCCGATGGTCAGCGAAGCACCGATGTCAGGAATGCTGAGCGATGCGGACCTGGAGGCATTGAGGTCGGCATCGAAGGCAACGGTTGAGGATATTTTTCTGACGCAGATCTCCAAGCATCACGAAGGCGCTATTGCCATGGCCGAGAACGAGCTGACGTCCGGAATCAATCCACAAGCGAAGGTCTTTGCGCAGTCGCTCAAGCAGTCGCAGACCGCCGAGATCTCCAAGCTGCAGGCCCTGAAGGTCTCGATCAGCTGATCACTTCGATGCGGCTGAATTGAAGGTTTCGACGCTCAGCACCGGGCGGAGTCGACGTTCCAGGTCCGGAGCCCAGAAGGCCTGCCGCAGAACGTCGTGGCCCAAGGCATTCCCGAGCGCAGCCATGATCATGCCTTGGTCGAGGGACAGGTAGGTCGGCGTCACTTGCCCGGTCTGGACGTTCACCGCGTCCCGAAAACCCCATCGCGAGTAGATCTCGAAATGGCTGCGCAGGCGGGCGAGATTGGTCAGTGCTGCGCGAGTGTCCCAGCGCAGGGCAAGGAACGAAGCGTGCGGGGTCACCACCCCATTGGTGTACGCCGACGCCGGTGGGTCGGGCGTTCCAGCTCGACCAGGGCAACCGGAAAAGCCGTGATCTACCAGGGTGTTGTCGTTGTTGGAGGGATAACCGTCCGGGTTGGAGCCGGCGGCGTCCACCCCGTAGACCGAGTACCCGCCATCGGGGTTCTGCGAGGGGGAGAAACCCCAGTAGCCGTACTGGGCCTCGACCAGCCCGTGGTAGATCTGGGCCCGGACGGTGTTGGGATGGTTCGATCCCCAGCTGCGCGCGCCCCAGGTCTCCTCCGGCACGAACAGGGCGGGCATCAGATCTTCGAAGGCGCTGCCTCCCCAGCTGGGGGTGATCCGTACCCCGGCGTAGGGGTAGGACCCGTCGAAGACCGACTGGCCCCAGTAGGTGCGGGTCGGGCCGGCCGGTTTGGTCTCCTGCCATGACCAGCCACAGTCGGCCGGGAAGGCTCGGTAGGTGCCGAAGTACTCCTTCTGCGGAAGCTGACCGTTGGCGATGCCGAGGTAGCTGGCCATCCGGCTTTCACTGACGACGGTGTCGTAGCAACACGGTGACTCGCCCGTGCTGGGCACGATGTGGAAGGCGATCCGATTGACGTCCGGACGGTAGTAGACACCGAAATCCATACTTCTGTAGAGAGTTTCGGCGCGATCCGCGAGCTGCGGCACCGCCCCTCGGACCACCCGGAGCCCGGTGGCCAGCCAGGCGTTGTCGACCGATGACAGGATGGGCGTCAGGGCCGCGCCGGTGGGTGGCCAACTGGTCAGCACCGCTGCGGTGGTCGCGTCGTACCAGTTGTAGAACTGGCCGCTGCCGGAATCTCGCTCGAGATGCTCCAGCGTGTTCAGCGTCGTCCCGAGCCGGGACAGCAACTCGGGTCGATCGATGATCCCCAGGCGGTACGCCGCGACCGCGCTCCACAGGTAGGCGCCGATGTTGGTGGTCGAGGTCTGAACGCTGCGAACCCCGTCGTCACCCAGGCTGTCCGCCGGTAGACCGCTGTGCGAGTCGGTCATGGCCACCAGCGAGGCCCAGGTCGCGACGGCGTACTGGCGCATGGTCCGGGCGTCGCTGTCCGAGGTCGTCGTGGGATCGCCGGCCGCGATCCCGGGCTGGCCGACCCCGAGAAGCAAGATCAGGGCGGCAATCAGAAAGGTTGTGCGGCGCATCGCGGCCTCACGATGGTGTCAGGCGGAAGACACGGGCACCGACTGCCCAGGCCCGGTGCAGATCATCGGAGTTCGGCTGACCGTCCGGGTCGAAACCGATCTTGTTGAACTTCGCGAAGTTGTGGTTGTCTCGCGCGATGATCGCGTAGTGCTCGACCACGCCGGCTTCATCGGCGATAACTTCGACTTCGCACCGCCGAAGCCGGCCTTGCAGCCGGATATTCACCGGCTCGCCGGAGCGCAGGTTCCGCCCCCAGGCGAACGGCGTGCCGATCAGCAGGACGCCATCGTGACGGGTGTAGGCCAACGGGACGGAATATCGCCGTCCCGACTTGCGGCCTACGACATACACGGTGACGAGGCGCTGGCCCACGCCGCGAGACAGCAGCGGCGCCCGCAACAACCCACGGACGATCCAGTTCGCCAACCCTTGAAAGGCCAGCGTCTGTGGCTTTTCTGCTTCGGAAATCACGCATGAGATAGTACCTCGGACGCCGGACCTGTGGACATAGCGACCAAAGGGGACAACAGTCGGGGGATGGCAGATTCGCGTTCCTCCCGGCGCACGTTCCTGTCCGTGTCCGCAGCGGCGGCCGTCGCAGGGCCGGTCCTCGGTGCGACAGCGACCTCGGCCGGAGCCGCCACCCACGACTCGGCCGGGCCCGGTCGCCCGCCCCCGGCGCAGCGTCCCGATCGGGAATTGCGGGCGCTGCTACGCCAGATCGACCCACTGCGGATCAGGGCCACCGTTGAACGCCTCGCGGCGTTCGGCACCCGGCACACGCTCTCCAGTCAGGATGATCCGGTCCGCGGCATCGGCGCGGCCAGAGACTGGATCTTCGAGCAATTGACCCAGTACGCCGCGACCTCCGAGGGCCGGATGACCGTGGAATTGCAGTCGTTCATCCAGCCGGTGTCGCCGCGCATCCCGACGCCGACCCGGATCACCAACGTCGTCGCCACGCTGCACGGCGAGACCGACCCGGCCCGGATCTACGTGGTGACCGGCCACTATGACTCCCGGGTCACCGACGTCCTGGATTTCACCAGCGACGCGCCAGGTGCCGACGACGACGCGTCCGGGGTCGCCGTGGTGCTGGAGTTGGCGCGGGTGATGGCGACTCGGCCGACCGAGGCGACGATCGTTTTCGCCGCGGTCGCCGGCGAGGAACAGGGCCTGTACGGCTC
>DATINJ010000138.1:0-4158 GCA_035474375.1 Kineosporiaceae bacterium | reverse complement strand
GTCCATCAGCACGACGTCGTAGTGCCGGCGCGCCACCATGGCCACCGCCTCGGCGCCGCTGCTCGCCAGATCGGCTCGGTGGCCAAGACTGGTGAGCTGGAGGAGTACCAGCCGCTGGTTCACCGCGTGATCATCGGTCACCAGAAGCCGCACAGTCCCAGCCCGTTCCGGTGTCCGGTCGCCGATTGTGAGGTTGACGGTGGGCACCGCCATCGGCGCGGTGAGGGCGGTCGGCTGGGTGAGGGCTGCGGTCATCACCCGGAACAGCGGGGCTGGGCGGATCGGCCGGGTCACCACCGAGATGCCGCTCGGGGCGTCGGGCCCGGGCAGTCGAGCGAAGGAGGTGATCAGCACGATCGGCACCTCCTCGCCGGCTTGCTCGGCATCGTCGGCCTGTACGGCGCGAATGGCTTGAGCCAAGGCGAGCCCGTCCATCCGTGGGGGACGATGGTCGAGAATCACCGCGTCGTAACGGCGTCCGGCGCGCAGCCAGCCCAGCGCGGCTTCGATCGATGCGGTGCCGGCGACCCGCATTCGCCAGGACCGAACCAGCCAGTCCCCAACCAGGGCGCGAGTGCAAGCATCGCTGCCCACCATCAGCACCTCTCCACCGGCCAGGGCGGAGGCGTCGTCGGGCATCGGTTCTCGCCGCCCCAACGTTGCCACCGCCGCGGGCACGGTGACGGTCATGGTGGTGCCGGATCCGGGTATCGAAGCGGCGGTGATGGTCCCACCCATCAGGGTGCATATCCGGCGGCAAATGGCCAGTCCCAGCCCGGTGCCGCCGTAGCGCCGCGAGATGGATGTGTCGACCTGGGTGAACGAATCGAAGATCGACTCGAGATGCTCGGGTGGAATTCCGATCCCGGTGTCGCGCACCACGAAGCGCCACTCGTGCAAGCCTTCGGTGTCGACCGGTGTCGCCCCGACGGTGACGGTCACCTCGCCACGTTCGGTGAACTTCACCGCGTTGCTCAGCAGGTTGAGCAGGATCTGCCGGACCCGGGTGGGGTCACCGACCATGGCCTCCGGGGTGCCCGGTTCCATGGTGCAGGCCAGTTCGAGGTCCCTGGCTCCGGCTTCAGCTGAGACGAGATCTATTGCGGCTTCAACGCATTCACCGACGTGGAACGGCACCTGTTCCAGGCTGAGGTGGCCGGCTTCGATCTTGGAGAAGTCGAGGATGTCGTTGATCAGCAGGAGCAACGAGTGGGCGCTGTCGTGGACGACCTCGGTCAGGTGTCGCTGGCCAGCGTCGAGACGGCCATCCAGAAGCAACCCCGACATCCCGATGACAGCGTTCATCGGGGTTCGGATCTCGTGGCTCATGGTGGCCAGGAAGGCGCTCTTGGCCGCGTTGGCGGTCTCCGCAGTGGAAGCCGCATCACGCAGGGCATCAGCGGTCCGGACCCGCTCGGCGACCTGGCCGAGCTGGGCCGCTACGTCCGACAGGAGAGCCAGCAGAGCGGCGTCCGGGGCAGTGGGGTCGGCGGTGAGGAACTCCATCACGGCGACCACCTCCGCGGCCTCGCCCCGGCCGGTACGCACGGGGACGGCGATCCCCGCGCCGGGTCCCCGTACTGTTCCGAGCTCGGAGGAGAGTTCGGGCAGCCAGACAGCCTGCCCGGTCGCGAGTACCCGACCCGGCAAGCTCGCTGGGCCGAGCGAGTCGTTGCTCTCGTCGGCGGACGTCGTCAGTGGCACCAGTCGATCGCCGTAGCGGTGGTAGGTCCGGCCGACCGGCCATCCGGTGTGGGCTCGGACCAAGTCGACCACGTCGTCGGCGGCTGCGGGAAGGTCGGTGGCCCGATGCGCGGCGGCGGCCACTCGATGCAGCAACCGCAGCTCGGCGGAGCGACCCTGGACCCGTTCGGCCATCTCGTTGTATCGCCTTGCCAAGGAACGCAATTCGCCGACTCCGGTGACTCGCGCCCGAACATCGGCTTCACCGGCGGCGATTCGAGCGGTCGCGGCGTCGAGTTCGGCGACCGGGTTGAGCACCGCCCGGCGGGTCACGGCGGCGAACACCGCCATCCCCGCGAGGAGCAGCAGCGCCGCCGCGATGGCGGCCGCAGACCAGGCTCGGGCCTGGTCCGTCGCCCGCGCGGTCTCTCGGGCCGTGCGGGTGTCGACGAGCGTGAGCACCTGCCCGATCGGCTGCATGATCTCGTCCTTGGTCCGCAGATAGGACGCGTCGAAGAGGATGTCCGTCGCCTCCTGGCGGTTAGCCGTACCTCCTCGGGCGGCGAGGGCGAACGCCTGCGTCTCGGCGATGGCCAGGGCGTCCGAACGCGCCTTGGCGGTGGCAAGCAGGTGCAGCTCCGGGCGGGTGAACCCGGCCCGCGCGGCCAGCGTGGCGAAGGCAACCGGAGGACCGGCCGGTGTGGGTCGCCGGCCGGTATCGGTCACGACGTCCCAATAAATGTTGTCGTAGTTCTCCGGTCTCGGCGCCGTGCCGTCCCGGATCTGCAGGATCTCCTGGAACCAGGCGCGGTAGCGAGGTTGCCCGGTGACCACATACGTCCGCGCCATCCGGGTCAGGTCGTCAGAGGTCTGCCGTAGTTCGTAGGCCAGGCGCAGCGACTGCGACCGCCGGGCCTCGGCCACGGACGCTTGCCGCGTGCTGCTCTCGGCCTTCAAGCTGACCAGCAACAAGGCGGCCAGTAGGACCACGCCGAGGCCGATCCCGCAACGGACCAGACCGCGTAACGACATCGGCGAGGCGCTCACGGGTGTTCGGACCCGGTGCCGATCCGAGCCCGGGAGACCTCCGCGCGAAGCGTGGCGATCTCGGTCCGCAAGGCAGTTTCGCGGTCCGCGGCCGACCGCCTGGCCTGGAGTGAGGAGCGCAGCCGGGCCCGGAGCATCGTCGCGCTGTACGGCTTCGGCAGGTAGTCGATCGCACCCAGTTCAATGCAGCGCACCACGCTCTCCAGCTCCGGCACCGCCGACACCATGATCACCGGGACGGCGGCCAGGGCGGGATCTGCCTTCATCTCGGCCAGAGTCGCGTACCCGTCCAGCACCGGCATGAGCAGATCCAGCAGGACGATGTCGAACCCGCCCTTGGTGTCACGACCGTCGTCAGCGGCCCGCAACATCTCCAGAGCCTGGTGGCCGTTCTCGGCCGTCTCCACCTCGTGACCGAGCACCGCCACCGCGGCCGCCAGGAGCTTGCGATTGATGGCCGTGTCATCGACCACCAGCACCCTGCCCGGCCGATCCATAGCCGGTGGCTCGTGATTCGCCGTCGCGATCTCGGCCGTGGGCACGGTCAGCGGCGCGGGCTGCTGCCAGGCCAGGCCCGGATCCTGCCGCAGTACGGCCTGTTCCAGTGCGCGCAGCCGAACGCCCGGGTCGAGCCCCAATTCGTCGTGCAGCACCTGGCGGGTCTCGCGATAGGTGGCCAGCGCTTCGACCTGCCGCCCGCACCGGTACAGCCCCAGCATCAACTGTGCCCGGAGCCGCTCTCGCAGCGGGTGCCGTCGCACCCACTGTTCCAGCTCGGCAACCAGTGCAGCGTGCCGACCCAGGGCGAGCTCGGCGTCGATCCGGTCCTCGGCCGCGCCGAGGCGCAGTTCCGTCAGCCGGGCCGCTGCGGCCCCGACGAACGGTGTCACCGGGACGTCGGCCAGGGCCGGACCACGCAGCATCTCCTCGGCGCGCAGCAGCAACCGCGCCGCCTGCTCAGGGTCCCCGGCGTCCAGCGCCTCCCGGCCGCGCACCACCAGGTTGGCGAACGCGTGCGCGTCCACGGTCTCGGGCTCGATGTCGAGCAGGTAGCCGGGAGACGCCGTGACCAGCACGGTCGCCGCTGTGCCACGGGAACGCTCGGGTTCGAGTGCCCGGCGCAGCTGGGAGACGAAGACCTGCACCGTGGCCGCCGCTCGGGCCGGGGGGTGTTCCGGCCACAAGTCGTCGATCAGCTGATCGACCGAAACCACCCGGCGGACTCGGAGCAGGAGCGAGGCGAGGACGGCGCGCTGCTTGGGACCGCCAACGTCTACCGGCTGTCCGTCCCGGTACACCTCGACTCGGCCGAGGAGCCGGAACTCGAGGTTTACCATCTGTCGATCGTCACCAGCAGGTATTCGCGACATGTATCCGGCAGATTACGTTCCCATGGCAGTTTGATTCGCCATAGCCGCCGCTATTTCG
>DATINJ010000137.1:0-21085 GCA_035474375.1 Kineosporiaceae bacterium | reverse complement strand
GCCCGGATGGCGATGAACGACGAGGAGACGGTGGCGCTCATCGCCGGCGGCCACACCTTCGGCAAGGCGCACGGTGCGGCTGTTCCCGACGACCACGTCGGCCCGGAGCCCGAGGCGGCTCCGCTGCAGGAGATGGGCCTGGGCTGGAAGAACAGCTTCGGCACCGGCAAGGGCGGCGACACCATCACCAGCGGGCTGGAGGGCGCCTGGACGCCCACCCCGGTGACCTGGGACAACAGCTTCTTCGAGACCCTGTTCGGATTCGAGTGGAAGCAGGTGACGAGCCCGGCCGGGGCCAAGCAGTGGACCCCGACCGACCCGGCCGCCGCGGACCTGGTGCCGGATGCGCACGACCCGGCCAAGAAGCACGCCCCGATGATGCTCACCACCGACCTCGCGCTGCGGGTGGACCCGAGCTACGAGCAGATCGCCCGCCGGTTCTACGAGAACCCGCAGGAGTTCGCCGACGCCTTCGCCAAGGCGTGGTTCAAGCTCACCCACCGCGACATGGGACCGATCGCCCGCTACCTCGGCCCGGAGGTGCCGGCCGAGCCGCAGCTCTGGCAGGACCCGGTGCCTGCGGTCACACATGATCTGATCGAAGCGGCGGACGTCGCGGCGCTCAAGAGCACGATTCTCGGCTCGGAGCTGGCCGGCTCCGAACTGGTCGCTACCGCGTGGGCAGCGGCGTCGTCCTTCCGCGGCAGTGACAAGCGCGGTGGGGCCAACGGTGGCCGGCTCCGCCTCGCCCCGCAGAACGACTGGGCGGTCAACGACCCGGCCCAGCTGGCGAAGGTGCTGCGGATGCTGGAAGGGGTCCAGCAGGAGTTCAACGCTGCGGGCGGGAGCAAGCAGGTCTCGCTGGCCGACCTGATCGTGCTCGGCGGGTGCGCAGCCGTCGAGCAGGCCGCGAAGAACGCCGGGTTCGACGTCGTGGTCCCGTTCACGCCCGGACGCACGGATGCGTCGCAGGAGCAGACCGATGAGGAGTCCTTCGCGGCGCTGGAGCCGACCGCTGACGGCTTCCGCAACTACCTGGGCAAGGGCCACCGGCAGACCGCAGAGCAGTTGCTCATCGACAAGGCCCAGCTGCTGACCCTGAACGGCCCCGAGATGACCGCCTTGGTGGGTGGCCTGCGGGTGCTGAACGCCAACGTCCAGCAGTCGCCGAACGGCGTCCTCACGTCCCAGCCGGGGGCGTTGACCAACGACTTCTTCGTGAACCTGCTCGACCTGGGCACCGGGTGGCAGGCGACGTCCGACGAGGAGGAGCTGTTCGAAGGCCGCGACCTGCAGACCGGCGAGCTGAAGTGGACGGCCACCCGCGTCGACCTGCTCTTCGGCTCGAACTCGCTGCTCCGGGCGCTGGCCGAGGTCTACGCGAGCGACGACTCGAAGGAGAAGTTCGTCAGTGACTTCGTCGCCGCCTGGGACAAGGTGATGAACCTCGATCGGTTCGACGTAGCCTGATCGAACCACCGGGCACCGGGCGGGCCGGGAGTCATCCCGCTCGCACGGTGCCCGGTACCTTCTCGTCCAGTAGGTCGATCAGCCGAACCTCCTCCGCCCTAGCGATTTCCAGGAGCCGACGCCAGGACTTGACGTTCGGACGCCGACGCAACAAAGCACGCCGCTCCCGCTCGGTCATCCCACCCCAAACCCCGAATTCGATCTTGCGGTCCAGCGCCACGGACAGGCACTCCGTCCGGACCGGGCAACCCAGGCACACCGCCTTGGCCCGCTGTTGCGCTGCGCCCTGCACGAACAGCGCGTCGGGATCGCTGCTCCGACACGCACCCTTCGCTACCCACTGATTCGCCGTCTCACGCATCTTTCCTGGCCCTCCCTGACCCCGGGCATCTGTGCTTGGGCAGACGAGCCGAGCGGGCAGATGGTTCAGCGCAACCGGCGCGACTTCGTGGATCGGTGGCCGCCTACTTAGCGGTCGCCAGGATCGAGCCGAACCGCATCCCGGCGATGCCCCCACCCTGATAGCCGAAGCCGGTGGCTTGCTTCCCGGTGCCGGTGATCACCCGGCCGACGTTCTGGGCGGAGCCGACGTCCTCACCGGGGACGCCGATCTGCAGCCGGTCGTACGCTTCCCCGGCACCTGCCAGGTCACTCTTGAGCACGCCGAGCGTGGCCCCCAGCTGATCACCAGCCTCGGCCTTGCCGGGCAGGCCGTGGCCCTGGCGGAAACTGCTGGTGCAGGTGTGGTGCGGGCCTGGACGGAGGTCCGGCAGCAGGGTGATCGATCCGGCGTCGCGGACCGAACCGATGTTCTCACCGGGCGACCCCACCGCGGTTACCGACCAGTCCTGGCAGGCGAGGTCGCCCACGGTGAGCGCGGCCCCGAACCGATCACCGGCCTCGACCCGCCCCGGCACACCCTTGCTGTCCTGGGTGAACGCCGCCACAGGGTGGAAGCCGTCATCGCCGCTGGATTCGATGCTACCGAAAACCTGGACCGCACCGGCGTTCCGGGCCCCGCCGACATCCTCACCCGGCACTCCGACGGCATGCCCGCCATAGGAACCGGCACCGGACAGGGCCGCGCCAAAGCGGTCACCGGCCTCGGCCCGGCCGTGCACGCCGTTGGTGTTCTGGTTGTAGCCCTGACCCCGAACCAGGACGTCGGTCACAAGATCCGTGCGGATCCGCTGCACGGTTCCGGCGTCTTTCAGGCGGCCGATGTCCTCGTCCGGAACCCCGACCACGACACCGTTGCGGACGCTGCCCCCGCCCAGCACCGCACCGAACCGGTCTCCTGACTCGGCCGATCCCGGCACCAAAGGGCTGTCCTGGGTGATGGTTTCCAGGTAGGTGGCAACCCCGGCCGGGCTCAGCAGGTACCGGAATACCGCTCCAGCATTCACCTTTCCCGCGACATCACGACCGGGCGCACCGACCCACAGGTCGTGGTTGCCGGGGCCGGGTTGGTCCGGCTCGAGCCGGAAGGTGATCGCTAACGATGCCCCGAACTCGTCACCGGCCCGAAGCGACGGGGGCACCGGCAGCGACTGGGCTCCGGACGCGCTGACGCCGGTGCTCGATCCGAACAACACCGCCACCCGGCCGGAGCCGGCACCGCCCGGAGCCCCGACGATCATGTCCTGGTCACCGTCCCCGTTGAGATCGCCGGAGACCACCGCCGCACCGAAGCGGGCGCCATCGAGTTGGCTCCCCTGCGCCAGCCCGAGCCCTTGCTCGCTCAGCACCTGGCCACCCCCGGCGAGCAGGCGGAGATCCACGGCTCCGGCGGCTCGGTGACCGTGCACCGTGAAGGCTGGAATCCCGACGATGCCGGTGAATTCCGGAGGGTCGGCCGCGGCGGACCCGGCAGTGCCAAGAACCAGGATGAGAGCGGCCGGGACGACGGCGAGACCGAGCAGCCGGAGCCTCCCGAGGCCGAGCGAGCCGGGCGCCGCACTGCGCAAGTCTGGTTGTGGAGACATCCTTCGACCGTACTCTCCGGCCTCGGCCCAGCCCGGGAATTGCGGCCGCCGCGCAGTGCCCTTTGCAACCCATTGCAAAGGTACAAATGGGCGCGTAGCGTGCGCCCGCGCCATGATCGTCATCATCCTCGGCCCCTGACACCAAGGAGACCCCCTGATGGAAAACCGCGTACCCCGCCCACCGCCCCGATGGCTCCGCCCCGTTGCGGCCCTCGCCGGTGCCCTGCTGGCCGGATCGATCACGGTGGCCGTTGCCAGCCCGGCCGCCGCCGCTATCGGCGCCGTCCGAGGCGTTGCGTCCGGGCGCTGTCTCGACGTGCCGGGAGCCAAGACGACCAATGGCGTCCAGGTCAACCTGTGGACCTGCGGCACCGCTTCGAACCAGGAGTGGAACTACACCTCCAGCAAGCAACTGATGGTCTACGGCAACAAGTGCCTGGACGCGCTCAACGGTGGCACGACGTCCTCGACCCAGGTCGTGATCTGGGACTGCAACGGGCAGACCAATCAGCAGTGGAACATCAACAGCAACGGCACGATCACCGGCGTCGCTTCCGGCCTGTGCCTGGACGCCGCGGCCGAGGGCACCGCGAACGGCACCCTGATCCAGCTCTGGGCCTGCAACGGTGGAAGCAACCAGAACTGGAAGAGCACGGTCGGTTCGGCCGGCTGCCCGGCGACCGGCCACATCACGTACACCCTGACCCGGGCGTCGGCGCCTACCGCTGACCAGACCGACGCCTACGCCCAGATCACCGCGGCGATGGATCTTGCTGTCGCGGAATACAACTGTTACGTGGGTGCCACCAAGGCGCTGACCGTCAGCTACAACACTGGTGTCGCCACCGCGGACGGCAGCTACAGCGGCGCCATCCGGTTCGGCTCCAACCGGGTGTTCATGAAGCAGGTGACCGCCCAGCACGAGATCGCCCACACCCTCGGTGTCGGTACCTACTCGAGCTGGTCGTCGTTCATGACAAATGGTCAGTGGACCGGTGCCAAGGGGATCGCTGCGCTGCGCTCGGTGACCGGTGATGCCGCCGCCGTCCTGCACGGGGACACCCAGCACTTCTGGCCGTACGGGCTCAACCAGGACAGCGAGGCGACCTCAGCGGACGACTTCGTGGCCAACTGCAAGATCGTGGCCGCGATGCGCGCCGACATGGGCTTGTAAGGACACCGCACCCGGCCGGGTGACCGGCGACGTCCACCATGGAGAGGCTGGCTCCCCGTCAACCGGGAGCCAGCCTCTCCGCCGGGTCAACGTGACTCTGCGCGCACGGTTACTCACCAGTCACGCACATGCCTTGTCGTCCCCGTCACCCCCTGCTAGCTTCACCACCCCAAGGCCACCGGGAAGATCACCCTCACCCCGCACGACGTGTGAACGCATCAGAGCCGATTCTTCAGACGTCAGGGCTGGAGCAAGGACGCTGCGGGCGAAACCTGCTGTCATACCCCTCCGGAGCCCTGCATGGCAGTCATGCCCACTCAGATCACCTGTACCCGCCGTCCTCAACGCTGGTCCACCAACCGAGGCGGTCCGCAGTGAGCGACTTTTTCCCGTTCCCGGCGGACGCCGTCGACCTCGACACGTTGCGCCCCACTGGCGACACGATCCAGGCTCTGCCGCGCCCGGCCGCCGGAGGCCGACCGCCGCGCGTGATTCGTCCGACCGACGACACCGTGCCCCTGGTGCTCAACCTTCGGGACGCCCCCGCCCCTGCCTTCGCGCCCGCTCCCACCGTCGGCCGGCCGCCTAAACCGACCGTGCCGATCTGGCAGCGGAGCCCGACCCGGGCCTTGATCCTGGTCATCGCGGTAGCCCTGGCCTACAGCGGCCCACTGTCGCAACTCCCTTCCGCCCTGGACCAGGTCGCCTGGTTCCGGCTGGCCGCGGTGCTTCCGCTCCCGGTCGTCCTGTTGTGGCGCGGGATCCGGCGCGGCAACGAGATCGAGGACCACCAGGTGGACCTGATCGTTGCCTTCGTTCTGATCGGCAGCGCGCTGCTGATCGCCGTGGGCGACCCGGACGGCGTCGGCGAGCCGGCCCAGGCGTTGGCCTCGCTGCCGCTCTTCGCCGCCGGTGCGGTGATCCTGCTGTACGGGGTGGGCGCCATCTGGCGGATTCGACTCCCGCTGATGCTGGCGCTGCTCACCGCCTCCCCGCTGGCCACCTGGACCCTGGAACTGGCCGGCTCAGAGCAGGGCCGGCTCGCCGCCATCGCCGCGCCGGTCTGCCTGGGGCTGCTTCCGCTGATCCGGCGCCCAACGCGTGAGGTCGGGCCGATCCGCAGCCTCGGGCAGCCGGCGATCGGGTCCGCGCCGTTGATCACGACGAGTTGCCTGCTGCTCCTGGCCACCGCATCGCTCGCGGCCGCGCTGTGGCAGGGCGGGCCGGCGTGAGCCCGGTCAGCCCGCCTGCCGGCCACCGCAGCAAGCATCGGCGAGGCGCGCGCGGACCCCTCGCGGCGCCGGTTAACGAGTTCGCCCTCAGCCGGGAAAGGTCCGCGGTTCAGACGCTGTCTCCCGGCCAACGCAACGTCCTCGCCGGCATTGCCTGCCTGCTGATCCTGGGGGCGGTGTTCGAGCCGCTGATCACCGCCCAGGTCCTGGTCAGCCTCGCCACCCTCACGTATCTGGCGGCCATTACGTTTCGACTGCTCTGCCTGCGGGCCGGGATCAGGGCGACCGCCACGATCAAGATCTCCGACCGGGTGGCGCTCGCCGCGGATGCCCGGCGGTTGCCGCGTTACACAGTCCTGGTCCCGGCCTTTCACGAACCCGAGGTGATCGGTCAACTGGTCGGCAATCTTGGCCGGCTGAACTATCCGGCGAACAAGCTCGAGGTCCTGCTCCTGCTGGAAGTGGACGACGAGGTGACAATCTCCGCGGTGGCGAACGTGACACTGCCGCCCTATGTGCGGGTGCTGCTGGTGCCGCCCGGCGGCCCGCGGACGAAGCCCAACGCCTGCAACTGGGGACTCCAGCACGCCACCGGTGACCTGGTGACGATCTACGACGCCGAGGACCAACCCGAACCCCTGCAACTGCGGCGGGCCGTGCTCGCCTTCGAACAGCTACCCGCGGACGTGGTGTGCGTTCAGGCGAAGCTGGGGTACTTCAACGTCGCACAGAACATCATCACCCGGTGGTTCACGCTGGAGTACGTCACCTGGTTCGAGCATCTTTTGCCCGGCCTGGTCGCGCTCGGTGCCCCGATCCCGCTCGGCGGGACATCCAATCATCTGCGAGCCGACGTGTTGCGCGAGCTCGGCGGCTGGGACCCTTACAACGTCACGGAGGACGCCGATCTCGGGCTGCGGATCAGCCGAGCCTGCCTGAGCACCCGCGTTCTGGCCTCGGTAACGCTGGAGGAAGCCAATTCCGACTTCGTGAACTGGCTGAAGCAGCGCAGTCGTTGGTACAAGGGCTATCTGCAGACCTGGCTGATCCACAACCGTCGCCCCGGGGAACTGATCTCGGCGATCGGGATCAAGGGATACCTCGGCTTCACCCTCTTCGTCGCCGGCACTCCCCTGCTGGCCCTGCTGAACCCGATCTTCTGGTACCTGGCGATCGTCTGGCTGGTCGCCGATCCGGCGATTCTGGAGCAGCTCTTCCCCAGCATCGTCTTCTACCCGGCGCTGGCCTGCTTCCTGATCGGCAATTTCTCCATGATCTACGCAGGGCTGATCTCCGCCCGGGCGGCCAACCGGTCCGATCTGGTGTTCGCCGCGCTGACCTTCCCTGCCTACTGGGTGATGATGGCTATTTCTGCTGTGAAAGCCTTGGTACAACTGGTTTTTCAGCCGTCGTACTGGGAGAAGACGACGCACGGGCTGACCTCGAAGACGGCGCCGACAGAACAGCCTCTGGACCAGGCCGGGCTCAGTCATGGCTAATTCCCTCTTCGATACCGCTCTGCTCGACTCGGCGCCGGAACACCAGCCTTCGCAGGTGGCCGATAAACGACCGAGCCGACCCGCGACGGCGACCAAGGCGCGGCCGCACCTCGAACCATGGGTGATCGCCGCCGTCTTCTTCGGTCTCTACCTGGCCGTCGGCGCCGTCCTGGTGTTGCACTACAACAGCATCCCGGCCGACGCCATGAGCAGGGTGGCCAACGGCAGCTACGTCTACCGCGGCGCCGACCCGCACCTGGCGGCGGTCGGATTCGTCTGGAATCCGCTGCCGTCGATCCTGGCCATTCCGCTGCTGCTGGCCAGCGACGTCTGGCCCGCCCTGCTCACCCAGGCCTTCGCCGGCAACATCCTGTCGGCGGCGGTGATGGCGCTGTGCGTGGCGGTGCTGAACGGCCTGCTGCGTGATCTCGGGCTGCGGCGAGCGCCCCGGCTGGCGCTGACCCTCTTGTTCGGCCTGACCCCAATGATCGTCTACTACGGCGCTAACGGGATGAGCGAGGCCTACCTGCTGCTCGCCCAGGTCGTCGCGGCCCGGGCCCTGCTGTCCTGGACTCGCAGCGGAACCAGAGCCTGGCGACAGCTGGTGGTGGCCGGAACAGCGCTCGGGCTCGGCTATTTCACCCGCTACGAGGCGCTGGTGACGGCCGCCGGTGCGGTCGCGTTCGTCACCCTGGTCGCGTACGGCTCCGCCTCGGGGCCCCGCTCGGTTCGGCTCCGGTTGGCGCTGGCCGACAGCTGGCTGATCGGCCTGCCTGCGGCCGGCGCCTTCGCCGCCTGGGCCGGGCTGAGCTGGGTCACCGTGGGCAAGCCCTTCGAACAGTTCAGCTCCAGCTACGGCAACTCCAGCCAGGTCGCCCAGCAAGGCCTCAACGGCTCGTCCGCGCCCGGCCCCATCGCAGAAGTGATCACCACCGGCCTGCAGATCGTCACCCTGGAACCCCTCCTGGTCATCGTCTGCCTGCTTGCCGTGGTCATGCTGATCAACCGCCGGGACGTCGCCCTGCTCGTTCCTTTCACCATCTTCGTGCCGGTGCTGGCCTTCCAAGCGATCGCCGCGATCGGTGGCAGCACTTTCGGTTGGTGGCGGTTCTACATCGACGCGATTCCGCTCACCGTCATCCTGCTGGGACTACTCATCACAGCCGGCTCGCGATCGGTCTCCGCAACCCCGGCGATGGCAGACCGGCCGACCGCTCGCCGCCCGGTGGCTCGGGCGGCGATCGCGGCCGGTGCGGCACTGGTACTGCTCGCCCCGTTCGGCTCCCAGGCACTCGCGGTCCAGGACGACCGGATCGCGAAGGAAGAGAATCCGCACTTCGATCTCATCGTGCACCCGGACCGCCCGGTAGCGATCCAGCTGCACCGGCGGTTCCAGAACGAGCATCAGATAGCTGCCTATCTGGACGCGAAACAGCTCCCCTCCCAGTCCATCCTGGTCGACGTGGCGAGCGGGTTCGCGATCGTGATGGCGTCCCGGCGGCCGGAATCCTTCGTGATCACCACCGACCGACAGTTCCGAGCGGCCCTGGACGGCATCGGGGACAACCAGGTCCAGTACATCCTGGACGTGCCCAACGAGGCCCGCGGGCTGGGGACGTCGAACGCCGTCAACGTCAAGTACCCCTCGTTCTACCGCGACGGCGGTGGGGTCGCCGTGCTGGACCGGGAGTTCCCGCAGACCAGCGACCAGCCCTCCTGGCGGCTCTACCGGGTCATTCCCTCTGCCGCGCAGGACGAACCGGCTGCATCCGAGCCCGACACCAAAGTCCGTCGCGTCGTCCCGCACCAGAAGAAACGCCTGACGGTTGACCCGCGGAAGGTCCGGAAAGTCTCCAAGGTGATCACCCGCCGGTCAACCGCCCGCCCGAGCTGATGGTGATTCCGGCGCTACCTGGTCTCGATCGCGGAGAACCAGTCCAGCACGTCGGGCAGCGCGATTGCCGGAGTGCTCATGTGGTCGACGTCCCCCAGGTCCGTCACTGTCGGCACGGCGCCGGCCGCTCGCAGTTGACGCGCGCACTGCTCGGTGTTGCCGATCGGCACCTCCCGGTCACCGCTGGCCGCGTACAGCCTGACCGGGATCGGCGCTCGCCATTGGCAGGTCTGACTGTTCTCCTGGATCGCCCGGAGCAGGGTGCCCTCGGGATGACGCAACCGGGCGGCGTACTGCGGGGTGACGAGCTGCTCGGGTGACGGCGCGAGTGCGGGGAAGATCGACCATTCATCATGATCGCCGTCGAACAGCGGTGGCACCGTCCGGTCGTAAGGAGCCTGGAACACCTCGGCGGGAGATCCGTACAGGCCATAGACCGCGTTGCTCGACAGCGTCCAGTACGCCAGGTAGAACGCCCCGATGGCCGGGTCCACGCGACCGTCCCAGAGCGCCGGGAACTCCGTGCCGGCCAGATCATAGGGGCCACTGATCCCGGCCACCGCCCGCAGCCGCAGGCCGGGTGCCTTTGCCAGCACCGGTCCGAGCGCCATCGCCGCCTGCCCACCTTGAGAGAAACCGCTGAGCAGGACGTCGTTCGAAAGCTGCTGTCCCCGCAGTGAAGCCAGGGCCCGACCCGCTCGCACCGCGTCCAGGGACGCGCTAGCCTCGGTCGAGGCGTGGGCGTACGGGTGAGCCCCAGGGCCGGTGCCGAGGCCGAGGTAATCCGGCGCCACAGTGACGAAACCGGCACTGGCGAAGAGAATGGCGGCAGGACGATCGACATTGTCGTCCGACATCGAGGCGACGTCCAAACGCCCTACCCGGGTGCCGTGTTCCCAGACGACGGTGCTCGCGCGGCCGGGTCGATGCACCGGCAACACCACCAGCGCACTGGCGGTGGTCGGGGCGGAACGCACATCTACAGTGCGGTATTCGATCCGATAGGCGCGGACCGCGTACCGGGGACGGGTGCCCTCGAACGGTACGTCGGCGAGGATCGAGGCCACCTGCCGGCGATCGAGGTCGGCAACCGTCGTCACCGACAGCAGCTCCCCTCGGCCGGATGATGGTCGGGCGGTCGCCCCGGCGGATGCCGTGGACGTTGCCTCGGCAGCGGTACCGGCGACGACGGAAAGCCCGGCGAGCATGATCCCAATGACGGCGATGCGTCTGATTTTCATGGGTTTAGGCTAGAAATCAGCGAGTTCGGGGGAAATCGGGTCCACCCCCGCACCGTTGCGGGGGTTAGCCACCGTTTGCCGAACCGGCAACAGGAGTGGTGTTTCCGGGGGCGATGGACGATGTTGGGCCGATGACCAACGACATGACGGCAGGACCGCCCGCATCCAACGCTTCCTCGCCGATCGGCGAATACGTCGGCGACCCCGCGGTGCAGACGGAGTGGGACAACCGGTACACCGACCGGGAACGGCTGTGGAGCGGCCAACCCAATGGTGCACTCGTGACCGAAGTTGCCGGGCTCACGCCCGGCCGGGTGCTCGACGTCGGCTGCGGCGAAGGCGCGGACGCCGTCTGGCTCGCGCGCGGCGGCTGGGACGTGACCGCCCTCGAGGTCTCGGGCGTGGCGCTGCAGCGGGCCATCGGGCACGCGCGGGACGCCGGCGTCTCCGTTCGCTGGGTGCACGCCGGGCTGGCCGAGGCGAAGCTCCCACCGGCGTCCTTCGAACTGGTGTCCGCGCAGTACCCGGCCCTGCTACGGACCCCCGACGCGGCGGCCGAACGAGCGCTGCTCGCGGCCGTCGCGCCCGGCGGCGTCCTCCTGCTCGTGCACCACGCGGGAATGGAAACCCAGCCGGCGCACGAGGGCGCCTTCGACCCAGCGGACTACGTCTGGCCGTCGATGGTCATCGCGCTGCTGGACGACGACTGGCTGGTCGAGGTGAACGAGGAGCGGCCGCGGATCGCACCCGACGGCGGGGCCGGCGCACACCACACCGACGACCTGGTGCTGCGCGCACGCCGGCTGCGCTGAGCTCGCCACCCAGCTGAGATCTCGGCTCATCGGGAGCGAGGCCATCAAAGGCACTTGAACCTTTCCCCATCCTCGATCCGTACACCGGGAGCAACGACTTCGACGGCCCCCGAAGGAGACCCAGCCATGACCGCTCCCCCACTTGCCCTCACCACCCTCACCTACGCCCTCGTTCACCGGGTTGGCGAGGCACCCACGACTGTTGAGGCAGCGTTGGCACTGGTGTCCGCGAGCAGTGCGTTCGGGATGACCGAAGGAGTCGCCACCACGAACCTTTCTCAGGAATCCGCCCGGGATCGGCTCACCGCCTTGCTCGGCGGCGAAGCCAACAACGGCGACCTCACCGCCGCCTGACGACCTGAGGCCGGATGGCAAACCCGCGTGAAGCTCGGCCCGGCAGCCGGGCTCAGGCTCGGTGCGTGGTGGTCTGGCAATAGGGGCAGTTCAACCGGCTGACACCCTCGGGAAAGCAGAGCGCGGCCCCGCACCCCTGGCACGGGGACTCGCCACCGGCCAGGTCCAGTCGCCGACCGCACCCCTGGCAGACGACGACTCCGGCATCCGGCAGCGACACCAGCTCACCACCGCATCCACCGCACCGACGGGTGACGGCGCCGGCGAGGTCCACCCGGGCGTACTCACCGGTCAGGCCGAACATCGACAGCAGCCGCTGCACCTCGGTCGGGCGCAAATGCGGTAGCCAGCCTTGGCAGAACGTCGAGTACTCCATCGACAACGGCACTCCCGGCGGAGCCTGATCAGGATCCAGCGCCAGCACCCCGGCGGCCTCCAACCGCAGGTACGTTGCCTCCATCAAGGCCCGAAACGCCGCCGCCACCTGCCAGATAGCGTCGCTCACGAGCCAGGGTTCGCCAGGCCGGGGGATCCGCTGCAACGTCGCGGTCAGCGCGTTCAGTTGCTGCTCGAGAGCGGTCAGGGCCGGGTCGAAGTCCTTGCACAGCGTGGACTCCACCAGGTACTCAACCATCCGGTGGCGGAAGTCCTGGTCATCTCCGGCTCGCGGGGAGACCGCCTGGGGGCACTGCCGGATCCACTCGGTGTACACACCCCGCATCACGCTGCGGTAGCCGTCGGCGTCCCGGGCGACACGGGCTTGCTGCGCCTGGATCTGTACCGGGGCCATCAGCAGATGGAAGACGGTGTTGCTCAGGCCCGCGTTGGTGTCGGCGTTGGCCAGCCGGAAGTCGTAGTCCACCAGGGCGCCGCAGTGATCGCAGTAGAGGTACGCCGTCGTGGAGGGCAGTTGCTTGCGCGCGCCGCAGCGAGTGCAAGTCACCTTCTTGACGAACTCCGAGTGGGCGAACAGCGATGGCTGGCCGGCGTCCGCCACCAACTGTTGCACCGACTCGGCGACCGTCGCGGGAACCGGAACCGGCACCGGAGCTGCTCGACGCCTGAACGGGTTCACCCCTGGATGCTAATCGGTTGCCCGGGCCGTCAGAGCCGGAGCCACCGCGTGCCGGGGGCCCTCGGGCATCAGGTGGTTGCGGACAAGTTTGTGCCACCGTCGCTGCCGGTAGCGGTACAGCCACACCGCCACGACGGCGACGACGCGGGTCAGCCGACCGGCGTCGATCTCCACCGTGTCGCTGTAGCGGCACTGCCCCGGCCCAGCCGGTTCGACATGCAGGGCGTGGTTCCACACCCTGAGCGGCCCGCCATGTTCGCGCGTTCGCAGGGTGCGGGTGGCGGCATCGACCTCGACCACGTGGATCGTGTGCCGCGATATCGGAATCAGATGGAACAACAGGAGCCAGCCGCGAGCGCACTCCCCTTCCCGGATCGGCGCTGTCCGTCCGGCCAGCGCCGGAACGCCGAGCACCCCGCGGCTGACGTAGAGGAACGAGGCGGGATGCAGCAACGCGTGCCACACCTGCTCGGGGTCGGTGGGCAGGTGGGTCTCGACGTGGATCGTCCTCAACAAAACCTCCGGGGAGCTAGGGTCGTCAGACAAGTATGAGCAATTGCTCAGTTTGCTGACTACTCGCATTTACGAGAGGCCGGGCGCGATGACGACCAAACGACTTCAGCCCAGGAAGCGAGCCACTCAGCAACGGGCAATCGACACACGGCAACGGCTTCTGGAAGCGGCTGCTCGCGTTTTCTCCGAGTACGGCTACGCCGCAGGCACCACCAACCGCATCGCTGAGGCGGCCGGGCACTCCATCGGCACGCTCTATCAGTACTTCCCCAACAAGGACGCCATCCTGGTCGAGCTGGCTACCGCCCACGCCACGTCCGGCATCGCCGCCGTCCAACGTCAACTGGACGGCGACCCCCTACCCGAGATGCTGGAGGATCGGCTCCGATTGTTCATCCGGGCCGCCATCGACAACCACCGCGGTGACCCCGCCCTGCACAAGGTCCTGTTCGAAGAGGCTCCCCGACCGCCCGAACTGCTCACGATGCTGCATGCTGCCGAGGACCAGGCCATCGACGCTGCCGGCATCCTGCTCGGCGGCGACCCACGGGTCAGTGTCCGGGACATCCCCCTGGCTGCCCGCATGGTGGTGACCTCCATCGAGTCGCTGGTCCACCGCTTCGTCACCCACACGCCGCCCGTCGACCTCGACAGCTTCGAGAACGAGCTCGTCGCTATGCTCACCCACTACCTGACCGGGAACAGCCGGTAGCCCCAGGCTCAGAGCATCGCTTCAGCTGTTTGCGCAGCCCTGCCTTTCCTCGTTATTCAGGACACGAAATGACGATGCATTGGCGATTTTGGCCGCAGATATAATAGATAATCACCCGGCAATAACGGCCTTGTGCGACATAACGGATTTCGATGCCCTAGCATTGCGGGGTGAAGATCCCGTACAGCGATTTCGACGAATCCGGCCTGCAGACGCCGGGGCAGCTCTCCCGCCGGTCCGCCATGGTGGCCGGCCTGACTGCGGGCCTCGTGACCGCGGGCTTGCTGCCGGGGTCGATGCCGAGTTCCGAGGCCGCCACGAAGGGCGCCTATGGCATCAAGTACATCTCCTTCGACGACATCGCGCCGTCCTACCTGACCTTGACGCAGTCCTGGAACGCCCTGGGCAAGGACGACCAGGATCGGGTGTACATCATCTGGACCAGCACGCGCACGGACGGTCGCGAGGACGCCGCGCTCTTCCGTTACACGCACGCGACCGGGAAGCGCGAGTTCCTCGGAACCTTCATCGACGTCGCCACCGCACAGAACAACATTGTCGACGGCGAGCAGATCCCCAAGGGGCACACCCGCATCCTGCAGGTCGGCCGGAAGATGTACATGGCGTCCCAGGGATTCCACGACTTCAAGGGCTCGATCGACACCTTGCCGAACTACCGGGGCGCCCACCTGTTCGCCTTGGACCTGGACACCGACAAACTCGAAGATGTGAGCCGCACGCTGCCGGGCGGCGTCCTCATCAAGCAGCAGGGCATCGTCGCTCTGAGCTACTCACCCGAGCACAACATGCTGGTCGGACTGGCGCACCCGCTCGGCGACATCGTGCTGTACGACCTGGCCGCCAAGAAGGTGAGCAAGGTCGTGCCAGGCATCCCGTGGCAACTCAACAAGGTGGTGAGCCGGGAGATCATCGTGACCCGGCAGGGGAAGGTCTACACCTACCGAGGCCCCGAGGAGCCGGTCCGGCGGGCAGACCAGAACGAGGTCTGGGTCTACGACCTGGCGACCGGCAAGATGACGAAGACCGGCCAGTCACTGTCGGGCGGGTTCTGGAACGGCCAGGCGCCGACCCAGGACCGCAACAAGATCTACGTCTCTACTGTCAGCGGCCAGCTCTACGTTCTGGATACGCCCACCGGGAACTTCACCAGCCTGGGCCACTTCATGGACCCGGCGGACTACAACGGCTCCGAAAAGTACCGAGTGCAGTACCTTTACGGCATTTCGCTCAACGCCGCCGGCGACGCCATCGTCGGGCTGCCGATCATCGCCCCCTCGGTCGGGGGCGGCAACTCGGTCACACGGATGACGTCATACAACCTTGCGAAGAAGACGTTCACCAAGCAAACTGACCCGACAGCAACAGTTTTCACCGGAAGCAACACCAGGGACCGGGCGGGCAACATCTACCTGGCGGCCTTCGAGTGGGACCACAGCTGCCGGCTCGCGGTCCTGCGACCTCCCTATCGGCGTTACCCGATCTCTCGGAATCCGGTGACGAGCCACCCCGCCTTGCGCTAGGGCCCGCGCCGAGTGGCGCGTCGGATCACGTCGGTATGACGCCACGCGTGTTCTGATCGCTGCATTGACCATGAGGGCTAATTCCTCGGGTCGGTTTCCCGGGTTGAACGGTCGAAAATGCCTGAGGACCTTGACCGGATCATCCCTAACCCCGCCACCGGGAAGCGTGTCCTTGAGCATCGCCATCCGGGGGGCAGCGCCGAACCCCCGGGCAGCGCAGCCTTCGCGACGGTGGCTTGATCAATGTGAGTTTGGTACTGCGCTACCAGTACCAAACAGCCGTTGATCAAGCCACCGTCAGCGTGTCGCTGATCTTGGTCGACCAAGCGCTGGCGTTGAGCCACGCCCGCCACCGCCCGCCGTCCTTCCCGGCTCCGGCCGCAGGACCCGCTGTGATCATGCCGACCGCCGCAGGACTCGGCCGAACCTCCGGTACGGGACCGAACGGAGGTTGTACAAGACTTCGGCCGAGTCCTGCGGCGGCCAACCCCGTACCGAACGCTGACCGCACCCAGGATCGAGTCGAACCCGAACGCGCGCGAAGCCGGACGGGTGCAAACCGGGCCTCGCGCATTGACCATCAGGGTCTGCATTGGACACGCATTTGCTGGTCACCTAGCGTTCGGCAGATGACCGAGCGACGCGCGATCCTCAGCGGCTCGACGTTTGAGGAGCAGATCGGCTATGCCCGCGCGGTGGTGGACGGAGACTGGGTACATGTGTCCGGGACGACCGGATTCCACTACGCCAGCATGACCATCTCCGACGACGTGGTGGAGCAGGCCGAGCAGTGCCTGAGCAACATCGAAGCCGCGCTGACGGAAGCCGGCTGCACCTTCGCCGATGTGGTTCGGGTGCGGTACCTGCTGCCCGACCGCGCGGACTTCGAACCCTGCTGGCCGATCCTGCGGCGCACTTTCGGCGAGATCCGGCCAGCCGCAACGATGCTCATGTGCGGCCTGTCCGACCCGCGGATGAAGATCGAGATCGAGGTGGACGCGCGACGGGCCGGCTAGGGCCGCTCGGGCGACCCCGCGGACATCAGGACCCCGTGTTGTCCGTGTACTCGAAAGCCTTGACCCTCAAGTGCAGGTGGGGCTCCAGGTTGTAATACGTCCCACGGTAGGTGCGGGTGGAGTTGGCGGGCAGGCTCGGCCCGGACAAGCTGTCGGCCCCCACCAGCACGCCGCGGTTGTCACGAGCCTCGACGACCGCCGTGGCCAGCGGCAGCCTGCGGCTCGACGTGTTGTGCACCTTCGCCGTGAAGTCCACCCAGGTCAGCCCGTTACGGTGGTGATAGACCCGGGTCACGTCCGAAACGGTCAAGGCAACACGGCTTCTGGTGGTCATGGTGTCCCATTTCGGGACGGCCACAACCCGAACGGTCTTGTTCAGGACGCTGTACGGGACGTCCACGAGCAGGCTGAACGGGACTCGCGCGCCGGGGGCCGTCGGGATCCAGGAGATCAGGTTGTCCGCCTCCCGCTTGCGCCGCAGGAGCTTTCCAGTCCGGTCGTAGAGCTTCACGTCCATCCTCGGCACGGCTTGCCACTGGTCGGAGAGATTGACCAGATCGCCGGTCACCGTGTTCGAGTTGCCGACGTGGGCGGTGAGGACACCGATCGTGGCGGTGACCGGGACGGTCCGCACGAGCAGGGCGTACTTGGTTCGGGCGCTGGCACCGTGGGTGGAAGCGACACGCACGAAGTAGGTGCCGGGAGCCAGCGTGCGGCCGATGGTTTCGGCGTTGGCCTTGGTGTGGTCGGAGGTGCTGAGGGCCTTGCCTGCGTCGTCGTAGAGGCGCAGGTTGTAGTCGGCGGGCAGGTTCCCGAGCAGGGAGTACAGGTAACTGCGGGTGCTCAACGTGACGCGGTACCAGTTCCGCTGGCTGTGGCGAGCAAGGGTGTCATGCTGCCAGGCGTTCTTCTTCACCGCTGCGTGGGTGCGGGCGGCAGCCAGACTGTGTGCCGGGCCGGAAGCGCTGATCCTCGGACGCTCCGGTTGCGCGGTGGCCGGTCCGGCCACTGCGGCTGTGGCCACGCTGATGGCGGTCAGCGTCAGGGTCAGCCTGGTCTTCCGGGTAAGCACGCGCATCGGGACAAGCCTTTCGAAACGGATGATTAGCAGAGATCGGCGCTCACCATAGCGGCCACCCGGGCCGTCGTGCTCGCAGTCCGATCAGCCGGGGTAACCTCGCGGATGATGGACTGCCGATAGTGCGGCAGCGAGCGAACGTCCGCTGGTACTCCGAGCAACCGAAGATTCGTGCCGAGCGAAGACCGACACCGAATTCTGCCCGAACGGAGAGCTCAGTGACCGCTGCGCTGCATCGTGCCTTGACCGACCCCAGCGATCCGCCCTTGCGCGAGCTCCCCGCTGAGGCAGCCGACCTGCTCCGCATTCTGGAGGCACCACCTCGGCTGGCTGCCCATCTACGCGCGGTACACGACGTCGCCGCCCAGCTCACCGAATGGCTCGCGGCTCACCACCAGGGCCTGGCATTCGATCACGCGGCCGTGCTGTTCGGCGCGGCCACGCATGACATCGGCAAGACCATCCACGTCGAGGAGCTGTCCGGCCCGGGATCGCAGCACGAACTAGCCGGGCGACAACTGTTGCTCCGAGCCGGTTTCGCGCCCAAACTCGCACGCTTCGCAGCCACTCATGCCAGCTGGCACGGCTTCGACATCGAACTGGAAGATCTCCTCGTGAGCATCGCAGACAAAGTCTGGAAGGCCCAGCGGATGCCCGATCTGGAGCAGCTGGTCGTCAACCGGCTCACTGTTGCCTCGGGTCAAGATCCCTGGCAAGTCTTCCTGGATCTCGAGGACCAGCTCGAACAGCTCGCGGCCGAGGCGGACCACAGACTGGCGTTCCAGAACAGCTACCCGATCCAGTCCAGCTAGCATCGCCCGGTCCGACGTCTGGGAACGTGATCAATGGGCGCGAACATCCACTGGCGTCTCGCCGCTAAGCGCGTGAGGCTGCCCGAAAGGGGTTGCTCACAAACGCCGAGGGAGTAGCGATGTCCAAGGTCCAAAAGTCCATCGAGGTCGACGTGCCGATCAGCACGGCCTACAACCAGTGGACCCAGTTCGAGGAGTTCCCCCAGTTCATGAGCGGGGTTGAGCAGGTCGAGCAGCTGGATGAGCGGACGCTGCGCTGGGTGGCGCAGATCGCCGGAGTACGACGGCAGTGGAATGCCACTGTCCTGGAGCAGGTCCCCGACCAAAAGGTGGCCTGGGCTGCGACGGAGGGCGCCACGAACGCGGGCGCGGTGTACTTCGAGCCCGTCGGAAGCGGGCGCACGCGAGTCACGTTGTACCTCGACTACGAGCCGGAAGGGCTCGTCGAGAAGGTCGGGGACGCCGTCAATGTGGTGGAGCGGCAGGCGACCGGTGACCTGGAACGGTTCAAGACCTTCATCGAGGAACGCGGCACGGAGACCGGCGAGTGGCGGGGTGAAGTCGCCGACGAACCGCAGGTCGGAACCCCCGATGTGGAGGACGCGGCCGCCTCGCGCGGTTCCAGCGGCCGAGCCGGGATCAGCGGCACCGCGGTTGCCGCCGGTGCCGTGGCGGCGGCCGCCGGGGCGGCCGGGGTAGCCGCCGCGACGAAATCCTCCTCCCCGGAGACCCCCGCCGCAGGAACTGAGGACGTGGTCGACGTGCTCACCACGGATCATCGCGAGGTCACCGCTCTGCTCCGGCAGATCCGCAGCACCAGCGACTCGGCGTCCCGTCGTGACCTGGCGGACGTGATGATCAGCGAGCTGGTCCGGCACGCCGTCGCGGAGGAGATGTACGTCTACCCGGCGATGCGCAGGTATCTTCCCGACGGTGACGCGGCGGTCGAGCATGACACCGCCGAACACAAGGAGCTGGAGCGGACAATGAAGGAGCTCGAAGCCGTCGACGCGTCGGACCTCCGCTTCGACGCCCTGCTCTCCGAGCTGGAGACGATCCTGGCCGACCATGTGTCCGATGAGGAGTCGGAGCAGTTCCCCCGGCTCCGGTCGGCGATCTCGCGGGACGAGCTCGTGCAGCTCGCGGGCAAGGTGCAGGCCGCGAAGAAACTGGCGCCAACCCGGCCGCACCCGGGCGCTCCGAACGCGCAGCTTTTCCACAAGGTGGTCGGGCCGGGCGTCGGCCTCGTCGACCGACTGCGTGACCGCCTGTCCGGGCGAACCACCGGCTGACCAGCGTCCGCATCACCATCGCTTATCTGCCCAGTTCGCCAGACCAGCCCGGACTCGAGGTTGAGTTGACCGAGCCGGACAGTTGCTGCTCCGAACCCAGCAGACCCGCGGTAAGCGCGAGATCGCCTCTACGTTCTTTCTCCTGATTGTGGCGCCGGCTCGTCCGGCCAGTCCGCCACGATGACCAACGGGATTGAGTCGGCTGACCGGTACTCGTCCCCGGGAAAGTACTCGATGTGCTGATGCCTGTTGACGCGCCGGTCATCCGCCGTCTCGGCCATTTCGGCTACGCCATCGAGCGCGTCCCAGAAGAGGTCGAGATAATCGTGGCCGCCGGAGACGTGCAACGTGGTCGCACCCCGCAGGCTGACGAGCAGCGGGCCGCCGGTTGTTTCCTGCGCCACGGACCCACAGATGATCGGAACTTCCACGGGCTGCGCATTCTGGCGGAGCCGCCGACCGAGGGCGCGGAGGTCGGTCGGCAGGCCAGCCAACTGCAGTTCGCCCTGACTGACCGAAAGACGGCAGCGCCGAGGATCACTCATTCGCATATTCTCGCTCACCTCCCGGCGAACTCGACTACCGCTCGGGCTGCCTGCCGCGGATCATGTACACCTCCCGCAACCCATCCTCGACCTGGACAGTCCCATCGGCAACGAAGCCGTGCTTGCGGTAGAACGCCTGGGCCCGAGGGTTCGGGTCGGCCACCCACAATGCCGCCGACTCACCGCGATCGAGGACCGCCTCCAGCAGCGCCCGGCCAGCACCGGTGCCGTGGTCGGCCGCACACACATAAAGCAGGTACAACTGCCTCGCCCACGCCGCCTCGGCGTCCAGGGGCGGGCCCGACATCGCGATCCCGACCAGTTCGCCATCCCGTTCGGCGACCGCCACGCGGTTCTCGCGATAGCGCTCGTCGGTCAACGCAGCAACCCAAAACCGCTGGCGAGCAGCTAGAAAGCCCGGGCCATCAAGGACCTCATCCGACATCAACCCTCGATAGGTCTCCTGCCAGCACCGAACGTGCACGCACACCATCTGCTCGACGTCCTCGACCCGGGCACGACGAACCATCAGCGAGGAGCTCACCGTCGAATCGTAGTGCGGCGGTTACACTGGCCTCTTGGCGCCGTGCTTTTCGATCAACTCGTCGACGTAGGGGTGCCAGGTCCGATGCGCTTCATGGTAGTTCAGCAAGACCGTGCTCGAGGTAAGCGAGCCAAGCATATATTCTTGCCAGCCACCCATATCCATCTTGCTGATGCTGCGCCTCCTCCGCAGATTCCAATCGAAGACGTCGAGCATGAGCTCCGCCTGCCCTTCGGCAAGCGACCGAAGAGGATCATCTGCAGCCATCTCGATATTTGCATAAAAGTATGGCCGCA
>DATINJ010000136.1:0-14855 GCA_035474375.1 Kineosporiaceae bacterium | reverse complement strand
GCGGGCGTGAATATTTCGTCGAACACGGAGAACAACGTGCCGACGGTAACCGCACGGGCCGCGAACCGCCCGAACAGGCCACGGCGACGGGACTGCCCCTCCTCAGTCATGACCGTTCAACGTTCCGACTGCAGCTACAAGTTCCGCGCCGATCAGTATTCGCCGAGCAACCTGGTGGCGGACCTCGGAACCGATTTCCGAGCGAGGGCTTTCGCCCCGTCCTGCAGGTTGCAGACCGAGTACGAGCCCGCTGGCAGTCCGGTCCGGGCGAGAAGCGGTGGTTACACCGATGCCGACTCGTACGGGGATGCGCAGCGGGTGGCGCCCGGTTGTCACGGCAGTATCTGTCGTTTCCCCTACGTGGACCAGCAGGCTTAGGTCGATGTCGGAACGGGTGCAGTGAACTCTCGCCCGTTCCGACGTCCACCAAGCCGTTCTCCATTGCCGCGAGGACGCGGTTCGAGATCTGGGCGAGCATGGCGAGCTCACCGTGCGTCCGTGCCGTCGGCTTTGGGCCTCCGGAGAATGTGGCCTTTGCCACTGTTGTGGTGCTCGCGCCGACATGCCGTGTGACCAGTGAAGTTAGCCTGCCGGAGGCGCCGGCGACACTCCCTCTAATCCGCTCTGAAGCGGTTAACCGTGGTCATCTGAACTTGAAGGTTTAACTTCGCGCTTTTAGGTTCGATGCATCCATCGTCTACCCCGACAAGGAGCGATACATGGATACGCAACGGTTCTCCGGGCCGGTCTGGTCTCTGTACCGGATTGCGATCGGACTCTTGTTCAGCCTGCACGGTGCCGGAACGGTTCTCGGCCTCTTCGGCGGAAATATGGGATCGGGCAAGGCTTTAGAAGTAGGAACGTGGCCGGGATGGTGGGCCGGCGTCATTCAGTTGGTTTGCGGAATTCTCGTCATGGTAGGACTTTTCACCCGAGTTTCGGCGTTGCTCGCGTCCGGATCGATGGCCTACGCCTATTTCGTGGTGCACCAGCCCGAGGCCCTGATGCCGACCCAGAACGGTGGCGTCACCGCAGCCCTGTTCGCCTGGGCATTCCTGGTCATCGCGGTGCTCGGGGCGGGCCCGTGGTCGCTGGATGCGATGTTGCGTGGCCATGCTGGCACGACCACCCCGGCCGACACTGACCTCGTCGACTCTCGGACCACGGAAAGGCCTGCCAGCCAGCGAACTTCGGTCTGAACGGACGGTCGTCCCGGCCGGCATTCGCTCTGGCTCGGACGGCCGCTCGGCCGAGGGCGGGAACCGCACTGCGGATTCTGCCCGAAGAGCGGCCAGTCCTGCCGGGCCGGCCCTGGATGAGGAGTTTCGATGACGAGTTCTATCAGTCGACGCCAGGCTCTGGCCGCGGTGCTGGGCACCGCCGCACTGAGCTCTTCGATCGCCGGAACGACGGCCGCTGCCGGTGCCTCCGGGCGAGTTGGTGGTGCGAGACCGCGGGAGGAAACCCGCACCCTTGATGAGTTGTATCGAGATGCGCTGGCCGAAGGCGGAAAGCTGGTCATTTACTCCGGGGGTGACATCGACTCGCAGGCAGACGGGGTGCGGGCCGGGTTCCGGAGCGAGTTCCCGGACATTGATCTGCGCATCGTGGTTGACTACAGCAAGTTTCATGATGCTCGTGTCGATAATCAGATTGCCACCGACACTCTGGTCCCGGACCTGGTCCAGCTCCAGACCCTGCACGACTTTCCTCGCTGGAAGCAGGAGGGCAGGCTGCTGGCGTACAAGCCGGCCGGTTTCTCTCACATCTATGACGGTTTCAAGGATCCGGACGGCGCCTGGGTGGCTATCGCCGTCCTGGCGTTCAGTTACATGTACAGCAGCGCTCTGGCTGGCAAGAACGCCCCCAGAATGCCGACGGAGCTGGTAGATCCACGCTGGAAGGGGCAAATTGCATCGTCCTATCCGAACGATGACGACGCGGTGCTGTACCTCTTCAAGCTCTACGCTGAAACCTACGGTTGGGACTGGATTGCCAAGCTCGCCGGTCAGGAGCTGCAGTTCGCCCGGGGCAGCTTCACCCCTCGCGCGGCCGTGACCAGCGGCCAGAAGCTGGTCGGTATCGGGGGGTCTGGATCGCTCACTGCGCCACCGTCCGACCCTGTCAGGTGGGCGGCCGCAGCTAGGCATCCGTTCATGGGCTGGGGACAACGCGCGGCGATCTTCGCCGATGCCAAGCACCCGACCGCCGCCAAGCTCTATCTGAACTGGCAACTGTCTGCCGCACGCCAGCAGGCCTCGACCAATGGCTGGTCGGTGCGGACCGACGTAACCCCCGCCGGTGGTCTTGCCCCGATCTGGAAGTACTCCAACGCCCACCTCGACGGCTTCGCGCGGTTCATGGCCGACCGAGGTGAGGTGGAGCGGTGGAAGCAGACCTTCACCCTCTACTTCGGAGAGGTCAAGGGTGAGCCGAGCGCCGGATGGCTCGGGTTGCGCCCCTAGGTTCTCGCCTTCCTCCAGCGAGCATTGATCACACGGGAGCGTCAAGGGTGTCGTGATGGCATCGGTGAACCACGCACCATTCAGGTCGGCAGCAATGTGGATGTGGTGCTTTGGGTCTGCCGATGAATTGTTTTCATGCTTGCGACGCCGGGCTGGCCGACAACCTGGAGAAACTCAGAGCGAGCTGGACAGGCCCTCCGATCCACCCGAAAGATCACTTACATCCTGTTTCGGTGTACTTCGTGGCGCGCAAAATGTGGCCTTGATCACTTTTGTTACGCATCCGTCGACTTGCCGTGTGACCAGTGGGGTTAGCCTGCTCGGGGCGCCCGCGCCGCTCCTCTGATCCGTTCTGAACCGGTTAAGCGGGATCTTTTTGAATTTGAAGGTTGAAATTCGACCTCTAAGGTTCGATGCATCCATCGCCCACCCCGAGAAGGAGCGACACATGGACACGCAGCGATTTTCTGGCCCGGTCTGGTCCCTGTACCGGATCGCCATCGGACTCTTGTTTAGTTTGCACGGCGCTGGAACAATTTTCGGAGTGTTCGGCGGAAATGCCGGATCGGGCAATGCCTTGGACGTTGGTGTGTGGCCGGGGTGGTGGGCCGGGCTCATTCAGCTGGTCTGTGGGATCTTAGTAATGCTAGGGCTTTTCACTCGGATCGCGGCTTTGCTTGCCTCCGGTTCGATGGCCTACGCCTACTTCGTAGTGCACCAGCCCGAAGCGCTGATGCCGACCCAGAACGGCGGCGTGCCCGCCGCCCTGTACGCCTGGGCATTCTTGGCTATCGCGGCGCTCGGGGCCGGTCCGTGGTCGCTGGATGCGATGTTGGGCCACCGTATCGGCGCAGCCACTCCGGCCGACGCCACGTTCGTCGAGGATCGGACGGCGGAAAAAGCCAGGTAGCCAGCGCACTCCGGTGTGAACCCACGGTCGTCCGGACCAGCATTGATCCGGGCCCGGACGACCGTTCGTCCGAGGTAGGGTCTCCGCGAATGCAGGGCTGCCCCGCAGGTCGGCCAATCGAGCCTACTCGGGGCGGTGACGTCGCTTTGTAGGCAGACGCTGCACGATCCGACGTCCGGAAAGAATTTCCGGTTCCTGAAACAATTTCTGGATCGGCATCGCGATCTCGGCTGACTGGCCATCCACGTCGTCAGTTCGCCGCTTGTGCAAAGATCCAGTAGAGGCCGACTTTCGCCTGCGCTCGGGCTTTTGCCGAGCTGTCTGCGCCAGTATCCGGCGTCACATTGCGACCGAGTTCCCGTCCGCGTCATCGTTAGAAACAAATGTGCCGGAGAGGCATTGACTCCCGCGAGCGGCGCTGCCTAGGGTTTCTGTGAAACCTGCTGGAAAGCGCTTACCGAATGACTGCAAGCCATCACCTGGGCCTTGCGGACGCCATCGGACGGCGCTACCTCCGTGCGCCGCCACACCTTTGCCACGATAGCCAACCGGCGGCCACCGTACGACGAAACCACCCGTCTTGCGGCAGACATCAGGTGCCACGGCACCGATCGATGTATCCGTATCCGCCGCTCCGGAAGGACTCCTCATGAGATTGCTCGCGCTCTCTGGTCAACCTGATCGAGGCGGCCGACGCGGCCGCCTCGCTGCGCTGGCGACAGCAACGGCGGTACTGGCCTATGCGGTGATCGCAGCCACGGTTGTGGTGACGCCCGCCAACGCCGCAACCCTCTTCAGCGCCGACTTCGAGTCCGGCGCCACCGGCTGGTCGAAGTCCGGCGGCGACTGGAGTGTGGTGGCCGACGGTTCCCAGGTGTTCCAGCAAGCCAGTACCAGCACCGACCGGGCTCGCGAGTTCGCCGGGTCCAGCAGTTGGACCGATTACACCGTGCAGGCCCGGGTCAAGCCACTCGCCTTCGGCTCGGGTGGTGTTGCCGCTCTGGCCTCCCGGTCATCCGGAGCGACGACCATGTACCGACTCGCCCTGACCGGCACGAATCGGGTCGAGTTGCAGTACATGAATGGCAGTTCCGTCACCGTACTCGCCGGCGTCTCTCGGACCGTTGCTACCGGCACTTGGTACACCCTGCGCATCGTCACCAGCGGCAACACGATCAGCGGCTACATCGATGGGGCCCTGGTTGGGACGGCTACCAGCACCGCGATCGGGGCCGGTCGCATCGGCCTGTTCACCGGTTACGCCAGCGCTCGCTTCGACGATGTCAGTGTCACCGACGCCGTCACCACTCCGCCGACCAGCCCGGCACCGTCGCCGTCGGCCAGCAGCGCGTCCCCATCGCCAACTACCAGCCAGCCATCAGCCGGCACCCTGTACGTGGCGCCGGGCGGCAGCGCGAGCGCGGCCGGAACCCAGTCGAATCCGACCACGCTCGCCTCGGCGATCACCCGGATCACCTCCGGCGGGACGATCTACATGCGGGGTGGAACCTACGCTTTCGCGCAGACGGTCACCATCGCGCCGGGCAACAACGGCACCTCGAGCGCCCGCAACCAGTTGCTCGCCTACCAGGGTGAGACCCCGGTACTGAACTTTTCGGCCCAGGCCGAGGATCCGGCGAACCGCGGGCTTGCCGTGAACGGGTCGTTCTGGCGCCTCTCCGGCCTCGTCGTCGAGCGTGCCGGTGACAACGGGATCTTCATCGGCGGCAGTAACAACATCATCGAACGCACCGTGACCCGATTCAACCGCGACTCAGGGCTGCAAATTTCGCGCGCCGCCTCCACCACGCCCACGGCTCAGTGGCCGGCGAACAACCTCATCGTGAGCACTGAGTCGCACGACAACGCCGACTCAGATGGTGAGGACGCCGACGGCTTTGCCTCGAAGCTCACCTCCGGCCCCGGAAACGTGTTCCGCTATGCCGTGTCCCACAACAACATCGATGACGGCTGGGATCTCTACACCAAGACAGACACCGGACCGATCGGCCCGGTGACCATCGAAGACTCCCTCTCCTACGACAACGGCACGCTGAGCAACGGCGGCCAGGCCGGAAACGGTGACCGCAACGGCTACAAGCTGGGTGGCGACGACATCGCCGTCAACCACGTCGTCCGGCGCAGCATCGCCTTCCACAACGGCAAGCACGGGTTCACCTGGAACAGCAACCCCGGCACGATGTCGATCTCGAACAACATCAGCATCGACAACACCGAGCGAAACTTCCAGTTCGATGGTGGCACCTCGGTTTTCCGCAACAACACCTCGTGCCGCAGTAGCAGCGGAACGAACGACCGCGTCGTCGGCGATGCGGACAGTTCGAACCAGTTCTGGTCCGGCACGAACGGATCCCGGTGCGCCAACTACACCGGTGCCCTGAGCTGGTCCTTCGCCTCGGACGGCCACCTTGTGGTGACCCTCGGCGGCAAACTGGTAACACCGTAGCCCAACCCGTTGCCGCCCTGGCCGGCTTGACCGGTTGGGGGCGGCAGCTCGGCAGCATCAGGTAGAGCCGCTCGCCTGGCCGGTTTGCCAGGCCCAGGCGGCAATTTCCACCCGGTTTCGAGCGGTGAGTTTGTTTTGGATGCTGCCCAGGTGGGTCTTGACGGTGGAGATGGAGACGAACATCGAGTCTGCGATCTCGGCGTTGGTGTGGCCCAGAGCGACCAAGCGAACGACGTCGAGTTCGCGCTCGGTGAGTGGGGTTTGGGGTTTCAGTGCGGGTTCGATCGGCTGGCTCTGAGCGATCGTGAGGTGCTTGAGCAGGCGCACGGTGACGGACGGGGAAACCAGGGAGTTGCCGATGGCGGCGGCCCGCACGGCTTCGGCCAGCAGGGTGGGGCCGGTGTCCTTGAGCAGGAATCCGCAGGCGCCAGCGTTCAGCGCACCATATACGTACTCGTCGAGGTCGAAGGTGGTGACGACGACCACCCGCAGTGGGTCGGCGACGTCCGGTCCGGCCAGCAGGCGGGTGGCTTCCAACCCATCCAGTTTGGGCATCCGGATGTCCAGCAAGCAAACGTCTGGTCGAAGCTCTCGGGCCAACCGGACGGCCGTTTCCCCGTCGGCGGCCTCGGCGACGACTGTGATGTCAGGCTGACCGTCGAGGAAGAAGCGGAAGCCAGTACGGATCATGCTCTGGTCGTCCGCGATCAGGACGCGGATGGGTTTGCGGTCGGTCATGGGCGCATCATCCCTGAGGGCCGTGGTCGCGATGGCATCGCCACGGCCCCTCTCGTTCCTGGCTCAGTCCGGCTGCTGAACCGGATTGTCCGTGACCGCCCGCAGCAGCGGGCGGCTCACCCCGATCGCCGCGAACACCGTGGCGGCGCCGATGAGGGTGCAGATGGCCAGTTGCAGCGTCCCGGCGGAGTCGATGCCGGCGCCCAACGCCTTGTTCAGCTTTGTCGCCAGGAAGACGCCGGCTGCCGTCACGCCTCCGGCCAGGACGACCAGCGGAACCACGGTTTCGGCGACTCTGGCCTGGTTCAGGACCCTGAGCGGGGTTCCGGTGAGGCGCAGTCGAGCGTAGGTGCGGCGGCGGTCGAGGACGCTCGCGGCGGCGGTGAGGCCGGCCGAGGCCGCGGCGATCAGGAAGCCGACCGCCAGGGTGGCCAGGCCCACGGTGCGGAGCTCGGCGACGGCGATTTCGTCCCCGCCGACCAAATCCTTGTCGGTGAACGGTGGTGAGGAGCCGGACAGCGGGGTCAGGGCGGTCACGGCGGCGTCGATCTGGGCCGGGCCACCGGCGACGGCGACCGTGATGCCGGTGCTACCGAACAGGAGAGATTCGTCGTCGAGGTCCCCTCCGGGGTGGGTGTGGACGACGGCGTTGAGGCCCGCGCCGGTCAACAACGCTCGGGCCCGGTCGGCGGCCTTCCGGAGCGCGGCGGGGCGGTGCTCGGTACTCGGGAGGGACACGGCCACCTGGTTTGGGACTCCGATGAACCCGCCCGAACTGAGCTGTGCCACCGAGAAGAACCCGGCCACGAAGCCGGCAAGTACCAGGCCGCTGACGGTGCGCCAGGCACTGTGCGGGTCACTGCTGAGCCGGCGAGCGGCGAGCAGGGTGGCGGGGCGGCGAGCGAAGCGGCCCAGAACCCGACCGAGCCGGTCCACGACCCAGGGCCCGATGACCCAGACCGCCCCGTAGAACACGATCAGCAGCGCAACCACTTGCGAAGGTTTGAGATCGCCTTTGGCGGTGGTGATGACATAGAGCACCAGGGCGATGAACAGGGCCAAGCGGATCATTCCGGTGCGGCGGGGATTGCTCTCCTGGGCAACGCCCAGCGGAGAGCTGGCTACCTGGCGCAGCGCGCTGACCGCGCTGAAGGCCGTGAGTAGGGCCACACCGAGCACCGTCGCCAGCAGACTCGGTACGCCGACCCAGAGCTCACTGGCGTACCAGGTGCCGATACCGAGCGGCAGGTGAGTCAGGGCGGGCAACAGCAGGCCGTAGGCCAGGGCACCTACGATCGCGCCGGCCGCACCGACGGCCGCCGCCTCGAGACCGGTCATCGTCAGGATCTGTCGGGGGGTCGCCCCGGCCAACCGCAGCGCGGCGAGCCGTTGTTCGCGCCGAGCCGCCCCTAGCAGCCCGGCCGCCCCGGCCAGCGCCAGCACCGGAACGACCAGCAGACCGGCGCTCAGCAGGATCCCGACCCAGTCGTTCGCGGTGAACGGATGCGCGGTGGTGCCGGAGTATCCGGAGATGACGGCGCGATCGGTCAGCCCGAAGGCGTCTCCGCCGCCGATGGCGGCGGAGACCTCGGGATCGTCGGCAGCCCGGCCGATCACGGCCAGCAACTGCTCGGGTGCGGCCAGCGCGTCGTCACCGAGCCTGCCGTACGAGGAGGTCTTCGGGAACCGGTCGGCCAACTGGTTCGCGGGCAGCCTGCGCACCAGATCGGCCAAGGCGGGGGAGAAGTAGACCTGACCCGGTTTCGGGAAGGCGGACAGGCCCGGCGGGGTCGGGGCGGCCGGGCGATCCGGCAGTTGGGCGAGGTTCACCACGATGATCGGTTTGCCGTCGGCGAAGGTGGTGCCCAACGCCTGGATGGCGGTGCCGTTCCGGTCGGGTGCCGGCGTCAGCCAGGCGGTGCGATCGGCACGGGCACCGGCACCGACCCAGGCGGCCAGCAGGATCAGCAGCACGAGGGCGCTGATGGCCGCGGCGGCAGCGGCCAGTACCTGGGCCTGGGCACCGCGCCGGCCGGAGCGGCGGGCGAAGTGCCAGGTCAGCGACAGGGCGGGAGAGTTCACGAGGACGCTCCGAAGGGCTCGGGCAGCCGGCTCGTTCCGGTGCCGGCGTGGCGGCTGGAGCTGGAGATCCGACCGTCGCGAACCTGGAGGATTCGGTCGCAATGGGCGGCGACGTCGGCGTCGTGAGTGACCATGATCAGCGCGGCATTCTGCATTTGGGTGATCGAAGTCAGCAACCGGATCACCTCCTCGCCGGTGGCCTGATCCAGTGCCCCGGTAGGTTCGTCGGCGAAGACCACCGCGGGCTCGACGGCCAGTGCGCGGGCGATCGCGACCCGCTGGGCTTGGCCGCCGGACAGTTGCCCGGGTCGACGCTGTTCCAAGCCGTCCAGACCGAGCGGAGCGAACCAGCGCCGCGCCCGGGTCACCGCCTCCTTGCGGGACAGGCCCTCCAGCATCAGCGGCAGCGCCACGTTCTCCTCGGCAGGCAGTTCCGGGAGCAATTGCCCGGACTGGAAGACGAATCCGAAACGCTTGCGGCGCAACGCACTGAGCCGGTTCTCCCCCCAGTTGTCGATCCGCTCGCCACGCAGCAGCACCTGCCCGCCGTCCGGGCGGATGATGCCGGCCAGGGTGTGCAGAAGAGTTGACTTGCCCGAGCCGGACGGCCCCATGATGGCTAGCGACGCACCCTCTTCGACCTCGACATCGATGCCGTCCAGGGCGGTGACGGCGCCGTACTTCTTGACCAGGCCGAGCCCGGCGATGACCGAACTCGCCGAGGGTGGCCGGTCGGTGACGCCCGCCGCGGTCACGGTTTTGCGCTGCATGAGGTCTCCAGAAGCCAGGGGTTGATATGCCTCGACTCTGTCCGCAGCCGGCACCCTGGCGCTTCGACCGAAAGACCACCGTTCGGCGCCCGTCACCGGCTCGATCGGCCAATCGGCCGATCTACCCGCGCCCGCCTCTCCGTACGGTGGCAGGGTGAACCTCCTGTCTGCGATCGAGTATCCCGTCGCATCCCGCAAGCGTTCGCGGCGCTGGCCGCGGGCGGCGGCTATCGGCGTCCTGGCCTTGCTCGCAGGCATAGATCTGGCGATCACAGGTACCGGCGATGGCCCTCACTGGCCGGTGCGCCTGGTGCTCGCGCTCGGCTTGACTGCGGTTCTCTGGCCCGCGGCCAGGCGGCCGCCCTGGCTTACCCCGCAGCTGCGGACGGCAGTGCCTGCGGCCGCTTCGATAGCCGTGACCGTCGTCTCGATGTTCGACCGGGCCGTTCTGTTCGGCCCCGGGGAGGGCGTGCTGCTGCTGTGCCTGCTCGTGGTCGCCGTCCGCACCTGCGAACCGCGATGGGTGGTGATGTGTTCCGGATTGACTGGTGCCGCGCTCGTCGCTCTACCACTGCGTTACTACCGGCCCGGGGTGGCGGACAACGACCTCGGCAGTTTGATCGAGCCCATGCTCGGGCTCACCGTGCTGGCCATCCTGATCGCCGGACTCGTCGGATATCTGCGCGTTCTCGAAAACCGCCGGCGGATGGCGGTAACGGAGACCCGCCACGGCGAACGCCTGGCCATGGCCGCCGATCTGCACGACTTCGTCGCCCACCACGTCACCGGCATCCTGGTCCAGACCCAAATGGCCCGAATGCTGGCCGTCACCGAACCGGACCGCCTCGACCCGGTTTTGGCGGGCATCGAGGATGCCGCCCGGGAGGCCCTCACTTCCATGCGCCGAACCGTTGGCATCCTGCGGGAGGGCCCCGAGATGCCAGCCGGGCTTGATCCCGCCGACCGGCACCCGGCAGGTGATCTGACCACCCTCGCGGACCTGGTGGAGGGCTTCGGCGAACGAATCGGCCTGGGGACGGTCCTGCTGCGCGACCCTGCTGTGCCCGAAAACCTGCCCCACGAGGTGCAGGCGGCCGCCTACCGGGTCGTCCAGGAATCCCTCACCAACGTGCTGCGCCATGCCGCCGATGCCACCCAGGTCGTCGTCAGCCTGGGCTACGACGACGGCATCCTCCAGGTTGCCGTGCGCGATAATGGGCATAGTTCAACCCATTTCGCCCAAGGTGGTGGCTTCGGTCTGGTCGGCCTCACCGAACGAGTTAGTGCCCTCGACGGCGACCTGCGCGCCGGGCCGCACCCGCCCGGCGGCTGGGAGGTGGCGGCCCGGTTGCCGGCTGCGCTTACTCGTTCTCGAGAGTCTGGACGAGCGGGATGACCTTGGTGCCGAGCATTTAAATGTGCTGCAGCATGCTTTCGTGCGCATCGGCTGCCATCCGGCGCTTGTGTTGGTTTCCAGAAAGATACTCGAGGATCTTTGAAGAAACCAAATGTTCGTAGGTATCTTTCTGGCTGGCGCAACATTTCGGCTGCGCTCAAATGATGTGTGGCGCCTCGGGTGTCTCCAGCAGAAGGACATAGGCCGTGATCAAACTCGTTGACACGAATGACGACAACGCCGTTCGCAACCTGAACAACATCGTGAACCTTCACGAGGTGATGATCAATCAAAGCGGCCCGTCAGTAAGAAGCCCACAGCATTCCGCCCGCAGCGGAGGTTCCATTTCTGGTTCGTGCCGCCGTTACATGCGACGACGTCATCGTCACCGGGATGGACGACCTTCCCGAATCGGCGTTCTTTCTGCCGCCGCTGACGACGCTGCGACTGGATTTCGCCAGCGAAGGCGAGGACGCATTCCGGCAGATGTTGACCTGTATCGACGGGGTGGAGCGATCGCCGGGTCCCCCCCGACCGGCGGAACTGATGGTGCGTGCCTCGACCGGACCGGCCCGAACCAGGGCCGCGTCGACGCCCTGAACCCCGATCTGACCGAGCGGTCAACGGCGCATCGGCTTGATCCGCAGGCCGGCGGCCGAGTCTTCGATCAGCGTTGCGAGGCGGCGGGCGCGGGTCTGCGGTTGCTTGGCCGAGACGACCCAGTGCAGCACGGCCTTGCGGTAGGACGGCGCCACCTTCTCGAACCACTCCCAGGCAGCGGCATTCGCGCGAAACTGCGCCTCCTCGGCCGGTTCGAGCGCTGCGGGCTCGGCGCGCTCGAACGAGTAGATGCCCGTGTTGTCCGCGCGCCGCATCTGAAAGGCGGCCAGCCCCGCAGGCTCCATCCGCCCGGCCGCGATCAGCGCTTCGGCCTTGCGCACGTTCACCAGGCTCCAGGTCGAGCGAGCCTTGCGCGGGGTGAACCGTTGCACGTGTCGCTCATCATCCACTTTGCCGCCGCGGACGCCGTCGATCCAGCCGAATCGCAGGGCCTCATCCACTGCCTCCGACCAGGTGAGGGTGGGACGACCGGTCGCCTTCTTCCAGTAGCCGACGTAGACCTCCGTCTCGGTGTCGTGGTGCTCGGCCAGCCAGGCACCGAACTCGGCGGCTGAGGCGAAGTACAACGGCTTCATGGGTGCCATCCTTCCTCAAAGCAGCAGGGTCCGGGTATGCCTGACTATGTGACCGTCTCGTACAACCGCTTTCACGACCACTACAAGGTCATCCTGATCGGGGCCAGCGATGACGACGGCGCGGTCGATACCGGCAAGCTGCACGTGAGCGTGGATCACAACAGCTTCACCAACGTCAAGAACGCCTACGTCACGCACGCCGACAGCGTGCCGGACCGCAGTAGCAAGACACCGGTGATCCCGCCCGCGACCTGAATGCTCCGGTCGCGGGCGGGATTTCGGATCGACTGCTGCCGGTGATCAGCCGGTTGGGTGCCTCAGACCTGGGCCGGGAGCACGTGGTCGCCGACCTTGTCGGTCGAGACGTCGAGCGAGCAGATGTAGGCGTCGTGCGTCTGGCACTTGAGCATGTCTGGCCGTTCGTACTCCTGTTGGCAGACGTGGCAGGTGAGGGTTTCTCCGGAGGGGTTGCCGTACTCGTCGTACATCGGCAGGTCGATCCCGTCGTCCGTGCGCCGCAGGTAGTACTTGCCCTTCGTGGCTACGGCCAGGATCGGTGGCAGGACGAGCGCGAGCACGATCGCCACGAGCGGGGAGTAGGGCTTGAGGCCGGCGCCGAGGCCGCCGTAGAAGTCGATGATCGAGATGCCGGCAGCCAGCAGCATCGAACCGAACCCGACCGGGTTGACGGCGTAGAGCATGCCGCGGCGGAACTCGGGCTCCAGCGGCGAGATCTTGAGCAGGTACTTGTTGAAGGTGATGTCGGAGGCGACCACCACCACCCAGGCCATGCCGCAGTTGGCGTAGAAGGCGAGGATCGTGTTCAGGAAGCTGAACATGTCGGCCTCCATCAGGATCAGCGCCACGAGCAGGTTGAAGCCGAGGAAGACCAGTCGGCCGGGGTATGTCTTGGTGATTCGGGTGAACGAGTTGGTCCAGGCCAGCGAGCCGGAGTAGGCGTTGGTCACGTTGATCTTGACCTGGCTGATCACGACGAGCACGACGGCGAGGGTCAGCGCTGCCCAGTGCGGCAGCAGATCCTGGTAGATCTCCAAGAACTGGTGCACCGGCTGGTTGGCCACGCCCGCGCCGTCCGCGACATTGGCGATGATGTAGACGGCCAGGAACATGCCGATGACCTGCTTGATCGCGCCGAAGAACACCCAGCCCGGGCCGGCCAGCACCATCGCGGTCCACCAGCGGCGCGAGTTCTCCGGGGTGCGCGGCGGCATGAAGCGCAGGTAGTCGATCTGCTCGGCGATCTGGGCGATCAGCGACAGACAGACGCCTGCAGCCAGGAAGACCGAGCCGAGGTCGAAGCCGGCATTGCCGTCCTGGCCGCCGTAGTCGAAGAACGCGCCGATCGAGTCGGGGTGGCTGATGAGCAGATACGCGAACGGCAGCACCATCAGCACCAACCACAGCGGAGTTGTCCAAAGCTGCAGTGTGGATAGCAGTTTCATGCCGTAGACCACGAGCGGGAAAATGACGATCGTCGAGGTCGCGTAGCCCAGCCAAAGTGGCATGCTCAGGCCGAGTTGCAGACCCTGAGCCATGATCGAGCCCTCGAGGGCGAAAAAGATGAACGTGAACGACGCGAAGATCACGTTCGAGACGACGGAACCGTAGTAGCCGAAACCGCTGCCCCGGGTGATCAGGTCGAGGTCGAGGTTGTAGCGGGCGGCGTAGTAGGCCAGCGGGAAGCCGGTCAGGAAGATCACGACGGTGAAGACGGCGATGCCCCACAAGGCGTTCGTCGTTCCGTAGGAGATTCCGATGTTGGCGCCGATGGCGAAGTCCGCCAAGTAGGCGATGCCACCAAGGGCCGAGATCGCGACCACACCCGTGCCCCAGCGCCGGTAACTGCGCGGTGCGAACCGGAGCGTGTAGTCCTCCAGGGTCTCCTTCGCGGTCCCGGGGCTCAGCTGGTGAGTTGTAGAGTCGTGCGGAGGGCTGACGGTGCTCATCGCAGGCTGCCTTTCTGCGGGCGCGGGGCGCGGATCCGAGGACGCCGGACCAACGGTCGACGGGGAAGCGACGCTGATCCCTACCGACCAGCCAACATCCAGCCGCTAAACAACCGCCAAGCAACGGCCAAGTGCCGGCCAGGCAGCCATCACCACCGGGATCAGCCAGCCTCAGCTGAGCGTGCGCAGGGCAAGGACGACGCGTTCGTGCTCGTTGACGATTTCCCGTACCAGTGGGCGCACCTCGTCAACGGCACCGGCGTGGGTCTCGACCTGCTGGCACAACCGGGCCAGGTCGGTGGCCCCGAAGATGGTGCCGAGACTCTTCAGGGCGTGCGCAGCGCGGTGCACCGAGTCGGGGTCGAATCTGGCTGCGGACAGGGTGTCCACCAGAGCCGGGGCGTCTGCCAGGAAGTCGGTGATCAGACCGGACAGGATTGCCGTGTCCCCACCGAGAAGCTCACGCAACCGCTCGAGTTCACTCGGGTCCAGGACGGGCCGACCGCCCGGCGGTGGTACCCGGGCCAGCGCGGCGACGAGGTCGGCTCGCACCAGCGGTTTGGTGAGGTAGTCGTCCATACCTGCCGCCAGGCAGGCCTCCCGCGCACCGGGTTGTGCGTTGGCGGTGAGAGCGATGATCCAAGGGCCCTTGCTGGTCAGGTCGCCGAAGTGGGCCCGGATCCGGCGAGTGGCCTCCAGTCCGTCGAGGTCGGGCATCTGGACGTCCATCAGCACGACGTCGTAGTGCCGGCGCGCCACCATGGCCACCGCCTCGGCGCCGCTGCTCGCCAGATCGGCTCGGTGGCCAAGACTGGTGAGCTGGAGGAGTACCAGCCGCTGGTTCACCGCGTGATCATCGGTCAC
>DATINJ010000135.1:0-16072 GCA_035474375.1 Kineosporiaceae bacterium | reverse complement strand
ACGTACTGGTCAGGGGCCGTTCCTAGCAGTGTGGCGGGTGTTGGGTTCGAACCAACGTAGGCGTACACCGGCAGATTTACAGTCTGCTCCCTTTGGCCACTCGGGCAACCCGCCTTGCCAACCTTGGGACCTCGCGATCCTTCCGGCGGATGCGAGGATAGCAAGGACATGGGGTCTCGCGCGCATCGGTCCACACTGAGCGTCCGTCGCGGCCCCGGAACCAGACCAAGCATGGACCGAGAACAGACCAGCAGGGCCCGATGAATCGGGCCAGTGGCAAGAGCTAGGGGAGTACGCGTGGCCAGCGATGCGTCGTTCGATGTTGTCAGCAAGGTCGACCGCCAAGAGGTCGACAACGCCCTCAACCAGGCCAGTAAGGAGCTCCAGCAGCGGTACGACTTCAAGGGCACCGGCGCCTCCATCGAGTGGAGCGGCGAGAAGATTCTGATCAAGGCCAACAGCGAGGAGCGGGTCACCGCCGTCCTCGACGTCTTCCAGACCAAGCTGATCAAGCGTGGCGTCTCGCTGAAGGTGCTCGACACCGGCGACAAGGAGCCGCAGCTCTCCGGCAAGGAATACCGGCTCGAGGCCGACATCAAGGAAGGCCTCAGCCAGGAGAACGCCAAGAAGATCGGCAAGATCATCCGGGAGGAGGGGCCGAAGGGTGTGAAGACCCAGATCACCGGCGACGAGCTGCGGGTCTCCAGCAAGAGCCGGGACGATCTTCAGCAGATCATCGCCCTGCTCAAGGACTCCGACCTGGATGTCGCCCTGCAGTTCATCAACTATCGCTGACCCGGCAGATCGGGTGAACAAAGTGCGCCCAGAGCGCACAAAAGTCACCCACTCCTGATCCGCCCACCCCCCGAGGGGCGCGCAGGGCAGAACGGGGAAGATCCGGCTCACCAGGTGAGCCGGATCTTCCCCGATCACGGTGCGAAGGGGCGAAGGCGCGAAGGCGCGAAGGGGCGTGGGTTAGGCGACCTTGGCGGGGAGTGGGCTCGTGACCTCGGGCTCGGCGTCCACGCGGTGTCGGGCCGGCAGGAAGATCAGCACAACGATGGCGGCCAGGAACGTGGTTGCCGCCGCGATCAGGGAACCCGCCTGGAGACCGTCCATGAACGCCTCCCGGACCGCGGCACCTGCCCCGGCCTGGGCGGACGTGGGCAACTGCTGGACGACGGCGAGCCCGGCCACCACGGACTCCCGGGCGGCCGCCACCGAGGGCGCTGGTGCCCCGAGCGCCGACAGCGCGTCGGCCAGGTGCGGACCGTAGATCGAACTCATCACCGAGCCGACGACGGCGACACCGAGCGTCCCGCCGACCTCCCGAGTGGTGTCGTTCACCGCCGATCCGGCGCCGGCCTTGGCCGGCGGCAGGGCGCCCATCACGGCGTCGGTGGCGGGGCCGGTGGTCAGCGCCAAGCCGGCGGCCATCAGGATCATCGAGGCGACGATCCGCCCCCAGTAGGCCGAGTCCACCGATGAACTCGCGGCCACCACGAAGCCCGCGCTCATCAGCAGCAGCCCGAGCGTCACCACCCGAGTCGTGCCGAGCCGCTTCATCAGCAGGATGGCCACCGGCGACAGGACTCCGACGACGAGGGCGAACGGCAGCGTCGCCAGCCCGGCCCGGAGCGTGTCGTAGCCGCGCACGCTCTGGAAGAACTGGGTGATCAGGAAGATAAAGCCGAAGAGCCCGAAGAACGCCGCGGTGATGGCGAAACTGGCGGCCGAGAACCGGGCGTTGGCGAACAGGCGGACGTCGAGCATCGGGTCGGTGCGACCGATTTCCCAGCGGACGAAGGCGGCCAGCAGCACCACCGAGCCGACCAGACCGAGGGCCGTGGTGGTCGACGTCCATCCATGATTGGGCGCCTCGATCACGGTCCAGACCAGCAACCCGATCCCGGCGATCGAGCCGATGGCGCCGCCGGGGTCGAAGCTGCCCGGATGGCTGTCGCGCGACTCCGGCAGCAGTCGCCACCCGGCCACCAGCGCGATCACTACCAGCGGCACGTTGACCAGGAACACCGAATTCCAGGAAAAGTGTTCCAGCAGTAGGCCACCGCTGACTGGGCCGAGCGCCACAGCCAATCCGGAGATCCCGGCCCAGATGCCGATCGCGGTCGCCCGCTCCCGCGCGTCGGTGAAGATGTTCGACAGCAACCCGAGCGTGGCCGGATAGATCAACGCGGCGGCCACCCCCATCGCCGCCCGACCGGCGATCAGTTCATTGGTGCTGCCCGCGCTCGCTGCGGCCGCTGAGGTCAGGCCGAAGAGGACCAGCCCCACCTGCAGCAGTCGGCGCCTGCCGAACCGGTCGCCCAGGTGCCCGGCGACCAGCAGCAGCCCGGCGAACACCAGCGTGTACGCGTCGACGATCCACTGCAGATTGCTGGTGGAGGCGTCGAGGTCCCGACTCAGGGTCGGCAGAGCCACGTTGACGATCGTGTTGTCGATCGTCACCAGCAGCACGCTCAGGCAGAGCACCAGCAGCATCCACCACCGGCGTTCATACGCCATGGATGGTCCTGATTCTGGTGCCTTCGCGGTGCTGTCGCCCGAAGGAGAGGTGGTCATGGGGATCTCCAGGATCGATTAGTAGAACGCCGTGCTACATTTATAGCACGATGTACTACAGAAGCAAGGCCTGCTGCGCCGGGCGAGCGGCGCGGGAGACCCTGAGTGCGGGCAGCACGAGTGCGGGAGACTGAGAGCCGATGAATACGATCAAGCGCGCCGGCGTCCGTACCCGGAGTCGAGATGTCGGCTCCGCCTTGGTGGACGCCGCGGAAGTGGTCCTGGTCAGGGACGGTCCGGCGGGGGTCACCGTGCGCGCCGTGGCGGCCGAGGCCGGGGTCGCTCCGATGGGCGTCTACAGCCGGTTCGGCAGCAAGGAAGGGCTGGTGGACGCCCTTTTGGTCCGCGGCTTCCAGGGGTTGCGGAAGGCAGTGGCCGCGGCTGCCGAGCTGGATCCGGTCGAGCAACTGCGCGAGTCCGGGATGCGGTACCGACTCTTCGCCCTGGCCCACCGCGAGCAGTACGGGGTGATGTTCGGTGGCCTCCTGGGCGGCGGCGAGCCGTCTGAGGAGCTGGCGGAGACCGCAGGTGCCGCATTCCAGGAGTTGGTGAACCATGCCGCGAACGCGATGGCGGCCGGCCGGCTGATCCCCGGTGATCCGCGCGAGGTCGCACAGCAGATCTGGAGTGCCGTGCACGGCGCCGTGACCCTGGAGATCATCGGGCGGACGTTCGCCGCGGATCCGGAAGCGTCGTATCGAGCGCTGCTGGGACTGCTGATCAGAGGCCTTTCGGTGCCGCCCGCCGAGCCCGAGGGGTAGCGGATTTCAGCCACACCCCAAAGGGCGTGTACTCTGAAGCGCTGCCGGGGAGAGTACGACGCCGCCCCGGCTGGTTGGCAAGCCCCGATAGCTCAGACGGCAGAGCGTCTCCATGGTAAGGAGAAGGTCTAGGGTTCGATTCCCTATCGGGGCTCTGGTCGGCACCACCCTTCGGGTGGGGCCGAGCTGCATTAGCGAGGGCGGAGTAGCTCAGTTGGTAGAGCAAGCGGCTCATAATCGCTGTGTCGTGGGTTCAAGTCCCGCCTCCGCTACCCCTGTACCTACCCGCATCGAATTGTGAAAGAGGCACCGCCGTGGCCAGCAAGAGCACTGACGTTCGACCGAAGATCACCATGGCCTGTGTCGAGTGCAAGGAACGCAACTACATCACCAAGAAGAACCGCCGGAACGACCCTGACCGGCTGGAGCTCAAGAAGTTCTGCCCGCGTTGTAGCTGCCACCGGGCGCACCGCGAAACTCGCTGAATTTTTCTCTTGCGCGTCGGCCGTCCTACCGATCTGATCGGCAGGGCGGCCGTCGGCGTTTGGCCCCACCGAGCAAACTGCGGCCCGGCGGCGCTGGCACCCGAGCAGCACGCAAACGAAGTGCCAGGCAACGTATCGAGCGAATGTTGAGGAGCCGCTGATGGCTGTCGATCCGGCGATCGCTGGGCGGGTTTACCCGCCCGCACCCGCCTATGAAGTGGGCCGGGAGAAGATCCGCGAGTTCGCCGAGGCGATCAACTCGTCCGACCCCGTCCACTACGACCCCGAGGCCGCCCGGGCGCTGGGGTACCCCGATGTGATCGCCCCGCCGACACTGGCTGTGATCATCGCGCAACGCAGCGACCGTCAGCTGATCGCGGATCCGAGTTCGGGCATCGATTATTCGCGTGTCGTTCACGGCGAGCAGCGGTTCATCCACCACCGGCCCATCGTTGCCGGTGATCGACTGATCGCGACCACGACGGTGGACAAGGTCGGGGTGGCGGGCAAGCTCACCATGGTGACCACCCGGGTCGAGATCGTCGACGAGAAGGGCGAGCCGGTGGCCACCGTGACCTCGACCCTCGTCGTCCGAGGCGCGGAGGAGCAGTCATGACCGACACCACCAGGCCACGTTTCGACACCGTGACGGTCGGGGACGAGCTACCTCCGGTGAACTACCCGGTACAGCGCGTCGACCTGATCCGGTACGCCGGAGCGAGTGGTGACTTCAACGTCATCCACTGGAACGAGCGGGTCGCCACCTCGGTCGGTCTGCCGAACGTGATCGCTCACGGGATGTTCACGATGGCGACCGGCGGCCGGTTCGTCAGCGACTGGGTCGGCGATCCCGGCGCGATCGCGGAGTACGGCGTCCGGTTCACCAGCATGGTCCCGGTTCCGGACGACGATCAGGGCGCCACCATCGAGGTCAGTGGTCGGATCACCGCCAAGAATCCGGATGCCCGGACGGTCACCGTGCAGCTCTCCGCTGTCTCGGCGGGCCAGAAGGTGCTGGGCAAGGCGTCCGCCGTGGTGAGACTGCCCTGAGCCAGACGGTTACCGACCTCAGTTCGCTGACCACTCTGCGAGTCGGCGGGCCGGCCCGCCGACTCGTCGTGGCGAGCACCACGGATGAACTGGTGGACGCCGTTCGCGAGGCGGACTCCGCGCAGACGCCGGTGCTCCTGGTCGGCGGTGGCTCGAACCTGCTCGTCGGGGACGACGGCTTCGACGGGCTGGTCGTCCAGGTGGCCACCGAGGGGGTCCAGCGGCTCTCGGTGGACTACTGCGGCGGCGCTGAGGTGCGGGTAGCGGCCGGCGAGGCCTGGGACGGGTTCGTCGCCGAGGCGGTCCAGTCCGGCTGGATCGGTGTCGAGGCACTGTCCGGGATTCCCGGCTCGACCGGGGCGACCCCGGTGCAGAACGTCGGCGCCTACGGCCAGGAGGTGGCGGGCTCGGTAGCCACCGTCCGAACCTGGGATCGGGTCCAGAACCGGATTCGCACCCTGGCCGGTTCCGAGTGTGACTTTGGTTACCGGGACTCGTTGTTCAAGCGGGAACGCTTTCGTGGCGGGCCCCGGTACGTCGTCCTCGACGTGACCTTTCAGCTGGTGGTGGCAGACCGATCCGAACCGGTGAAATACGCCGAGCTGGCCCGGACCCTGGGGGTGGCGATCGGTGACCGGGTGCCGCTGGCCGATGTCCGGACGGCGGTGCTCGGACTGCGCCGCGGCAAAGGCATGGTGCTGGACGCCGAGGATCAGGACACCTGGAGCGCGGGCTCGTTCTTCACGAACCCGCTGCTGTCGGTCGAGGACGCCGCCGCCCGACTGCCGACCGCAGCCCCCCGCTGGCCGACCGTTGACGGCCGGGTGAAGACCAGCGCCGCCTGGCTGATCGAGCACGCCGGTTTCACCAAGGGTTATGGGTTGCCGGGGCCGGCCAGCCTGTCCACCAAGCACACCCTGGCGCTGACCAACCGCGGCTCGGCCTCGGCCGCCGATCTGCTGGCGTTGGCCCGAGAGGTTCGCGACGGTGTCGAGGCGGCGTTCGGCGTCCACTTGGTCGCTGAACCCGAGTTGGTGAACTGCGCGCTGTGAGCCTGCCGTTCCCCGGGCCCACCACCGCGATCGAGTCACGGGGCGAGGTGCTGCTCGGCTACCTCGACTACTTCCGCTCCCAACTGGTCACGAAGCTGCATAGCCTGCCGGAGGCGGAGCTGCGCAGTAGCCGGTTGCCGACCGGCTGGACGCCGATCCAGTTGCTCAAGCATCTGACTCAGGTCGAAGTGCGCTGGCTGGAGTGGGGTTTTGAGGGCCGGGAGGTGGCCGAGCCGTGGGCCGACTGGCAGGACGGGCGCTGGTACGTGTCGCCGGAGGAGAACCTGACCGACCTCGTCGCCGCGTTGCACACCCAGGCCGCTCGGAGCCGAGCCGTGGTGCTGGCCAACGACCTGGCGGCCGTCGGGCAGCCGGGAGAGCGGTGGGACGGCGCGGAACCGGCCACGCTGGAGCGCATTCTTCTGCACCTGGTTCAGGAATATGCCCGCCACCTCGGGCAGCTGGACATCGTCTGCGAACTCGCCGGCGGCGCGGTCGGCGAGTAGCCCAGCTCAAGCAGGGCCCGGCTCAAGCAGGGGGTTGGGTCAAGCAGGGCCCGCTCAAGCAGGGTCGCCCGGCAATTCAAAACCTGTGGCGATCATGCACGGTTGCCCGTTGATGGGCGGTGATCATGCACGGCTGCCCACCTCAAAGCGGGCACGCCGGCGCTGACGCGCCTCCCAAGTGCATGATCGCCGCAAGTTAGGGCAGAGTCCGAATAGGCCAGCAGGGGCGGGCTCAAGCGAGGGTCGGCCAAGCGGGGTTGGCTCAAGCGGGGGTTGGCTCAGCATGGATTGGCGCACTGTGCAGCCACTCGGCGGTCTCGGCCAGCAAGCGCTTCTTGATCTCAGCCGGGGCGCAGGAGGCCTCGATCGATCCGCTCGCCAACCCCGCCAGTGCGCCGTCGTCCAGCCCGTGCACGTCCCGGGCCGCCTGGTACTGCTCGGCGAGTCTCGGGCCGAACAGCAGCGGGTCGTCGGCGCCGAGCGCGATCCGGGCCCCGGAGTCGATCAAGGTCCGTAGCGGCACCTCGGTCATCGTCGGGTAGACCCCGAGCGCGACATTGCTGGCCGGGCACACCTCCAGGGCGACTCCGGCGTCCACGATCCGGGCCAGCGTCGTCGGATCCTCCGCGGAACGGACGCCGTGGCCGAGCCGGTCCGGCTGCAGATGCTCCAGGGTGCGCCGGACGTGGCCAGGCCCCAGCAACTCTCCGCTGTGCGGGACGCTGGCCAAGCCGGCGTTCTTGGCGATCCGGAAGGCGCCGGCGAACTCCTCGGTCTCACCGCGGCGCTCGTCGTTGCTCAGCCCGAAGCCGACCACGGTCCCGGCGCTCTCGCCGGCATACCGGGCGGCCAGGCGGGCCAGGATCCGAGCGTCCAGCGGGTGCCGCATCCGGCTGGCCGCAACGATGATCGCGACCGAGCAGCCGGTGGACCGGGTGGCGTCCCGGGCGGCGTCCAGGACGATCTCCAGCGCCGGGGTGAGTCCACCGACGTGCGGGGCGTAGGACGTCGGGTCGACCTGCATCTCCAACCAGCGGGAGCCCTCGGCGGCGTCGTCCTCGGCCGCTTCGATCACCAGCCGGCGCATGTCTTCCTCGTCGCGCACACAGGCCCGGGCGGCGTCATACAGCCGCTGGAACCGGAACCAGCCTCGCTCGTCGGGGGTCAGCCGGAGCAAATGATGTTCACGCAGCGACTCCGGCAGCCGGATGCGGTGCTTGTCCGCCAGGTCCTTCAAGGTCTGCGGCCGCATCGAGCCGGTGAAGTGCAAGTGCAGGTGAGCTTTCGGAAGGGCTTCGACGGACCGGGTAAGGATGGTTCCGTTGGCGCTGGTTCCAGCGTTGGGTGATGCGGTAGATGGGGCATTTACTGTTCGGGCACGATCTGTAGTCAGATCGTCGCGCGGAGTAGGGCGCTGCATGAACAGATTCTGCCAGTTGCTGATGCTTCTTCTGGCCATGGGTGCGTTCTCGACGGGTACAAGATGCCGCCGAGCCGGTTCCAGGCTTCGTTCAGGCGGGGATCGCGGCTCTCCCCTCTGTGAGCCTTACCCCGCCTGAACTGCTGCTCTGTGCTGCCGCCCGGGGATCAACCCCTAGGTCAGCCCGGAACTCGGTGCGATGTACACGAAATACAGAATCCCTAGAGCGAGCGCGATCAAGGCGAATCCCAGGAACGAGCCGGCCGGCTTCTCAACGACAACCACGGTCGAGGCCGAGCGGCCGACGAACGAGACGACCCAAATGGCGACGATCACGACGAGGGCGATCAAAAGGAGGGACGGTCCGCCGTCGGAGCTGCTGCTCGAAGCGGTCAATGACGCTATTGGTGCAAGGCTGTGGACGCTGGCGACGAACATCTGGTGCCTCCTGAGGCGAAGTTTCTTGGTGCTCCTCCTGCGGTGCTGGATATTGATGCGTTGGCGGCCCCGCCCCCGCAGCTGGTCGCCGTTGACCAGCTGACTCTCAATTGAGAGCTATAGTTCAGCTGAAGCAGCTGAAGCTTCAGTGTCGGGCCTGTTAGCAGCTAGCACAAGAGCTTTTTCCTCAGCAACCCCTCAAGTGGAGGAGTCGCTACGCAGCGTCACAAATTGGGCGAGTTTTCACTCTATGTAGAGAAACGTTCTGACAACCCCGCTGTGTGTCGGTTTGAACTATGATTAGCTGTACTTCAGTCGGGCAACTGAAGTCACTGAAAGAGAGCTGGGACTGTAATGACCGCGATGTCGCCGCAGGGCCACCGCCTTGGCGAGCGTTTGCGAGCGCTTCGGGTCAACTGGAACGTCACGCAGCGGCAGCTTTCCGATGCGCTGGGCCTCAGTGCCGGGTTGGTCAGCTCCTGGGAGAACGGCACGGCCGTCCCACCGGAGGAACGGTTGAACGGCTACGCCCGGTTCTTCGCCAGTCGGCGGTCCACCCAGCAGCGTCCGCCGGCGTTGGTCCCGTCCGAAGATCTCACCGCCGAGGAAGAGCGGGTCCGGGGTGAGTTGATCGACGAATTGGTTCGGCTGCGCGAGGAAGCTCTCGACGGCTCGGCGCCCCGGACTCGGGAAACCGGCGCTCTCGGTGGTCGGTTCTGGTATTTTTCGGACGGCCAACCCATCACTATTCTTTGCACTCCGTTGAGTCAGGCCCAGTTGGGCTATAGTTCCGCCGCTGGGGAGCAAGGGAATTTGCCGCCAGCGGTGCAGTACGCTACGAATCCCTCGCATCCCAATGCCGTTCAGAATCTAGGTAACGGCGATATCGATGCACTTCTCGAACTAGTTGGACATATCCGGGCGGAGAACCCGACCGCGGATGTCCGCTGGCTAACGTACGACCGGATTGCGTCCGCCGATCAACTGACTGGTCACCTGGTGGTGCTGGGAAATGGGGACGCCGAGCGGAGTCCCTTGCCTCAGGGCGACACGATGACCGTGTCCGCCCTGCAGAAGCAGCTCAATTCGCCGATCAGTGCCCGGTGGCCACCGGGCGGTGACGATGAATTCGATGGTGAATTCTGTGTGTCCATTGACAGCGCAGGCGCGCCTACCGGTGACCCTGAGAAAGCCGAAGAGATAGAGGTTTACAAGCCTCGATTCCTGCGCGACGAGACCCTGGACGACCGTCCGCGTCTCTACGCCCGGGGGGCGCCGCAGTTGTCGGCTGATGTGGCCTTCATCATCCGGTCCCGCAGTCCGCTGAATCCAGACGCGAAGCTGACCATGCTCTGTGGGATGTTCAGCCGTGGAACATATGGCGCGGTTCGTGCTTTCACCGATGCCACGTTCCGCACTCGTAATGAGCAATGGTTGACCAAAGCCGTGGATCCAGAGGACTTCTGGATCTTGTTCCAGGTTGCCGTGATCGCGGATAAGACAATTTCCCCGGATCTCAGCCGGGCCGCGAGCCGCCTGCGAATGTCTTCCCAAAATTTCGCGTAGAACGCCGCTGCAGGCCGGACGGTGTGACGCGCCAGACTTGATCCGGAGCGCTCTGCTTTGACTTCATCACGTGGTCTTGATGTGCTCGCCCGGCTGGTTTCCCGGCTGGTCGCCTCGCTCGCGAGACGGCTGGCCGCTTGGGCGATTGCCTATTTCCCCTGGCCAGATCTCCTGCTCAGGTTGGCCGTCAGGTACCGATCGAGCCATCGAGGGTTCTTGCTCGACATTTCGAAAGCCGTTGCCAAGCGGCAAAGTTCGGCGGATCTTGGCTGTATCTTCGTCCCGGTTTGCCGGACCTTCGAGCAGGAACTGCCCGGCCTGGTGCAGGCGGCCAATCTCGCCTTGGCCAGAGAAACCTACTTGATCGTCTGCTGCAGCAAGAAAGCCCTGGTCAAGGATTTTCCGCCGCAGTTGGCCGAGCAACTTGGCCATCAGCTGATCTTGCTAGATTTCGATAAATTGGACAAGTCCTGGTTGCCGCGCCTGCGTACCGCGACGCTAAAGGCGAGCAAATTGCATCGAGACAACGATGTGGGGCGTAAGCGTAACCTGGCACTCGTGCTTGCCCGCATCCTGGGCTGGGATTATGTCCTGTTTATGGACGACGATGTCTCAGTCGCCGCCTCCGGGCCGACCCTGGACATCGGTGGTCTGGAGGGCGCATTGGAGACCATGCGCCTCCGGTCACGACTGCTTGCCGTCGGTTGGACATTGGAGGATTTCAATGACAACTCCCTGTTCGGGCATGCCCGCAGCGCTGTTGGTATGGACCAGGGCGTATTCATCGGCGGCGGGGCACTGCTGGTGCGTTGCGGCGAACGGGTGCCCTACTTTCCAGACATCTATAACGAAGACTGGCTCTTCGTTATCGCGCTCGCCGCGAATTCGCGGACCCCGCGCCGGGTGCTGGGCTGGGCCGGCCGCGTTCGGCAGCTTGAGTACAACCCATTCCTGCCCAGTCGAGCCAGGTCCGAAGAGGCCGGTGACACGATTGCAGAATGTCTGATGAATTTGTTGGAGGATTACGGTCGGAAATTCAATGCGGTTCTGAGTCAGCAGGCCGGCTGCGGTGAAGATCTCCATCCTGGCTACTGGGGGAGGGCTATTAAGGGTAGGCGAACGTCCATCAAACATATGATTTCTGACCTCTCGGTCAATTCTCCGGACCTTCCCGTAGAACGGCGACGGCTTATCTCCTCGGCTTTGCAGGCTGCGGAGCGAGCCAGTTACCAGTTCAAGGCTGAGGATCTCGCGAGCTACGTCCGGGTTTGGCGCAACGATCAAAAGATCTGGCGGAAACACCTGGAGAAGATCGTCCAGCTGGAATCCCGCCCGATACCCCGGGACGTTCTGGAGTGCCTGCGGGATGGGAAGGCACCGGGCGGTTGGTCCGCAGTGCAGCGCCCCGTCTTCGCGGACGTCAGTGCCTCCTTGGTACCTGCATCCTGAGTGCGGGCGCCTCGACTACCAGGGACTTGTCATCCGATTCCGGACGAGACACCATGATGCGGTCAGTCGTGTCGGGGCCCCACAACTCCGATCCGCCGTTCCGGTGCCCACCAGGGGAGTGACGGCGGAGCTTCGGTGAGTCGATTCCGTCGGCACCGGCGGAGAGGGCTCGATGTCTTGGCTCGACAGCCCAGCGCCTTCACCGCGCCAGCGCAGATCGCACCGCTCCCTCCTGACCGGAGTTCATCGCCGCCAAGCCTCCGCGACGGTGGATGCCATCGTGGTTCCAACCAATCGGCCGATCCGAAACCTCACCTTCGCCATCGACCTGGCGCGCGACCTGGATTGCCCGATCCTGGTGCTGTGTAGTGGACAGGCGCGGGCGCTGGCGACCGAGGCGATGTTCCGGACCATTCGGGGGGCCGCGGTCACGGTCTCGTCGACACCGCGACACCCGCTCTTCGCCCTGCGCACGCGGCGTCTGCTGCGGTTCTCCGCAGCGCCGTATCTGGATACCTCGAACAAGCGGAACGTGGCGCTCCTGCTCGGCCGGATGCTCAATTGGGAACGCGTGCTGTTCCTGGACGATGACATCCGAGGCTTGGCGGCGGCCGAGGTCACCGCGGCGGCGGCCGCCGTCAGCGCGACCGGAACGCGGGTCGTTGGCTGGCGACCGGTGGACTTTCCAGACAACTCGGTTGTTTGTCATGCGCTACGCACGGTTACTCGCCCCTGGGACGCGCTGCTTGGTCGGCGCCAGGACGTCTTCATCGGAGCCGGCGCTCTCCTGGTCGACCTGACCGAGCAGATGCCGTTCTTCCCTCCGGTCTACAACGAGGACTGGCTGTTCTGGCACGACTTCGTGGTTCGGCGCCAGGTGGGCTGCCTGGGCTCGGTGCGCCAGCTCGAATTCAATCCATTTCTGGATCCCCAGCGGGCCACTGGCGAGGAATTCGGCGACGTCCTGGCGGAGGGCCTGTATGAGCTCGTGCATCAGGGCCGTTCGGTGCTGGTCGGTTGTCTGCCCGAGCACTGGCGGGAGGTGATCCGGCACCGTCAAGAGATGCTGGACGGTATCGAGCGCCGATTGTGGAAACGCCGTCAGCGCCGCACCCGCACCCAGGACGGTTACGAGATCGCCAGCGTGCTTCGCTCGGTCGCCGCCGCCCGGGAGGCGCTGAACCGGCTGTCCCCGGAAGTCCTGGCCGAGTTCGTCGCCGCGTGGCGGTACGACCAGTTCCACTGGAACGCCCGGCTGCACCTGTTACCGAAGGTCGGGGAACTGGCCGAAGCGCTGGCTTGGCTGGGAATCACGGACGTCCATCTGGCCAGTGAGGTCTGAGGATCAGCGCAGGGTGGGTGGGGGCAGGATGCCGCGTTCCATGGCGGCGGTCACCGCGCGCGTCCGGTCGTCGACGCCGAGCTTGGCGAAGGCACGCAGCAGGTGCGTCTTCACGGTGGCCTCGCCGATGAACAGCTCCCGGCCGATGTCGGCGTTGGACAAGCCGCGCGACACCGCCCGTAAAACCTCCACCTCGCGGGGGGTCAGGGGGTTGACCGGCACCGGCATCGAGCTGGAGGAAACGCCGGCGGGGGAGCGCAGCCGGGAGACCAGACGGGCGGCCACCGGCGGAGCCAGCACGGTCTCGCCGCGGGCCGCCGCTCGCACCGCCTCCACCAATTGCAGCCGGGGAGTGTCTTTCAGCAGGTAACCGCTCGCCCCAGCTTCCACCGCGCGGATGATGTCGGCGTCGGTGTCGTAGGTGGTCAGCACCAGCACTCGGGACGACGGGAACTCGGTGGTGATCCGGGCGGTGGCCCCGACGCCGTCCAGTCGAGGCATCCGCAGGTCCATCAGTACGACGTCGGGGCGCAGCGTGGCCGCCCGAGCGATCGCTTCCTCGCCGTCACCGGCCTCCCCGACGACCTCCATGTCCGCCTCGATGCCGAGCAAACCGACCAACCCGGATCGAACGATCGGATGATCATCGACGATCAGCACCCGGATCACGACGGCACCTGGTCAACGAGCACCGAATCAACAGCGGCCCCCGAATCAGCGGCGGGCCCCGAATCAGCAGCGGGCCCCGGATGGCCTTCGCTGATCGGCAACCGGAGGCTGACCCGAGTGCCAGTACCCGGCGTGCTGGTGACGTCCAGCTCGCCGCCGGCGTCCCGAGCGCGATCGCGCATCCCGGTCAGGCCGAAGCCGGCCGGCGTCTGGGGCGCGAAGCCGATCCCGTCGTCCTCAATCTCGACCGACGCCTGGGTGCCCTGCGTTGCCAGGCGCACCGTGACCAGCCGGGCCCGGGCGTGCCGCCGGACGTTGTTCAGCGCCTCCTGAGCCGTGCGCAGGATCACCACCTCTCGATCTCTGGAGAGCCCGACCAGGTCTCCGGACGGCGCCGACACCTCGACGTCGATCGCTACCCCGGTCTCCACCCCGAACCGCTGGGCCAGCCGTCGAATCGCGTCCGTCAAGGTCGCTCCTTCCAGTGCGAACGGGGAAAACGCCGTGACCAGGGCGCGAGCTTCGCCGAGGTTCTCCCGGGCGACGACCTCGATCGAATCCAGGCGGTCTATGGCCGGACGGCAGTCGCTCGCCGGAAGTACGTCGGCGGACTGTGCCTCGATCTCCGCCCTCGCCGCCTGCGCCAGCATGATGATGCTGGTGAAGCCCTGGGCCAGGGTGTCGTGGATCTCTCGCGCCATCCGTTCCCGCTCGGCCATCACGCCCTGGGCATGGTGGGCCTCGCCGAGCTCGCTGCGGGTGGTCTCGAGCTGCTCGATCAGCTCGGCGCGTTCTCGGGACTGATCGATGATTCGCGAGGTCCAGGCGCCGAGCAGGACGGTGAAGATCAGGCTGGCGCCCATCGTCGGAACGATTACCCAGAACTCGTCGGTCGACCAGCCGCTGGCGCTGAGAAACCCGATGACGCAGCTGACCGTCAACGCGACGGCGAAGGTCAGCGCCTGCTGCCGGGAGCTCGCGAACATGTTCACGTGCGAGTAGGCGATGAACAGCAGCAATGACAGGTTGGGTTCGGCGGCCACCGCCAAGCCACAGCAGACGATCACAATCGCCAGGTAACTGTGGTCTCGGCGTGCGGAGTTCGCGGACGCGTCCGGCCGCAGCACGGCATAACCGAGACCCAGCGCGGCGATGGCAGCGAAACCGAGCCAGCGCCGGGGGCCGGTCACGTCGGAGCCAGCCAGCACGATCACGGCCCCGACCAGAATTGACCAGAACGCGATCTGCCAACCGATTTCGGCGCGAACCCAGACGTGATCGCGATCCGGGTTCTCGGCGGGCACTGGCTTCGGCGTCATCCGTGATTACCCTTCCTGTTTTCCGTCGTCCGGCCAGCGGCGGGCTATCCCGCGTCCCGGCGCTGCCAGCGGAAGGTGCGCAAGGCGAGCACCAGGCCGACGACCGACCAGAGAGCCAGTATCAGTGCCATCTGCGGCAGCTGCCAGGAGCCAGCCGCCTCGGAGGCCTCGAACTCAGCTGGCAGGAAGACCGAACGCATGCCCTGCGCAAGCCATTTCAGCGGAAAGAACGAACCGATCGTCTGCATCCAGCCCGGGAGGTCGCTGTAGACGAAGAACACCCCGGAGATGAACTGGAGCACCAGAACCACCGGGCTGACCACGGCCGACGCGCTGCTGGCCGAGCGCGGCACCGAGGAGTAGACGATCCCGAGGATGGTGCCGGCCGTCGTCCCCAGGACAAAGACCCAGACGAACCGCAGCCACAGCGCGGGATCGGTGGGCAGCTTCAGGCCGAACACCAGGGCTCCGACGGTGAGCAGGATGGCCATCTGGATCACGCTGGTGACCAGTACCTGCCCGATCTTTCCGAGGAAGTACGACGCCAACGGCATCGGGGTGCCGCGCAACCGCTTCAGGGTGCCATCGTCGCGCTCGATCGCGATCCCGATGGCCAGCGACTGGAAGCTGGACAGCATCACCCCCGAGGCCACCATGCCGGCGGCGAAGTACTGGGTGAAGGAGACGCCCGGGGCGATCGGGTCGCTGAACACCGACCCGAAGATGAAGAGCAGGATCACCGGGAAGGCGAAGGTGAAGATGAAGCTGTCACGTTGCCGGAAGAACTCCTTGACCTCGAGTCCGGTCCGGGCGAGTCCGAGGCTGAGCGCCGAAGGCAGTCGGGCCTCGGTGGCCGCGGTGGTGAGGTCGGCGCTCATCGAAGGCTCCCGTCGCTGTTGGTCGGATCGAGGTCGAAGGTGGCCGGTCGGGGCTCGGTGGTGCGGTCGCCGCGGATCATGCCGAGGTAGATGTCCTCCAGGCTCGGCCGCAGCACCTGCAGGCCGGGAACCTCGCCGTCGAACCGGCCGGCCAACTCGCTGACCAGCTGGGTCGGGGTTGCGGTGAACTCTTCGCGGCGGGTTTCATCCTCGGTCCAAACCACCCGGGCCTGGTGGGCCGCCCGGCCGCCCAGCTGGGCGGGGGTGTCCACCGCGAGCAGCGCTCCGCCGGCGATCACCCCTACCCGGTCGGCCAGTTGCTCGGCCTCTTCCAGGTAGTGCGTGGTCAGCAGGATGGTCGTGCCGTCGGTTCGCAATTGCTTGATCAGATCCCAGAACGAGTGCCGGGCCTGCGGGTCGAAGCCGGTGGTCGGCTCGTCCAGGAAGAGCAACCGAGGGCGGCCGATGATGCCGAGCGCCACGTCGAGCCGGCGGCGCTGGCCACCGGACAGCGCCCGGGACCGCGCCTTGCGCTTCTCCTCCAGGCCGACCGC
>DATINJ010000134.1:0-2559 GCA_035474375.1 Kineosporiaceae bacterium | reverse complement strand
CGGTGCGCCGGCAGAGACTGCCGGCGCACCGCGCAGGACGTCCTGGCAGTGCGGGTGAGCGGCGATCAGGCCGCTACGCACTTCCGGGGCCGTCCACGGGGCCGCTTGCGCGGGACCACAACGCCGGCCGCGAACAGCTCGCCGCCCCAGACACCCCACGGTTCGTGGCGTTCCAGAGCTCCAGCGAGGCATTCGGTCCGGACAGGGCAGTCCTGGCAAAGGGTCTTGGCGCGTTCGACATCCGCCGGAGACTCTGCAAACCAGAGCTCCGCGTCGAACACCCGACACGGCATGTCGGTGTAAGTGGCCACGTCGACCTCTTCCACCAATGCGTCGAGTAGGGCGGTGAGCTGCACGGTGTTCATCCCCTTGGTTTCATTACCCGGTCGGGTGCACCGGATCGTTTCTGTCGGTCTGTTGGATCGAAGTACCGAGTGGTTTTCGAGTCAGACAACGAAAAAGCCGCGGACCCGAAGCGGGGGTCCGCGGCTTGAGTGAGGCCGATAGGCGAAAGACCTATCCGGTGCCACTCATGGCGCAGTACCCGGTACGGGGCTTGCTGAGCTGGATGCTGTTCATGACGCGCGAGGCGCCGGTGACGGCGCTTTTACGGGCAGCGATGCTGGGCCGCTCGGAACCGTTTGGAACGGTCGAGCTGTGCTGAGCGGACAGATCGCTGCCGTGCCACGTGAACGCGCGGAAGCCGGCGCCACCCGTAGACGGGCAGACCTGTCCCCTCGGACCCGCCAACGTGACTGCGCGCTGGTAGACCTCGAGATCGGAGGCGACAGCGACACAGGTCAGGCGGGACGCCGCATACGCGGCATCAGCTGCCAAGTTGATTCCCATTACTGCCACCTCCCCACTCTGGTCGGGCCGTGCCCCCTTCGGGGCGGCCTTGATGATCGCGCTATGACGACTCGTTAAGGGTAGAGCCCTCGGACCGAGGACCACAACGTATTTAATTCGTGTGTCTTCAGGAGTTCATCTGGAGCCTCGTCCGGACTGCAGCGATGTCAGCACCGCTACCAGCGCGGCGAGGGGTCCGATCAGAAAGCAGAGCAGGAAGCCCAAGCGGGTGGGCAGATTTGGCGGTGGTGTAGCGGTTCGGGTTCGGCTACCCAGATTGAGCACCACGTAACCGATCACGAAACCGATCAATGGGAACACGAAAAGCACCATGAACGGGTTGGTTTCGGTGCCATTCTGGGAGAAAGCGAGGCCCTGCAAGGCGAGGACGGCGAGCGCTGCGATGCCGTAGACCAGCAGGCTCCGCGGCGTCCCCGACCACGCCGGCAGCAGCGCCGGATACTGACCGCGGGTCGCCGCCTGCAGAGCGTCGGCGTCCCCCCGGTCGATGATGGCGGCCAACTCACTCAGCGCGATCGGCGGATCCACCACTCCTTCCGGCGGAATCGGCGTCAATTTGGGCCGGCGGAGCCGAAGGGTGGTGGCTAGCTTGATCAGCATCCCGCCCTGGCCTCGCAGTCGGGCTTCCAGGTCATCGGCGTGCCCGGTCATCTCGGCCACGGCCTCGCGCATGCCGGCCGTTCTGGCGGATTCCTCGGCCCGCACCGCGTCCAGATGTCGCGCATATTCCGCGTACTGCGCCCAACTGTCCTTGCTCAACACAATGTCACTCACGACGCTCCACGCTTCCCGCCACCGTTCGCTGTCGCCGTTTGTCATCGCTTGCCGTCGCCGTCCGGTGTTTCGCTCCGGCCGCTCGGCGATCCACCGCCAATCTTCTCAAAAGCTCCGTCGCCACCGATAGCTGCTCATCCATCAACATCCACCACCAAGCGCTCCGGGCCCGATCTACCCGGATACCAACTGAGCGACAATCTCCAGAATCGCTGCACCGCATACTGAAATTTTGTGCGGCTCGCCGACGAAGCAGCTCCATCCATCGAGATTGGTGCACAGCCAGATGTCGGTGTTCGGAAAGGCTTCGCTCAGCCTCTCCAGGGAGGGCTCGAGCGTCGTCAGGTCGATCCGCACCGGCGCCGCCTGCTGGGGAACCGGGAGTGGGGCCAGCCTGCCGATGGCCAGCGCTCGGCGAAGGCTGGAGTCGAACCTGGCCTGGAGCTCCGCTACAGCCGTGACCAGGCTCGGGCTGACCGGGCCGAACCGCACCTGCCGCCTGGCCAAGCCGGTTCCGACCAACCCCGCCGCTCCCTCTGTACCGCCTGCACCCTCTGTACCGGCTGCTCTCTCCGCACCGACTGGTCCGGTCACCGCTTCGGCCTCGGCTGCGGAGAGGACCTGAATCCGCCAGGACGCTATTTTCGGCGCCGGCGGTAGGCGTGGCCGATCGGCCGTCCGAAGCCGGATCCCCAAGGTCAGCCCGAGGCCGAGCACGGACTGGAAAATCCTCTCCGTAGGCGGCTCCGGCTCGGGCCTGGCCAGCACGATCAAGCGCGCGCCAGGCCGCCACCGGGCCGCCGACCGGAGGTAGCCGGACACCTGCGGATCATCGCCGTCCGGGCTGCTCACCTTGCCGTCGATGAGCGACAGATTGAGCGCAGCGTTCCCCGAATGATCGATCAGCAGGTGCGG
>DATINJ010000133.1:0-19521 GCA_035474375.1 Kineosporiaceae bacterium | reverse complement strand
GAATCGCGTCGGACGGGGCCGTTAGTTACCCGCTCGGAGCAACCGCGCGTGGGCTGCTCATCTATACCCCGGACGGCCAAATGGCAGTGCAGATAGCCGGTCCCGATCGGCCTGTACTCAACACCAGCGATCCACTCGGCGGCGATGTGACCGCGCGGGCGGATGCGTATTCCAGCTACCTCGCCTATTTCGGCACCTACACGGTGCAGGGTGAGACTGTCGTGCACGACATCGACAGTAGCTTGTTTCCGAACTGGAGCAGCGAACAACAAATCCGCCCGCTCGCGTTCGAGCACGACGAACTCATCCTCAAGACCCCGCCGATGCCTCTGGCTGACGGCACAACGGTGGTCAATGAGCTGGCCTGGTCACGCACCGGTCGAGGGCCTGATATCCCGAAAGATTAGCCGTTCCAAGCTAGTTCGCTGCGAATGGCACTCTCGAGGGGCGAAGGCCGTGGTCGGTCGGCGGTCGCGCATTGACCAAATTCCCCTCGGCTATCGGAAGTGCCGACCCTTCGTTCAGATCTCGGTATCGGCGACCCTCGATTTTGGAGCTCTCATCATGACCACAACCGCTGTCGGCTCGGATGCCCAGTTCGTCCGGGCAAGGTCCGCCTCAACAAATGCTGCGGTGCCGGCCCAGCGCACTCAGGTCGCTATGCCGGAAACCGACTTTCAGGCGGTTGCCCAGCATATGTTCGCGCTGCTGCTGCGTAATGTCGCCAGCGACGGATACAGATTCGCCGATCCCACTGATTCGACCAAGTTCTCCATTCCCGGATGTGTCGTTGCGGCCCCCTCATTCCCGGCCAGCACGCCGGGCGTGGATCAGGATTATGTCTTCAACTGGACGCGAGACGCAGCGATCACCGCGATGGAGATCGTCGCCGCTGAATTGCCGACCACACCCGGTGCCGGGGTCCAGCCGCTGATCGACTACGTCAACTTCGCCAAGATCTGCCAGGACAACGCCACGCCCACGGCGGCGCATGCATGCTTCACCATCGAGGGCCAGTCCCGCCCGTGGACCGAGCAGAGCGACGGCCCGGCCTTGCAGACCCTGGCCCTGCTCCAGGCCTTTCCCCAGCTCGACGCGAACACCAGGGCGATTGCCGAACAGATCATCGGTAAGCACCTCAGCTTCCTGCTGGGGGCCTACCAAGAGCCGACCACCAATCTGTGGGAAGAGCACTCCGGCTATTCGTTCTTCGCTCGCGCCGCTCAGCTCCGGTGCCTGCGGGCGATCTCGTCCGGACCGGACGGGATCGCCGTACCTCCTGGCACCAGCGAAGCCATCACCTGGCTGGAGAACGCCCTGCAGGGGCACTGGGACGGCACCCGCTACCTCACTCTGCTGGCAGAGGCTCCCGGTCAGGGTGCGCCGGTGAATCCCGCAGGGCCGGGCTACGACCCGAACATCGACATTGTGATGGCCGCCATCTACGGGGCGATCCCGGTGACGGACACCAAGCTGCTCGCCACCGCGGGGCTGCTGCGGGCACAGTGGTCGGAGGGCGGTGCCGCTGCCTACGCCATCAACGTGGCGGACCGCGCGCGCGGCGTCGGGCCGATGATGGGTCGCTATCCCGGTGACACCTACGACGGAGACATGGCCGACCATGTCATCGGCGGGCATCCGTGGGCCCTGTGCACGGCCAATTTCGCCGAGCTCTACTACCGGCTGGCCAATGAGATAGCCACCAGCGGTGCGGTCCCGTACGACGACCTGTCTAGCGCGTTCTTCGATCAGGTCGGCGTCGGTGCGGGGGCGCCGCTACCGACCGTGGTGGCCGCGCTCGAGCAGGCCGGCGACGCGATGCTCAAGGCCATCATCTATCACAGCGACAACCTGGAGCTGAGCGAACAGTTCGACGGTTGGACCGGATACGAGAAGAGCGTCCGGGATCTCACCTGGAGCTACGCGGCGTTCCTGTCCGCCGTCCGGGCCAAAACCTCGTGCCACGTGCAGGGCTGAACCGTGACCGTGAACGAAGATCGGACCCGTCCGGCTCGGAGCCCGGGCGGGTCGGACGACCGAACGGATCGTTTTCTGGTTGTTTCCGTTGCTCTGACCGGATTCGGCCGGGTCGAGTTGCTGGGAACGGGACTCACGGACACCTATCTGCGAGCCATTGACGCGGTCCTGCCGGACGGTGTGCTGGACGAACTCCTCGAAGCCGTCGGTGAGATCCCGGTTGGTGCAGACCACGAAACGGACGTCGAATCGATTCTGGCCGATCCGAAGCTGGGGCCGGTAGCTCGGAACATCATCCTGATGTGGTTCTGCGGGACCTGGACGCGGCTGCCGGACACCTGGCGGACGGCTTATGGGGTGTCACCGCTGGACGCGGACCGGGTGGTGTCGGCTCAGGCGTATCAGGGCGGGCTGCAATGGGTCGCGGCCGGAGCGCATCCAGCCGGCGCGCGCCAGCAGGGGTTTGGGGCCTGGTCGCTGCCACCCGAACCGGCAGCCCAGTCGGAAACACGGGCGGCAGCCCAGTCGGAAACACGGGCGGGAAGGAGGTGAGCGGTCGATGAATGACGACGCCGACTACGATGTGGTGATCGTGGGTGCCGGGGTCAACGGTGCGCTCAGCGCCAAGCGTCTGACCCGAGCCGGGCTGCGCGTGCTGGTTCTGGAGGCTGGACCGGACACCGCGTGGACGTTCGACGGCTACACCCGGCACGTGAGCCACTTTTACGCGAACTCCACGAAGAACGCCGAGTCGGCGTGGCCTCCGGCGGCCAACGCTCCGCAGCCGGACACCGCCGATGTGCGTTCCGGCGACGGATATTTCGTGCAGCAGGGTCCGAACCCGTTCGCCAGCAGCTACACCCGTCTGCTCGGCGGATCCACCCTGCATTGGCTCGGCGTCAGCCTGCGGATGCTCCCCGAGGACTTCGAGTTGCGCACGCGCTATGGCGTCGGCCGGGATTGGCCGCTCGGGTATGCCGATCTGGAGCCCTACTACCGGCAAGCCGAGCGGGAGATCGGAGTGTCCGCCGACGTCGCCGACCAGGCGCATCTCGGTATCGACTTTCCCGAGGGTTACGACTATCCGATGCGCCGGATTCCGCCCAGCTACTCCGATCGGGTGCTGGCCGCGGCCATCGACGGGATGGAGGTGGCCCTCGGCGAAGAGCAATTCGCGCTCCAGGTTCGCAACTACCCGGCCGCGCGTAACTCGATGCCACGCGGCGATTATCAGCCGGTCGGAGCGGTCGACGAGCGAACCGATGGGCAGGCGCTGGCCCGTGACCTCGGCCAGCGGTGCGCCGGGAACACAGCTTGCACCCCGATCTGCCCGATTCAGGCCAAGTACAACGCAGGAAAAAGCTTGGCCCAGGCAGAGAACCGCAATCTGCGGGTGATCCCGCAGGCCGTCGCCTCGCGGATTCTGGTCGACCCGGTCAGCGGAATGGTCCGGGGTGTCGAGTACCAGCGCTACGAGCACCCTGGTTCGCCGCGGCACACCGTGCACACCGCGACCGCCCGCGCCTACGTGCTGGCCGCACACGCGGTGGAGAACGCCAAGCTTCTGCTGGCCTCGGGCTTGAGCGGGGGGAGCGGTCAGGTCGGAAAAGGGCTGATGGACCACCCCGCGCTGTACGCCTGGGGGCTCTCGCCGACGTCGGTTGGCGCCTTCCGTGGTCCGTTGTCCACCGCCGGGATCGACGACCTGCGCGGTGGCTCGTTCCGGGCCTCGCACGCCGCCTTCCGGTTCGACATCGGCAATGACGGGTGGCGAGCGACCACGGGAGCACCGGACAGCAGCGTCGCCTCGGCGGTGACCGGTCACCAGTTGTTCGGGCCTCGGCTGCGCACGCACCTGGAGGAGTCGCTGCCGCGCCAGGTCCGGTTCTCGGTGGCGGTCGAGCAACTGCCCTCCGCGGCCAACAACGTCAGCATCGACCCACGGTATGTCGATCCGCTCGGCAACCCGCGCCCGGTGATCAATTACCACCTCGACGACTACACGCTCGCCGGGATGGCCGCCGCGACCGACGTCTATCGTCAGGTCTTCCGCCGGGCCGGGATCGAGGACCGCTCCGATCCGGAGGAGGCCTCCTGGATGCCGTCGGTCAGTTACGACGGCTCGGTGTTCCACTACCACGGGATGGGTCATTTCGCCGGGACCCATGTGATGGGTAGCAGCGCCGAGACCTCGGTGGTGGACGCCGACCAGCGGTCCTGGGAACACCGCAACCTGTTCGTGCTCGGCTCCGGGAGTTTCCCGACGATGGGCACCTCCAACCCCACGCTGACGATGGCCGCGCTGACCCTGCGGACGTCGGAGCGCTTGATCAAGGAGCTGGCCGGGTGAACGTCACGCGGCTCAAAGACCTGCTGCAGGCAGCCGTCGAGCTTGAATTGTCGACGATTCCGCCCTATCTGTGCGCGTTGTACTCGCTGCGGCCCGGATCGAATGACGAGGCCGCAGCGATCATCCGATCCGTGGTGGTCGAGGAGATGCTGCACATGGTCCTGGCGGCCAACGTGCTCACGGCGATCGGCGGAACGCCGCGGCTGACCGGCACCGATCACGTCCCTCGCTACCCGCACGAGCTGCCGGACGGGGTGGTGATCGACCTGCTGCCGTTCTGCCCGCAGGCCGTCGAGGCCTTCCTGAAGGTGGAGAACCCGCAGCACGACCATCAGGCGATGGATCCGGAGCATCCGTTGATCGTCGGCCGGCGGCCGGAGAAGCACCCGGCCGGCGCGACCGCGGTGATGTCGCGACCCGCGACGATCGGTGCGTTCTACGCCGAGATCAGTGAGGCTCTGGAGCAGGCCGCCAAGGAGCTCGGCGAACCCGCGCTGTTCTGCGGTGACCCGGCCAGGCAGGTCACCCGGCAGTACTACTACGCCAGTGGCGGAATGCCGGACGTCGTCACGGATCTGGCGTCCGCTCAGGCGGCGCTCGATGAAATCGTCGACCAGGGCGAGGGCGACCCGAGCTCGATGTTCGATGCCGACGGAAACCTGGCCCACTACTTCCGGTTCCAGCAACTCAAGTACAACCGTTCCTACCGCCGCTCCGACAACGCCGGCCCGCCGAGCGGGCCACCGATCGGGGTGGACTTCGATGCCGTCTATCCGATGATCGCCAACCCGCGCGGTGCCGACTACACCGACCCCGAGCTGCGCGCCGCCTCGGACACGGCCAACCGGACCTGGTCGGACCTTTTGCGCCAATTGGAAGCCGGTTTCAACGGCCGTCCGGAGATGCTGCTCACCGCCGTACCGACCATGTTCAGACTCCGCGACCAGTCGCTCGTCCTGCTGGCCAATCCGCTGCCGTCGGACGGACGGCGACATGCCGGCCCGACCTTCGAATGGGATGGAGTCGACGGCCCGGACCCGGAGCCGGACCAGATGAAGGGACTCCAATGATCTTTCCGCAGGGAGCGACCACCCGCACCGAGCCCGCCACCGTGACGGATGTGGAATACGACGTCGTCATCGTCGGTGGTGGGATCGCCGGCGCGATCATGGCCGACCAGTTGAACCGGGCTGGGCAACGGGTTCTCATCCTCGAGGCAGGATCCGCCGAAGACCTGACCCTGACCGGCTACGAGGACTACCTGACCCGCTTCTATTCCGCGGTCTCCAAGGACAATCAGTCGCCGTACCCGGTCAACCCCAACGCGCCGATGCCCCGCAGCGGCGACGCGCAGCCGATCACTCCTGGTCGGCCGGACACCTCGAGTTACCTGGTCCAGAACGGTCCCTTCTCCACGGACACCACGTACACCCGAGTGCTCGGTGGAACCACGATGCACTGGGAGGCCAAGACGCTGCGGATGCTGCCGGAGGATTTTGACCTGGCCACCCGGTTCGGTCAGGGCCTGGACTGGCCGCTCGGCTACGACGACCTGGAGCCCTTCTATCGCCAGGCCGAGCGTGAGATCGGCGTGTCGGCCGACGTCGAGGACCAGGCGTACTTGGGTATCTCGTTCCCGCCGGACTACGTCTTCCCGATGAAAGGGCTGCCACTGTCCTACCTGGACCAGATGGTCGCGCAGGGGGTCGACGGCACCGACGTCGACTTGTTCGGCGAGCACTTCACCCTGAAGGTGCGTGGCTTCCCGCAGGGACGCAACGGCATCCCGAATCCGGCCTACGACGGCGGAAAGGGGTTCACCCCGGTCGGTGCGGTGAGCACCAACCAGGTGGAGGAGGGCGGTCGCTGCCAGGGGAACAACAACTGCGTGCCGCTGTGTCCGGTCCAGGCGAAGTACCACGCGGGCAAGACGCTGGCCAAGGCGCTCGAGAACGGGGTGGAGGTGCTGGCCCAGGCGGTCGTCACCAAGGTGAACATCGATCCGGTCAGCGGCCGGGTCAGCCACCTCGACTTCCGCCGGTATCAGGATCCGTCGTCCGCCGAATTCGTCTCCGGGAAGGTGCGCGGACGGGTCTTCGTGCTCGCCGCCGGTGCGATCGAAAATGCCCGGCTGATGCTCGCGTCGAGTCTGCAGAGCAGCAGCGGCCTGATGGGCCGCAACCTGATGGACCACGCGTACCTGCTCAGCTGGGCCCTGCTGCCGGAGATCGCGGGCACGATGCGCGGCACCAACTGCACCGGTGGGATCGTCGATCTGCGCGGCGGAGGCTTCCGGGGCCGGCAGGCGGCCTTCGGCATCGACATCCACAACGACGGCTGGGGCTGGGCCACCGGCGCCCCGGTCACCGACCTGCACAACATCGTCGATTCCCAGCACAAGTTCGGGCCAGCGCTGCGAAATGCCCTGGTCAGCCAGGTCTCCCGGCAGCTTCAGCTGGCCTTCATGATCGAGATGCCGGCCAACCCGAGCAACCGGGTCACCGTCGATCCGGCCTACCGGGATCAGCTTGGCAACATGCGACCGGTGATCTCGTTCAACATCCCCGACTACACGATGCGCGGGGCCGCCTTCAGCCGACGGTTGGCAAGCCGGATCTTCGAGCGGCTCGGAGCCGAGGACTACACCACCTATGACCCGGCGGATCCGGGCTACATCAGCTACGAGGGGCATGGCTACCGGATCCGAGGCGGCAACCATCTCGCCGGAACACACGTGATGGGGACGAGCGCGACCAACTCGGTCGTGGATGTCACCCAACGCTCGTGGGACCACCAGAACCTGTATCTGGTCGGTGCCGGCAGCATGCCGAGCATCGGATCGGCCAACACCACGCTGACCCTGGCCGCGCTCTGCTTCAAGAGCGCGACCCACATCGTTCAGCAGCTCCGTGAAGAGCGGGCTCCGCTCACCCTGTCGGCACGCTGAACCTGATTGGCGGGAATCATGACCACGCCCAGAATCACCAGTCTTGAGCAGCTCCACAGTTACCTGGAGGCGGCGCTGCAATTGGAGCACGCCACGATCCCGCCCTACCTGACGGCGCTGTACTCGCTGCACCCGGGAAGCAATGCGGATGCCCGTCACATTTTACGCACCGTCGCGGTAGAGGAGATGCTGCATCTCACCCTGGTGGCGAATGTGCTGAACGCGGTCGGTGGTCGCCCAGATCTCACCAAACCTGGCTTTGTTCCGAGGTATCCGACCCGGCTCCCGGACGGCGAAGTGGACTTCGAGGTCGACCTCCAGGCCTTCTCCCCGGAGGCCCTGACCACCTGCCTGAATATCGAGCGTCCGGGTGAGGCTCCCGGCAACACCCCGCGGGTCCGGCAGCGCACCGCCGGTCAGCACCTCCTCGCTGCCAGCCCGGACGAACCCGGGATGCAGTACTACAGCATCGGCGAGTTCTACCAGGCGATCGACGGCGGCCTGCGGTATCTGCATCGGGAGTACGAGCAGGAAGGAAAGCAGCTCTTCGCCGGCGATCCGGGCCGGCAGATCACCCCGGAGTACTTCTACTCCGGCGGGGGAGAGGCGATCCCGGTAACCGATCTCGGTTCCGCCCTCAGGGCGCTCAACCTGATCGCCGAGCAGGGCGAGGGCTTGGGCGGCGGGATCTACGACGACGAGAGCGAGCTGTCGCACTATTACCGCTTTCAGCAGATCCAGCTTCGCCAGTACTACCAAAAGGACGACGAGCCGGGTCATCCCAGCGGGCCGCCACTGGAGGTGGACTTCAACGCGGTGTACCCGGTGTTGAAGAATGCCCGGCTGGCCGACTACCCGGAGGGTTCTGAACTCTATGCCGCCGCCGAGGAATTCAACGCCGGATATGCCGATTTCCTGGCGCACCTCACCCGCGCTTATACCGGAGAGCCGCCCGCGCTGCTGGAGGGGGTGACCCGGATGTTCCGTCTGCGAGATGACATCAACCGGCTGATCCGCAATCCACTTCCGGATCGTCCCGGAGTGCACGCCGCCCCGACGTTCGAACTCGCGCAGTGAACGCCGAATTGCCCAATCGAGGAGCTGACGTGACGACGGATCTTCTGATGCAACGGTTTCTGGCCTTTTCCGCCGAGGTCACCGCCTTCGGGTCCGTCGATCTCCACGGCACCGGACAGGCTCCCTCGTACCTGAACACGGTGGTCGGCGTGGTGGGGGAAGGGCTCCTCGGCGAGTTGCTCGACGTTTACCAGCGAACCGTGGACGAGGAGAGCCCGGACCGAAGGACCCGGACCCAAGTGCTCTCCCGAGAACTGTTCAGCGACGAGAAGCTCGGCCCCATCGCCCGGAACATCATCAAGCTCTGGTACGTCGGGGTCTGGTTCGAGTTGCCGTCCGAATGGACGGAGACGTTCGGCGCATTGGAGAACGACGGCACGTTCACGGCCTCGCCGCAGGCCTATCCCGAAGGTCTGCTCTGGCGTGCGATCGGCGCCAATCCACCCGGTGCTCGGGCGCCGGGCTACGGCTCGTGGGCGGAGCCACCGCGAATTCCGGCCTTCGTTGTATGACCGCGGAATTACCAGTCAAAGGGGAAGACCATGACCGATAAAATCAAAAACTTCAGCCCGGAACGGATTCGGCTCGGGGTGACGCCGACCCTGTGGTGGAACGACGATTTTCCCTCGATCGACATCGGCATCCCGTTCGAGCAATGCGTGAGCGAGATGGCGCTGGCCGGATTTCAGGGCTGCAGCATTGGTCACAAGTACCCGACAGACCCGGCGATCCTGAAGCCGGCCCTCGATCTGCGCGGGCTGCGGGTGTCCGAACCGTGGGTCAGCACCTATTTCACCATCAACAGCATGGAACAGCAGACCGTCGACACCTTCGAGGACCAGCTCGCGTTCATGAAGGCGATGGGCGGCACCGATGTGGTGGTGGCCGAGTTCGGCCGCTCCTCACACATCCTGCCGGTCGCGCTGTTCGCCAACCGTCCGGTCTTCGACGACCACGAGTGGGAGTTGCTGGCCAGCGGCCTGAACCGGCTGGGAAAGATCGCCGCCTCGGCCGACATGCGGCTGTGCTACCACCACCACATGGGCACCGGCGTGATGACGCGGGCGGACATCGATCGGCTGCTGGCAACCACCGACCCGGAACTCGTGCACCTGCTGCTGGACACCGGGCATCTTGCGTTCGCCGGTGACGATCCGCTCGCGGCCGCGCAGGCTCATGCGGACCGGATCAAGCACGTTCATCTCAAGGACATCCGGCCGGAGGTGGTGAGCCGGGTTCGCGAGCAGGGCCTGTCGTTCCAGCAGGGCATCGAGGCCGGGGTGTTCACCGTGCCAGGCGACGGCTCGATCGAGTTCGTGCCCATCCTGGAGGCGCTGGCCGCCGCCGACTATCAGGGCTGGCTGGTGGTCGAGGCGGAGCAGGACCCGGCGAAGGCTAACCCGCTGGAGTACGCGCTGAAGGCGCGGGCGTACCTGCGCGACGTCCTGGGGTGGTGACGGGATGAGCGCGGAACGGAACATCTATCTCAGTTTCTTCATGTTCACGACGAACCTGCGACCCGGTGACGCGGAATACACCAAGGTCATCGTCCGGCACATGAAGGAGCTCCAGCAGCTCGGGTACACCGGCTTCGACATGCCGATCTTTCCCGACGACACCCGTGATCACCGTGCCGAGGTGGAGAGCTACGTCCAGCTCAAGCGCGAGCTCGACCGGGCCGGGCTGGACGGCCTCGGGTTCACCACCAACGTGGCCGCCACCCGGACGTTCAACCCGACCTCGGTGTACGCGGACGAGCGCGCCGTCGGACTGGCGTACCTCAAGTCTCGGGTGGACATCACTGCCGCCCTTGGCGGGACCATCCTGGGCGGCCCGATCGTCTTCCCGTACAACTTGTTCCCGACCACGGACGCGAATGAGCCGATCTGGAGCGATGCCCTGCAGACCTGGGTGCAGCCGCGATACCGCGATGCCCAACCCGTCCTGAACGAGCTCGGCGAGTACGCGGCCGAGAAGAACGTGAAGCTGGCGATCGAACCGGTGGACCATTGGGAGACGCCGGCCCCGAACATGATCGGCGACGTGCTCGAGTTCCTCGCCGACGTGCCGAGTCGGCAGGTGGGCGTCTGCGTCGACAGCGCCCACGTCGTCCTGGGTAGCAGTGGGCCCGAGGCCTTCCAGCAGGAGATCCGCGAGATCGCCCAGGCCGGCCGGCTCAACTACGTGCAGGTGTCGGCTCCCGACCGGGGGGCGGTGCGCGACAGCTGGATCCCGTGGGACACCTTCCTGCGGGCCGTGCTGCCCCGGTACGAAGGGCCTTTATTGATCGAGGTGTTCAACGCAATTCCGGCATTTCTCGAGTCCTTGCACCTGACCCGGCGGAAGTTCTGGATCCCGGGGGAGGACGAACCGGTCGCGGGGTGCCCGGATGCCTACACGGTGGCTGGTCAGGCGATCGAAGAGCTGGAGAAGCAGCTGTCCACTTACACCGAGAGGCATTGCGATGACCGATAACCAGACCACCGTCCGCCCGGGGGCCAGCGCCGTCCCCGCCCAGGGTGGCCGACCGGACGACCAGACCGGCATCTACCGGGGGGTCTCGTCGCAGGGGACGCTGGCCGACAACCTGGGCCCGCTGCAGGATCTGCCCGGCTTCTGGGAGGGCACGGGGTTCAGCATGATCGCCCGGCCGGACTTCTCCGGCGGCAACCCGGACGGGTTCTTCCTGCAGCTGAACCTTCTGCGGGAGACGATCGAGTTCACCACCATCGGCTCGCCGGTGTTCAACCGCGGCAGCGTCCAGGGGGATATCGCCCTCTATGGGGTGACCTACCTGCACCGAGTGACCGATGGGGTGACCGGGGAGGCCTTGCACATCGAGCCTGGCCTCTGGCTCAACATCCCGGCGACGAGCAGCCCTCAGGCCGACCCGAGCGTTGCCCGGCTGGCCACCATCCCGCACGGAAATGCGGTCTGCACCGTGGGATTCACCGAGGATGTGGTGGTCGAAGGGACGCCGACGATTCCACCAGCCAACACCGTCCCGTTTCCGATCGGATCGGACGCACCGCCGCCCGGGACGAAGAACCCCTACCCGGAATACGATGTGAGCACCCAAAGTCGGTTTCGCACCGATCTTCCAGCGGGGATCTCGCAGGCGGTGATCGATGATCCCAATGTTCTGCTCCGGGAAGCGCTGGCTGGGCAGACGTTGACCCATATCACCCGGTTGATCACGTCGACGGCCTCCTCGGGAGGCATCGGCAACATCCCGTTCATCGTCAGTAACGCCGACACGCTCAGCCTGGAGTCGGTGTTCGCCATCGAGACGGTGCAGGGCCCTCAAGGCCGAGAGTACCTACAGCTGCAGTATTCCCAGACGGCGCTACTCGGCTTCCGAGGGCTGAGCTTCCCGCACGTCACCGTCGGAACGCTGGTCAAGGCATTCTGAAACTCGGGTAGTTCTCCCGGTCCGGTGCCACCGAGCGCCGGACAGAATGGTTTCATGGACACACGAAAGGGTTCTGGTGGGGCCAGCCATTCAGAGATGGTCCTGCTGGTGGAAGACAACGTCGACGACGTCTTCCTCACCACCCGGGCGCTGCAGAAGGTCAACCTCGGACGCCAGATTGTCGTGGCCCGCGACGGGGTGGAGGCCCTGGATCTGCTGTTCCCGGCAAACGGCCGGACCCCGCTGCGGCCGATGATCATTCTGCTGGACATTTTGATGCCGCGCATCGGGGGCCTCGAGGTCTTGGTTCGGCTGCGATCCGAAGAAGTCACGCGGTCGCTACCGGTCATCGTGCTGACCACCTCACCGGAGGAACGAGACCTGGTCGACGGCGACCGTCTCGGCGTCATCAGTTACCTGTCCAAACCGGTTCAGATGCAGGAATTTCTGACGGCGTCGATGGCCCTCGGGCTGAACTGGGGAGAGCGGGTTTCGCCCGAGGTCGCACGCTGCGGGTGAAAGGGCCCACCCAGATGGGCGTTCAGCAGGTTGCGGGCGTACCTGATCGCGGCCGGGGTGTCGGAGAAGATCAGTCCGCCGCGACGCAGGTGCTGAGCCACCCCGGCAGCGGTGAGGACGTCGTCGTGTTCGGTCGAGATCCCGGAGATCAGCACCGTGATTCCGCGCCGCTCCAGGCGGGTGATGGCGTCGGCCAGCAGATGGGCGCCGGTCGCGTCGATGGCCGAGATCCGCGACATCCGCAGGATCACCACCCGCACGTCAGCCACGTCGGACAGTTCCAGCAGGAAGTGGTGGGCTGCGGCGAAGAACAACGGGCCGTCGAGCCGGTAGGCGACGATGTGCTCGCGCAGCAAGGCGTGCTCCTCGCTGCGGTGATCTCCCAGTTCCAGCGGAACCGGGTGCACCCGGGCGCTGCGTGCGACCGCCCGCAAGGCGAGCACAACGGCCACTGCGAGCCCCACGATCACGGCGCTGACCAGGTCGACCGCCACGGTGACGGTGAAGGTCAGGACCAGGATCAAGGCGTCCGCGTGGGTGGCCGCGGCGATGGCGCGTAGCGAACTGAGCTCCACCATCCGCACCGTGGTCGCCAGCAGCACGCCGGCCAGAGCCGCCAGCGGAATTCGGGAGACCAGCGGCGCGACGGTGAACACCACGACCAGCAGAATCACCGCGTGGGTCAGTGCCGCCAGTTTCGAGGTGGCGCCGGCGCGGACATTCACCGCGGTCCGGGCGATCGCGGCGGTCGCCGGGATCCCGCCGAACAGCGGGACCGCCAGGTTGGCCAGACCTTGGCCGAAGAGTTCTCGATCGGGGTCGTGCCGTTCGTTGACGCTCATCGCATCCACGATGGTGGCGCTGAGCAGGCTCTCCAGGGCAGCCAACGCGGCGACGGCGATCGCTGCGCTCGCCAGTGGGCGGATCGCGGACAGGTCCAGAAAGTCCAGGGACGGCGCTGGTATCCCGCTCGGCAGTGCCCCGAGCGGGGCCAGTTGGCCGGGGATCAGGGACGACAAGCCCGTGGCCGCCGCCACCGCCAGCAAGGAGAACGGTGCCGTGGGTCGCCAGCGGGCACCCACCAGCATGATCACCGCGACCCCGAGGGCGACCAGCAGCGGTATCGGATGCGGATCGCGGACGAACCGGCGCACGCCATCGGCGGCCAGTGCCCAGACCTTGTCACCGTGTGCTCCGGACACCCCCAGTGCCGCCGGAACCTGCTGCAGCGCGATCACTACGGCAATCCCCGCGGTGAAGCCCTCCACCACCGGCAGCGGCAGGTATCGGACATACCCACCGAGCCTGGCCGCGGCCATCGCGATCAGCAGCACCCCGGCCATCGCCCCGACCATCAGCACCCCGGTGGGCCCGAACTGATGCACGACCGGGATCAGCACCACTGTCATCGCTCCGGTCGGCCCCGACACCTGCAGGTTCGAGCCGCCGAAGATCGCCGCTACGGCGCCGGCGACCACCGCTGTCGCCAGCCCGGCCTGCGCTCCGAGCCCGGAGGCGACGCCGAACGCCAGCGCCAGCGGTAAAGCCACGATCGCCACCGTGAGCCCGGCGATCACATCCCGTTTGGGGTTTTGCCTGGCCCTGGCCAGATCCGCCCGTCCGGGGAGCAAACCTGCGATCTGACCTCTGGCGTAGCGCAACGGCCCGGTGGCAGCACGCAGCCAAGCCCGCGCTCGATGGTCCGGTCCGGCGTTGGCCCGCTTCACCGGGCCTCGAGGTCCGAGCGCAGATGAGCCAGCAGTTCCTCCTGCTCGGAGAGCATCGACGTCAAGATCGCCCGCGCGGAGCGCATCAGATCTGCCACATCAGGGGTGCTGAGCGTGTACAGAACCGTCGAGCCGTCCCGGGACGACGTCACCAGGCCCGCCCGGCGTAGCACCGCCAGTTGCTGGGACAGGTTTGACGGCTCAACCTCGATCTCGGCCAGCAACTCATGGACGGGGCGCGGCCCTTCGTACAGGAGTTCCAACACCCGGATCCGCACTGGATGCCCGAGGGTGCGAAACAGCTCGGCCTTCGCCTGGTGCAACGGGATCATCAGCAGGCCGTCCCGTCGGCCGGCCGGCACCGGACTGGTTCGGTGACGTCGATTTCGTGGTCGGCCGCGACCGCCAACAGGTACGTCAATCGCGACTGCGCGGCCCGCACGCCGATCTCGTCCAACGCCTCGGCTCGCTCCCGCTCCAGCAGGCTGCGGGCCTGTCCGACGCGTTCTCGCAGGGTGGTGGCGAACTCGCCATCGGCCCCCAGGGACGTGAGCAACGGAGCCGTCGTCGGTATATCCACCAGAGCATCAGACCACGAATTGAAGAATTCTTCAATTGATGGCCTGGTGCTCTGACAGATCCACCCGGCCTCGAGGGGGTTGTGGACCCCGATCCCGGCAGTCACGCCGAGCCGGTCGGGCCGACGGCGTGCTTTGCCGAATGACGCGGGCCTACCCGATGGGGGTGCCGGGGAGTAGGCGCACGGTGCTCCCGTAGCCCGGGAGCGACGGTTTGCCCGCCAGTAGCATGTCGAGCGCCGCCCGCGGCCTCAGGCCGGGAGCCTCACCGCACAGCCGGGCGACGGCCCCGCTGATCTGCGGCGCCGAAAACGAGGTACCGCTCCACAAGGCCCACGGGTTGGCCCCGAATTCCTGATCGGCCTGATCCGGTCGAGACTCCGGCGGCTCGACACCGCTGACGAAGGTGGACACCACGCCGACGCCAACGCTGGAGCAGCTCACCCAGTCGCCGTGGCTGGAAAAGGGTGCCGGCTGCAGGTCATCGGTGAGGGCGCCGACCGCGACGACCCGGTCGAAGGCGGCCGGATAGACCGGCTCGGTGCTGCCCAAGTTGCCGGCGCTGGCGATGATCAGCACGTCCGGATAGGTCGAGGTGATCAGCTCTACCGCGGCTTGCATCGCCAGCGGCGGCACGCCACCGATCGCTGCCGTTCCCAGGGAGGCGTTGATGATCGTTGGCCGGCCCGCCTCGCTGCCCTCGCGGGCGGCCTGCACCAGTGCGTCCGCCACGTCCTGGTCGGTGCCCAGGCCGTCGGCACCGCTGAACCGGTACGCGACGATCTCGCAGCCGGGGGCAACCCGCTGGACGATGCCCGCCGTGAAAGTGCCGTGGCCGCTGCCCCAATCGAGCCGGTCCAGCGGCGTCACGACATCGAGGGGGTCCACTGCCGCCGGCCCCCGAGCCACTCCGGCCAGCCAGCCGTCGGTGCGGGTCTGGGCGGTGATGCCCGTGTCGATCAAGGCCACCCGGGCCGTCACCGCCGGCGTGCCGGTCGACCCGGCCGCGCCGAGGCCGGTGGTGACGACCGGAATGTCGTCGCCCTTGACGATATGGCCAAGCGGAACGACCAGATTCGGCCCGGCGTCAATCCCTTGCGCTCGCAGTGTCGCCACATCTGCGAGCAGCTCCGCGATCGGTTTGCCGCTGCGGAAGACTGCCGGCCGGGCGGTCGCCTGGTATCCCACTGCTCGCAGCCTCGCCGTGCTGGACGACGGGGTCCGGACGATCAACTCGCCTCGGGCGAGGAGTACATCCGCGGCCCGATGGTGATCGAAGAGCACCGCCGCGCCGTGCGGAGCTCGCTCTTGCCGGGCGCGCATCCCGGCGATAATGCTGTCGCCCCGCCCGCGCGCCGACGACAAGGCCGCGACCTGCCGGCGCGCGTGTTGCTGGTCGGACTCGAGTTGGGCGGCCGTGCGGTGCTCGGAAAGGCCCGCGCGGGCCGCGATCGCCGGGGTCCGCCCGCCCAGCGCTCCCGCCACTACTCCCAGGCCGCCGGCCACCAGCAGATTTCGTCGTCCGATGTCACCTATCCAGTCGGTCATCGCGACCCCCTCCAAGCAACGGGCAGACTGCCCGTTTTGGAGTTTGAGTGTTCTCTCTGGAGCCGCCGCTGTCGACCCCTGGGAATGACGTTAACAACGGCCTGCTGAATTACTTCAAGCTCGCCGCCGCTGCCCGTTTGATCGCCTTGGCGTCATCCAGTGCATCCGATCCTTCATTCAGAGGGCGCAGCACTGGACTTCGGGGCCGACCGGCGGACGCGCCGGGTAGCCAGCAGCATCCGGACCAGGTACACCGGCGAGGGCGGTGTCCACCCCAGCTGGACGGCGGTGCCGAGGTCGTCGCGATTCGCCCAGTGCTCGATCACCTTCCCGTCAGCGATCCGCAGCCAATGCGACTGAGTAGTGGCGAACGACTTGCCGGTTGGCGGAAAGGCTTGGGCTGGAAGGCTGTCCGGGCCGTAGGTGACGAATGGGCGCACCTGTCGGCCAGACATCGTGGCGTGCACGACCACCAGGTCACCCTCCTGGACCACGTCGTGGATCTCCCATCTGAGGTCGGCGTAGGCGTCGCGCAACCACAACGCGGTGGCGTAGAACGCCGCCGGGCCGCGACCGCGGCTAGCCGGTGGCTCGTCGACGTCCTCGCGATTGTGGGCCTGGGGATGGACGACAGCCTCGAAGTCTTCGAACGTGCCGTCGGCCATGATCTGAATGGACCGCAGGGCGAGCTGTTTCGCATCGGTGCTGGTGGTGGTCATGACATGCTCCTCAACATGTACGATTGAATGCAATTCAATTAGTTTGAATATAGATCAAGGCAATTGTCAAGGAGGTTTTCGTGGCGGAGCGGCGCCCCTACTCGAGTGTGTTGCGTACTGAACAGACTGCGCTGACTCGCCGCCGGATACTTCAGGCGGCTGGAAATCAGTTCGCTCAATCCGGATATCTGGGCACCACGCTGGTCGCGATCGCCGGTGCCGCCGGGGTGAGCGTGCAGACCGTTTACAACGTGGTCGGCGGCAAACCCGCCGTCCTCAAGGCGGTCTACGACGTGACTCTGGCCGGCGACGACGAACCGGTGCCGATGGCCGAGCGGCCCATCGTCCGAGCCATGATGGCCGCCACCGACGCCCGCAGTTGCCTGGCCTGCTACGCCGAGATGGCCCGGACCCTTGGCGAGCGGACCCTACCGCTGGTGAACATGCTGCTCGCTCAGGCCGCGACCGGAGACAGCGACCTACGCGCGTTCGCCGATACGATCGAGTCCGAACGCGCCACCGGCACGAGCAACACCGCCCGCCATGTCGCCGATCAGTTCGGGCTTCGGCCAGGGCTGGAACCAGCCGGCGCGGCCGATGTGCTCTGGGCGCTCACCGCCCCTGACCTGGCCGACAGGCTCGTCAACCGTCGCAACTGGGGGTGGGAGCGATTCCAGCACTGGCTGGGCGCGACCATGGCCGACGCCTTGATCGGCCCGCATTGAACGACCTCAAGACACCCACGGAAAGGTTGGTCAGGTAGCCATTTTCGACCGATCGCTGGATCGCAACGACGGCTCAGCAGGCCGGATCTGCCGTGGGGTGGGTAGCGTGCCCAGACCGAGCATGCGGTCGAGGAGCCGGTAGCGATAGGTGACGCTGAGCGTCACGAACCACAGCACCAGCGCGGGTAGCACCGTGCTGAACACCTGCGGGACGGGCCCGGTCAGTCCGAAGTAGGTGTACAGCGCCGGGATGAACAGCACGGCGGCGAAGGCCACCGCGAGCGCGAGCACCAGCACGGTCGGCCGCCGGTCCGCGGTGGGGGCGGTCCAGGCGGCGAACAGTCGGGTGGGCGGGGCAAGGAACAGGATGAGCAGGAACGAGGCCAGGCTGACGAAGGTGGACAGGCCGGTTTGCGCGCCGATCGTCGAGGATGCGGTGGCGAAGTCGGAGTCGGTGTATTTCAGCCCGGTGTAGCTCTCGAACTCGGCGATGAACTGGGCCGGGGTGCGTCCCGAGGCGACGCCCGCGGCGACGAACCGGTACAGATACGCGTAGACGGCGGTGCCGAAGGCGGCGGTGACGACGGCCGCAGGAATGACGAAACGGGCGAGATTGCCGAGCAATTGCTCATCCGGTGCGACCGGCTTGGTCCAGAAGGTGAGGAACATCGTCGGCACGCCAACCGTGAGCAGGGTCAGCCCGACCTGGGTCGGCGAGTACGGAAAGCCGAGTCCGAGCATGGTGACCGCGACGATCACCAGGCCCTGGGTGGCGACGCGAGTCAGGTAGACGTACATCGACACGGCGATGCCGTTGATGATGCGCCGGCCCTGGCTGCGGGCCGGGAGCAGCGCGGCGAAGGAGTCGTCGACCAGGACGATGTCGGCGACGCCGCGGGTGACGGCGCTGCCGCTGCGCATAGCGACCCCGACCTGTGCGGCCTTGAGGGCGCGGGCGTCGTTGACGCCGTCACCGATCATGGCGACGTAGTGACCCTGGCGGCGCAGTGAGGCGATGATCCGCTCTTTCTGCTCGGGCAGAACGCGGCCGAACACGGTGGTTTGCGCGACCAGGGTGTCGAGCGCGTGGTCGTCGAGACGGTCCAGGTCGGGGCCGGCGACGGGTTCGCCGGGCGTCAGGCCGGCCTGGGTGGCGAGGGCGGCGACGGTGTGCGGGTTGTCGCCAGAGAGGATTTTGAGGGTGACCTGCTCGTCGCGGAACTGGGTAATGGTCTGGATGACTTCGGGGCGCAGTTCGTCGGCGAGGGCGATGACGGCGACGGGGTGCAGGTCGGGCAGGGCCGGGCGGCCTTCGGCGTCGCGCAGTTGCGCTCCGGGGTTGGCGGCCTGGGCCAGGAGCAGTACTCGCAGGCCGCGCCGGACGCGTTCGGTCACCGCGTCGTCCGGGCTCGGGCCGATCAGGTGTGGGGTGAGGGCTTCGGGTGCGCCCAGAACCCAGGTGCCGTCGGTGGTGGTGGCCCCGGACCAGCGCTGGGCGGCGGTGAAGGGCACCTCGTCGCGTACTGTCCAGGCTCCGGCCGGCAGGCTGGCCGCCAGGGCGGTGGTGGTGAGGTTGGGGGTGGTGGCGGTGTGCGCCAGCCGGCCCAGGATCGCCTGCACCTGGGCCAGGTCGTGGTCGGCGAGCGGTTCGATTCCGGCGAGAGTGAGCCGTCCCGTGGTCAGCGTGCCGGTCTTGTCGGTACACACCACGTCGACGTTGCTCACTGATTCGACGGCGTTGACCTGCTGTACGAGCGCGCCGCGCTCGGCGATACCGACGGCCCCCACGGTGTAGGCCACCGCGATCAGGAAGAACAGCCCGTAGGGCACGAGTCCGGACAGCACTGCGGTGATCTGGACGACCCGCAGCAGGCTGAACCCCTCCAGCGCGGCCTGCGCCAAGATGGCGCTGCTCATCAGCACGGTCAGGGCGATGATCAGC
>DATINJ010000132.1:0-21337 GCA_035474375.1 Kineosporiaceae bacterium | reverse complement strand
ACGCTTCACCGGATCGCTGGGGCCGGCCCCGAGATCTGTTCCTGATCGAGCCACCGGGCCACGGTACCTACCACGTCACCAGGTACCCACGATCTGGCTAGTGGCTCCTTTCGTCTCGCTGTCGCTCGTGACCAGAGGGATCCGCTCCCCGGCCGATCAGGAGGACACCTCGAGATCGGCGATCACGCCGTGGTGGTCGGTGCCCGGCACCGAGACGACGGTGACCTTGCGTACGCCGATCGATGTCGGGGTGATCAGGATGTGGTCGATTCTGGTCGCAGCCGGGCCGGGTTGATCGGCCGGCCAGGTGAAGCCCGGCCACGGCGCGACGGAGAGGGCGTCGCCGGCGTCCACCAGGCCGGTGTCGAGGATGGCACGGAATTCCGCGTGCTCGCGGGAGGCGTTGAAGTCGCCTGCGTAGATCATCGGGCCGCTGGTCGTGCCTCGGGAGGCCTCTACCATCGCGATCATCGAAAGGTCCCGGCGCCAGCGGGCGGTGGCCGCGAGATGCGGCGCCCGGGTGTGGATGCCGGTCACGGTAAGGATCGGCGGGTCGGGGGTTCCGGTACCGGGCAGAGTGATCGCGACCATCGGCATCTCGAAACCCTGACTGGGCAGCCGCCCGATCTCCTGCAGTGGCCAGCGCGACCAGATTCCGGTCCCGGCGGCGCCGCCGCGCGGATGCAGGTCCGAGTAGCCGAGCAAACCGTCGAGGCCGGCCGCGCGTAAGCGCTCGACGAGGGCCGGAGTCAGTTCCTCCACGACGAGGACGTCAACCGCGTGCCCGCGCACCAGGGCGAGAGTGTGCGCGGTGTCGGCCCGGCCGAACTCGGCGTTCAGGGTCATCAGCCGCACCTCGGAGCCAGCGGCGACGCCCGACCGGGCGGCATCCCGGGCAGCGCCGGAGGGGATCATCCACCGGACACCCAGCAGGGCCACCAGGACGACGACCAGCAGCACGGCACCGCCGGCCCGGCGACGCCGCCCGATCAGCAGCAGCGGGCCGGCGATCAGCCAGAGCGCGAAACCCCAAGGGGCGAAGGCGGCGAGCTGGGGAATCGGGGCTCCGGCACCGTGCTCCAGGGCCCGGGCCGTGATCGGAACCGCCGCCACGATCGCGCCCAGAACGCCGAATAGGTTCGCGATCCGGAAGATCGTCCGTCGTGTCATCCGCAGATCATGACGTACCGAGCAACTGGCCTGAACCACCGGCCGACCCGATCCGGGCAGCAGGTCGTGCGGCGATCAGGGCAACCGGTCGTACAGCTGGGGAAGGGCGGCCTCGACTCGCTCGCTGAACTGAGTGAACGCGGTGGCCTGCAAAGTACGTTTGGCGCCCTGGCCGGTGCGGACCCAGGTGCCTACCACCTGCCCGGCGCAGACCACCGTGGACCGGAACATGCCGTTGCCGCCCGGCACGATCCGCTCGGCGAATCGCACCGGCAGAGCGGCACTGCGATCGCCGTAGCCGAGCATGTACTCGTCGAACCCCGGCAGCAGGAACACCTCCTCGGCGTGCTCGCGGTAGCGCGCGAGCCGGTCGGGTGTCTGCGGGTCCATCAGGTACTCGACGCCGTCCACCTCGATTCTCTCCAGGGCCGGCCGCGCAATCGCCACCGCAGTGCGCACGTCCGCCACGAGCAGGTTTGCCCAGCGGGCAAGGTCTTTCACGGTCGCCGGGCCATGCCCGCGGAAATAGCGGGACGCGAGTTCACCCAGTGCCTCGTCCCGTTCGGGTTGGCGCGTGCGCGGCGCCCATTCGGCCAGCAGCACAAGTTGCTGCTCACCGTCGCGCACCGGACCGAAACACAGGGTCCGGGTCAGCGCGAGCTGCCAGATCAGGTGATACCCGCGCTGTCCGGCGGTACTCAGCCCGGCACGCTCCCACACCTGCTGCAGTCCGGCCCGGGTCAGCTCGCGCCCACCGTGCAGCGCCTGCTCCGCCAGATCTCGGGCCCACGCGAAGGATCGCTCGTCCAACTCGAGTTCGGCGTGCCGGCGGGTGGCTCCGATGAGTTCCCGCTCCGCAGTGAGGTCGAGCAGCCAGGGCAGATCCTCGGCCGGCACGAAATGCAGGGTGCCGCGCAGCGGCCACGACTTGACCACCGCACCGGCGGTCAGCGCCGCCTCGACGTCGCTCCGGTCGCGGGAGCGGGTACGCAGCGCGACCGAGATGAGGGCACCCGGGTAGTCCTGGGCCTGGAGCGCGGTAAGCCACCGGACGGCGTCGGTGGGCGTGTCGCAACCGGGCCCGGCGATCCGCTGTGCGGCGAGCCTGAGCAGGGCAAGGTCGACCGGGGTGCTCATCACCTCGAAATCTTAGCCAGCGCGGGGCCGCGGCTCCGGTATCCGGCCCGGAGCTCAGAGGTGCACCGTGCTGAGCAAGGTGTCCAGAGGCCATGGCGTTGGTTCCGGCACCTATTCGCACACCGTGCCGTCGTGGTCGGTCCCATCGGGTGTGGGGGTTGGGCTGCTCGGTGACCCGAGCGTGTCGCCCGGCGTGGCGGATGAACCTCGCAGGCGGATGCTTCGACTACTCAGGAGTCTCGGGAACGGCAGTGCCGGCTTTCGGCCGACGCGCGGCCCACGACATGAGGATGTGGGTCCGCATCACGGCCGAGGCACCGATGGCGTCGCCATTGACGATCATTTGGTAGATCTGCTGGTGCTCCGCAAGTGACTGGGCCAGCTCTTCGGGGCTGGGTTCGCCCTGGTAGCGATGTGAGCGGCGGGCCTCGCCGTGGACGCTGCGAATGATCGCGTGGCCCAGTCGGTTTCCCGAGGCGAGCATGATCATTTCGTGAAAGGTGACGTCTTCGGCGGAATAGCGTTCGTAATCGTTCACGCAGTCGGCCAGCACCTCGGCCTGTGATCTCAGGGCCTCGGCCTGGTCTGGTGTGATCTTGCGGGCGCACGCTGCCGCCATGTCGCATTCGAGGGCAGCTCGCACGCTGACCAGATCATCGAGGATCGCAATGTCATGGCGAATCTGCGCCTCTAGTACGACTGGGTCAAGGAGGTTCCAACCCTTCGGGTCGAGCACTCGTGTCCCGCGTCCTGGTGTGGCCTTGGCCAGGCCCTTCTCTTCGATCAGCTTGATCGATTCCCGGACAACGGTGCGGGAGACATTGAACTCGTCGCACAGTTCGGATTCGATGGGTAGTGACGTTCCCGGGGGGTAGGCACCGGACACCACGCGATCGACCAGGTGAGCGACGACAACGTCTCCCAGTCGCCCGGAGCGCCGAGGTTGGATCGGCGCCAACGCTCTGCCGAGTTGGCTCGTCGCCTCTTTTGCCGAGGTGGTCGCTCGGTCTCCTGAGGATGTCACGAGGTCCATGGTAGTCCTTTGATCACCGATATAAGTATGTAATTTGTATGATCAATCTCCTAGGCTGCGGGTCTGCGGCGATCCGAGCGAGGTCGGTTCCGACCACAGCGCCACGCATCACGTCGCTCCTGGTTGGGGGTGAAAACCGTCGAAATACATGACAGGGGAGGGTTATCCCTTCGTGCCGCCGGCGAGCATGCCGGAGAGGAGAGCCCGCTGCGAGAAGAGGAAGACGACCAGTACCGGCAGGATCGTGAGCAGGGCGGCGAGTGCGAGTTCCGGTCGCAGGATCTGGTTCTCGGTACCCGCGGAGGTGTTGAACACCGCGGAAGCGGCGAGCAAGTTGCTGAGCCCAACCTGAGCCGGGTACTGCTGGCTGTCGGGCAGCATCACGAACGGCAGGAAGAAGTTGTTCCAGTTCCCGACGAAGCTGAAGAAGCTGACCAGAGCAATGATCGGCCGTGCCAGGGGGAGCGCGATCTTGGTGAAGACCTGCCATTCCGAGCAGCCGTCCAGGCGGGCGGCAGCCAGCAAGTCCGGCGGAATGGTCGAGGAGTAGTAGATGTACGTGAGGTAGACGCCGAACGGGTAGAACGACAGCGGGAGGATGACCGACCAGATCGTGCCCGTCAGGTGTACCGCGTTGACCTCGAGGTACAGCGGCAGGACGAGGGCGGCCGCCGGCATGATCATGACGACCAGAGTGGTCGTCAGGAGAAGCTTGCGGCCAACGAACTCGGTGAGCGCGAGTCCGTAGCCTGCAGGGATTGCCGTGGCCAGGGTGATGGCCAGAGAGCCGAAGGCATAGACCGCCGAGTTCTTCATCCACAGAAGGATCGCGCCGTCCTGGAAGTTCAGCAGATTGCCCCAAGCCTGCGTGAAATCGTGCCAGGTCCCGATGGCGAAGGGGTGGCCACGGATGATCTGGCTATCAGTCTTCGTCACGGCAAGGAGCATCCAGACGACGGGCAGCGCGAAGAACAACAGGAAGACGCCGGTGACGACGAACCAGGTCACCCGGCCCGCGATGGCACCCGTCGACCATCGCCTTCGGGGGGTGCGTCGTCCCAGGTGGCTGCCGGACTGAGAGGTATCGGACGGGAAGGTATCGGACGGGCGAGTGTTGAGTGCGACCACGGTAGTCACTCCCTTTCAAACAGGCCGCCGCGGAAGACGACAACCGTCGCCGACGCCAGGCCGATGAACAGCAGATCGACTGCGAGGGCCGCGGCGCCATTGAAGTCGCCGGCTTGGAAGGCGTACAGGTAGGAGAGCTGATTGGGTGACCAGCCGTCCGGGATCATCCCGAAACTCGCAGTTGAGACCAGTTGCGGCTCGACGAACAGCTGAGAGCCGGTCGCGAAGGCCAGGATCAGCATGTAGGCGATCCATTTACGCAGTAGCGGGATCTGGATCATCCGGGCGATCTGGAAAATGCTGGCGCCATCGACGCGTGCTGCCTCCACGAGTTCGGGCGGGATGCTGTTGAGTGCCCCGTACACGACGATGATCCAGCCGCCCGCGCCGGTCCAGAACGCGATGATCGTGAAGATCACCGGCAGGTGCGAGGGCAGGATGACCGTGGCGAGCGAATCCCAGCCGAAGGCTCTGAGAATGAAGCCGACGGGGCTGTTCGTGGGATCGAGCAGGATCAGCCACAGGACCACACTCGCTACCCCGGCGAGAGCCCCCGGCAGGTAGAACAAGAACCGCAGCGCGGCGCTGGTTCGGTGCATGCGTCCGTGCAGCATCAGGGCCAGCGAGACGACCAGGACCATGAGGGTCACCAGCCAGATCACGACATACACCATGATGTGGGTGAAGGCCGCGGCGAACCGGTAGTCGGTGAAGGTGCGGGTGAAGTTGCCCAGGCCGACGAGCTGGCCGCGCGAGTTGGAGATCGAGAGCCAGAACGCGTAGAGCGTGGGTCCGATCCCGAAAGCGATCAGCAGCACCACATACCCGGCAACGAAGAAGTAGCCGGAACGGTTGGGCTTGCGGTGCCCCCGCACGCCAGTGGCCTGGCGTGCGGGGGCGCTGGCGGTAGCCATAGTCAGTTGACCTTGTAACCGAGTGACGTCGCCTTGTTGGTGATTGCGGTCTGCCAGGCATCGATGGTCGAGGCGATGGTCTGGTCCTTGTTGAGGGCGGGGACCACCGTGGAGGCGTAGATGGCCTCCTGGCTGTACTGCGTCGCCGACCAGCCCGGCCATACCTGCTCGGCGGCCTGGGTGAACGCGGGGCTGATGTCCGCGGCGAAGTAGCCGGAGTCTCGCTGCTTGGTGAGCCAGAGGGCCGCGGCCTTGGTGTAGGCCGGATAGGTGACGGCGTTGGCCTGTGCCTCGTCGGCGGTGGTCACCCAGCTGACCAGGTCGCCGGCGGTCTTGAGGTTCTTGCTGTGCGAAGAGATGTACCAGACGCCGCCGCCGACGTTGCCGGTGTAGGTCGCGGTGTCGGAGGCGAACTTCAGCGGCGCACCCGCTGCGATCTCCCCCTTGGGGATCTTGAAGGTGGAGTTGAAGAGCACCTGGCCGAACCAGGACGGACCGGGCATCAGCAGGACCTTTGATGCTTGGTTCTTGATGAAGCCGGCGTCGAACACGCCGGCCTTGGACATGGCCTTGTTCGCGATCAGCTTGTCGAGCATGCCGACCATCCGGGAGCAGTTGGCGTTCTTGAGGTCGACCGTAACGTTCTTGGCCTCGGTGACCGTGGAGGCGGGGCACTGACTGGCCCACAGGTAGATCTCTGGCGCCCACGGGTCGCCAGCGGTGCCGACCAGGTAGCCCGGGTGTTCCTTGGCAACCTTCTCGCCGAGGGCTTGGTATTCCTCCCAGGTGGTCGGCAGGGTATAGCCGAACTTGTCCAAAAGCTTCTTGTTGTACCAGAGCACGACCTGCGCGAGGTCGTTGCGCACGCAGTAGGTGCCGGCCCCGACCTTGCACGGGTCCAGAGCGCCGGGTGCGAATCCGTCCAGGACGCTCTTGTCGATCACCTTGTCGACCGGTGCGGCGTAGGGCTTGTCGCCGAAGGCGGCCCAGGCGGTGTCACTGAGGGTCGCGCTGAAGGCGACGTCCGGCCAGCCGTTGCCGGTCCGATCGAAGAGCTGGACCTTGGTCTGCAGGTCGGTGGCGCCGTTGGCGTTCCCGCTGTAGGTGACGAGCTTGATCTTCGCCTCGGGGTGGGCCTTCTGGTAGGCCTTCACCACCGGGACCCGCGTGGCATCGGCCCAGACCGTGATCTCGCTGGCTTCGTCCTGTGCGGCCGGGGCGAACTGGTCCGCCTTGGCCGACGGGGCCGGAGCGGGATCGGCGCTGCCGCAGGCGCTCAGCGCGAGCGCTGCGCCGACGACGGCTATCGCGCCTACCATTTTCGTTCTCATGGGACTGATTTCCTTTCCAGGGTGGAGAAGCTGCCGGGTCGCGTGTGCTGAACCTGGCGGGCGGGATTACCGGTGGTGATCCAGTTCTGCGGGGTAGTTGAGGCCCTCAGGCAGCCCGACGCCGGGCGCTGTCGGCGCCTGGACCATTCCGGCGGCGTCCACGCAGGACTCGCGGCGGGCCGGGTTGGAGGTGATCAGCGATTCGTAGAAGCTGTTGTTCGGGATGGCCATGCACAGGTGCTGGTGCGGGATGATCGGGCCGTGAACCTCGGCCCGCAGCCGGAAGGAATCCGCCAGGTGCGCGATCCGCATCGCTCCGGTGAAACCGCCGCGTAGTTCCGTGCTGGTGCGAACACCCCCGGTCGCGGCGCCACTCGCGATGAAGTCGGCGGTGTTCATGTGCGCGCCGTCGGAGGTCTCCCCGACCAGTAGCGGAACGGAGACCTTCTGGCTCAGCCACTTATGGGCCGTCACGCTGAACTCACGCATCGGCTCCTCGAACCAAAGGTAGTCGGCATCTGACAGAACGTGGCCAAGCCGGATGGCGTCCACGAGGTCGAACCCGGCCGAGCCGTCGTAGGCCAGACCGAAGTCGTCGCCCACGTGCTCGCGCAGGGCGACGCACAGCTTGGCGTCGCGGCGCCAGTCGCCCCAGGCGTGCAGCTTGATGGAGGTGTAGCCCAGTTCGATGATCTGATCTGCGACGTCCAGGAACTCCTCGACCGAGCCGAAGGTCACCGTCGAGGCCTGGGCCGGAATCTCAGTTCGATAGCCGCCCAGCAATTTCCAGACCGGCAGGCCGGCAGATTTGGCTGCCAGGTCCCAGAGCGCAACGTCCACCAAGCCGAGGACGTAGAGGGGCATCTCCTCCACCCGGTCCAGTTCCCAGGTCCGGTGCCACAACCACTCGCGCTGCAGTGGATCCGCACCGATCAGTTCCTCGCGCAGTACTCGATCGACGATGTTCTGCACGATCAAGCCCTTGCGGGGAGCGAACGCCACGCCCTCGTGGCCCTCGTCGGTGCAGATCCGCAACACCGCACCTTCGCCGTCAGGCCACGAACCGAGCAGGCCATCGCGCCAGGCGAACGCCGGGTTGGGGCCCGGAACCTTGACGAGATAGCACTCGACGTGGGTGATACGCACTCTGCACTCCTTCTGACCTGGGCATATCCAGTTGGTGTCGCTAAATGTGGCGGCGCTGTGACGTGAGCCACTTCATCATATGAATGACATATGCGCAAGGGTAGGCTGTTGGCCACGGACAGCCCTTGGGGGCTCCATGACCGCCTCGCCGGCGATCTCGCTGCTCGAAATCCGCGGGAGTGGCCATCTCGGGCCCACCGCAATGCGCAATGGCAGGCTTATTCGGCCCCGCCCAAACTTCTGCCGTGATCATGCACGGTTGCCCGCTTTGAGGTGGGCAACCGTGCATGATCGCGGCAGATAGACGGGCAGTTAAGCCACCACGGGACCCCTGACCAACAGCCGCGATCATGCACGCTTGCTCGTCAGGCCAGGGCAATCGTGCATGATCACGGGTCGAAGCGACGCAGATACGACCTCAGACAACCTCACCCCAGCGCTTAACTCACCGGCATTGCCGCGATCATGCACGGTTGCCCAAGTTACCCACAGGCCCGGCGGCTGTGGATGCCTTGAGCGCCCGCCGTGAAATCTGACCACCATGAGTGGAATGCAAACCGCGCTTTCCGCTATCAACCGCCATCTCGGAAACAGCCCATTCACCCAGGAGCAAGCGCAAGCAGCTGGCGTAAGTCGCCAGCAGTTGAGTCGCCTCCTCCGCCATGGGCTGGTCCGCACCGTCCTCTACGGGGTCTACCAGGTAGGCGATGGTGCCCTTGAGCCTTCGGATCGGGTGAAGGCCGCAGCTCTGGTGCTCCCGCCCGGCAGCGCGATCGCGCGTCGCACGGCCGCATGGCTTTTCGGCATCGACACCAGGTCGCCGAATGAACGTTCCGCACCGTTGGACGTCGAATGCGTCGTGCCCCGAGGCCAGATGCCCGTCCGTCGGGCCGGGGTGCGCTGCTACCAGACCGACCTCGAACCCGATGATCTCATGAGTATCCAGGGCACTCCGTGCACTACCCCCACTAGGACGGCTACCGATCTACTCCGGTGGCTGAGCCCGCCGATGGGCCTGGCCGGCGCGGACGCGCTCGCCGCGGCTGGGTATATCGACCAAGCTGAGGTGTCGGCAATGTTGGAGCGCTGGCCCGGGCATCCGTTCATCAAGCAAGCTCGCCGCCTGAGTTCGTGGATCGAGCCATTGAGCGAGTCATTCGGTGAGACCTGGCTCAGATTAAGGATTCTGGAGGCGGGCTTTCCCCGTCCACTCGCTCAGATCCCGATTTTCGATTCGCGCGGCCGAGTCGTGTTCAGACTGGATTTGGGATGGCCGGAGCGACGGATCGGCATCGAATACGACGGCGTGGAATTCCATTCCGACCGCGCGTCTCAACTCGCCGACCTCAAGCGTCGAGAGCGGCTCGCACGACAGTTCGGCTGGCACGTCGTGGGAGTCGGACGTGGCGAGGTGCTCGGCTCGAAGCTCGATCTGGAAAGGGGTGTTGGGGAACTACTGGGGATGGAGCCGACCACCCTGCGGCGCACCTGGTGAAGGACCCCTAGAGGAGACAAGCGTGCATGATCACGGCCAAGGCGAGGCGAGCAAGCGTGCATGATCACCGCCAACGCGAGGCGAGCAAGCGTGCATGATCACCGCCAACGCGAAGTGAGCATCAGCCCAGCTCACCGTCGATGAAGCACCAGCGCCAGGCCTCCCCCAGCTCGATGCTCCGCATCACCGGGTGCTCAGTGGCTCGGTAGTGGGCGTCCGCGTGTTTGTTCGGCGAGGAGTCGCAGCAGCCAACATGCCCGCAGGCCAGACACATCCGCAGGTGCACCCAATTCCGGTCGCCGATCTCCAGGCAGTCCGGGCACGCGTCCGGCGGGGTCGTCGGGTGCACGATGCCGGGGGTGTCGCGCAAGTGCTCGCAGGCCGCCTCCACCGGAGCGGTCAGCGCCGTCTCCGGGTCCAACTGCCCGGTGGAACCGGTGGAGAAGTCCCCGAGCATGGCTTCTTCCTGGTCGATCCGCTCCAGCACCTTCTCGACCAGGTCGTGCGGCACCGAACCAGACCTTCTGATGTCGGCCACCACCCGGCGCTCGGCCTCGAGCATCGCCACTCGGAGCCGGTGGAAGGCTGCGGCCGGGGTTTCCCGCTCGGCGTTGACCGAGCCGAGCCGTTCCCAGGCGGCATTCGCGACCCGGCCACCCCAGTCCTCGAGCGCCCCGACCACCTCCGGCGGGTCGGTGGCGCGCTTGGTCTCGGTCAGCCGTTCCAACCCGGCATGCGCCGCTCGTTGCTGGACCAGAGCCTCCTGCAACGCGTCCTGCGCCGGGTCCGGTCCGCTCACCTTCAAGAATTTCACCAGCCAGGGCAGGGTGGTGCCCTGGAGCAGCAGGGTCCCGATCACTACCGCGAACGCCGCCACGATCAGCGCGGGCCGGCCCGCGACCAGGGTGCCGTCCTCAAGCCGTTTCGGGATGGTGAGCACGGCGGCCAGGGTGACGACGCCGCGCATCCCGGCCCAGGCCACCAGCGCCACGTTCCGAGCCTGGGGAGCGTCCTCCGACCGAGCGATGGCCGGGATCAACCGGGGCAGGTAGGTGCCGGGGAACACCCACAGCCCGCGGACCACGACGACGGTGAACAGCACCGCCGCGCAGAGCATCAGGACGTCGGTGTTCGGCGTCGCCTCGTCTTGGATCGCATCGCTGACCAGGTCGTTGATCTGCAACCCGATCAGCAGGAAGACGATGCTCTCCAGGAGGAACTGCACGGTCCGCCAGATCACCCGCTCGGTCACCCGGGAGGCGGCGGACTGGATCTCGGTCGACCGGTGCCCCAGCATCAGCCCGGTGATCACTACCGCGATCACTCCAGAGCCGTGCAGTTTCTCTGCCGCCAGGTAGGACACGTACGGCACGATCAACGAGAGCGAGGTGTCCAGCACCGGATCGTCGACCTTGCGCCGGACGTAGGACACCACTTGGGCGATCACCCAGCCGGCCGCGATTCCAGCCACGACGGCACGCAGGAAATCAGCGCCGACCGAGAGGAAGCTGACCGATCCGCTCATCGCGATGATCGCCGTACGCAACAAGACCAACGCCGTCGCGTCGTTCAGCAGGCTCTCGCCTTCGAGCAGAGCCACCACCTTGCGAGGCATCCGGACCCGGCGGGCGACCGCGCTCGCCGCCACCGCATCCGGCGGCGCGACCACGGCGCCGAGCGCCAGCGCGACCGCGAAGTGCACCTCGGGAAGGACCAGACGGACGGCGAACGCGACGGCGAACGCGGTGGCGATCACCAGCCCGACCGAGAGCAGCCCGATCGGCCGGCGGTTACGACTGATGTCCACCCAGGGCGTCCGGATCGCGGTCGCGTAGAGCAACGGCGGCAGGATGCCGAGCAGCACGATTTCCGACTCGAGCGCCAGGCTCGGCATACCGGGAACGTAGGAAAGGATCAGCCCGAGTGCGGTCAAGGCCAGCGGAGCGGAAAACCCTAGCCGGTTGGCCAAGCCCGCCGCGATGGCAGCGATCGCGAGCAGGGCCACGAGATCGATGGCCAATTGCACGGGGCAACTATCGCACGCATCGAACCGTCAGCCGAGCAGCCGGGCCCAACCCACAAGCGCAGCCTGACCCTGACCCACCAGCCTGGCTAACCCACCAGAGCGGCCGGACGCACGGACGACGTCCAGGTCACCCGGGCCACCCGGAGCAGTCTCAGCTCGCGGGCCTGAACGCCGGTCAGCACCAATCGCCGACCAGCACGCTGGGCTCGACGTCCGGCGCCGACGAGCACCCCGAGCCCGGTGCCGTCCCAGATCTCCAGGCCACCCATTTCGATGACCAGTTCACCGGAGCCGGCGTCCACCGACTCATGCAGGGCGGCCCGCACCGACGATGCGTTCCGCGCGTCCAATCGACCTGTCAGGCGCACGTACGCACCCGGGTCGATGATGTCTACTTCCAGCCCAAGCCCCACGGCCGGCCCCCCAACCACACACCTTCAGATATCTGACCCGACGCTAATCGGCAGAACCGCCGTTGTCCTTGAACGCGTCCGGCGCGCCACGCGATCGTGAGCTAATCGTGACGATAGAGCCACCAGAAGTCACAGAAATACCTCAACACGGTGGTTAGTTTTCAGAAATCGGGACAGACTGGGCTACGTGCACACGACGGGGAGCTTCGTCTACTTCACCTGGCCGTTCGTGGTCTTCGGCGGGTTCGCGGTGATGGTGTTGCTACTGCGATGGACTTTCAGCTCGGGGCATTCGTTGGTGCAGCGCCAGCCCAAGCAGGGCAACCCGTCGGAGTACGGCTTGCTGGTGGCGGTGGCCACCCCGACCACCTTCATCGAAGGTGAGCGGTTGCGGCTGCTCCTGCTGGAGTCCGGAGTTCGCGGCACCCTGATCACCACCCGGCAGGGCCCCCGGCTGATGGTGTTCCCGCAGGACGCGTCGGTGGCCCGGGCGCTGCTGCGCAACCCTCCCCAAGGTCGCTCCGGAACCGCCGGACGAGAGTCTTAGGCCCCGCCGCCGGACGCTCTTAGCTTTTTCCAGTGTCAAAGCGTCGGACGTCGGCCCCGAGCGTTCGCAGCGCGTGGTCGAACCGGTCGTAGCCCCGATCAATGTGCGCGGACTCGTAGACGATCGTCTCGCCTTCGGCCGCCAGGCCGGCCAGGACGAGCGCCGCACCTGCTCGGATGTCACTGGCTTCGACCGGCGCTCCGGACAGCCGGGGAACGCCTCGGACGAAGGCGTGATGACCGTCCATGCGAACGTGCGCGCCGAGCCGGGCGATCTCCTGAACGAACCGGAAGCGCGCTTCGAACAAGTTCTCGGTGATCATCGCCGCACCCTCGGAAACCGCGCACAGCGCGACCATGAACGGCTGCAGGTCGGTTGGAAACCCGGGATACGGCAAGGTCGCGACGTCGACCGCCCTGGTCCGGGCCGGCCGCTCCGGCCCGACCACTCGAAACCCGTCGGCCAGCACGATCACCTCGGCCCCGGCGTCCACCAGCTTGTCGATCACCAGCTCAAGGTGACCTGGCTCACCGTTGTGCACCACGACATCGCCACCGGTGATCGCGGCGGCGAAAGCCCAGGTTCCGGCGACGATCCGGTCCGGGACGACGCGGTGCTCGACCGGCGTGAGGCCCGCCACCCCCTCGATCTCCAGCGTCGAGGTGGCCAGCCCGTCGATCTTGGCGCCCATCCGGCGAAGCATCCGGCAGAGGTCGACCACCTCCGGCTCCCGGGCCACGTTCTCCAGGACCGTCCGTCCGTCCGCGAGGACGGCCGCCATCAGCAGGTTCTCGGTGGCGCCCATGCTCGGGAAGTCGAGGCGGATGTGCGCACCACGCAACCCGGACGGCGCAGTTGCCACCAGAAAGCCGTGCTGCACCTCGATCTTCGCGCCGAGCGTCTCCAGCCCGCTGACGTGCATGTCGAGCCCTCGCGAGCCGATCGCGTCACCGCCGGGCAGGGCCACCTCGGCAGCACCGCAGCGCGCCAGCAGCGGGCCGAGCACGCTGATCGACGCCCGCATGGCCCGGACCAGGTCGTAGTCGGCCCGGTGACCGGGCAGCGCAGGCGTGTTGACGCTGAGCGTGCCCTTGCCGGTCTCGTACCCGACGTCGCATCCCAGCCGGTTGAGCAACTCCGCCATGATCCGGACGTCGAGGATGTCCGGCACGTCCGACAGCGTGGTCGTGCCCTCCGCCAGCAACGCGGCAGACATCAACTTCAACACACTGTTCTTGGCACCTGGTACCCGAACGCCACCGTTCAGGCGCGCACCACCAACGACTCGGAAGGCCTCCACGAGACTGGATCGTAGGGCCGTCCGGGGGCCGTTCCGCCCAGCTGCCCGGCACCAGGCCGCTGCCGCGACCCCGGAAACGGTGCGTACGCTGGCCGGATGGTGAATTTGACCCGGATCTACACCCGGACCGGCGACGACGGGACGACAGCGCTCGGCGACTTCAGCCGGACGTCCAAGAACGATCCGCGACTGATCGCCTACGCCGAGGTGGACGAGGCCAACAGCGCGATCGGCGTCGCCCTGGCCATGACGGCGACGATCGACGGCGCCGGACTGGACGAGCGGCTGGTAGCGCTGCTGCGCCGAGTGCAGAACGACCTGTTCGACGTCGGTGCCGATCTCTGCACACCGTTGACGGTGCTCCCGCCCAAGCACACCCCGCTGCGGGTGACCGGTGAGTACATCGACCGGCTGGAGCAGGCCTGCGACACCTGGAACGCCGACCTGCCCGCGCTCCGCTCGTTCATCCTCCCCGGCGGCACCCCCGGTTCGGCCTTCCTGCACGTGGCCCGGACGGTGACCCGCCGCGCCGAACGCGCCGTCTGGGCCGCGATCGAGGCTCACGGCAGCGAGGGCGACGGTGCGGTGAACCCGCTCACCGCCAAGTACCTGAACCGGCTGAGCGACCTGCTGTTCATCCTCTGCCGGGCGGCCAACGGCGCCGCCGGAGACGTGCTCTGGGTCCCCGGCGGCTGAGCCAAAGGCTGAGTGCAGCTCAGTGCAGGGACGGGATCCACTTTGGGCCGGTGTGGGCGCGGTGACCGAGCAGCGCCAGCACCGCCGGCAGCAGCACGCCGCGGACCAGGGTGGCGTCCAGCAGAACCGCGGTGGCCAGGCCGACGCCGAGCTGCTTCAGCTCCAGCACGGAGAGCGTCGCGAAGATCGCGAACACCGCCACCATCACGGCCGCCGCGCTGGTCACCACGCCCGCGCTCCGGGCCACGCCGAGCTGCACCGCCTCCCGGGGACCGACGCCCGCCGTCCAGGCTTCCCGGACCCGGGAAACCACGAACACGTGGTAATCCATCGACAGGCCGAACAGGATCACGAACATCAGCAGCGGCAGCCAGGCGGCGATCGAGCCGATCGAGGTGAACCCGAGCAGCCCTTCCGCCCAGGTGCGCTGGAACACCAGCGTCATCACCCCGTAGGCGGCCCCGACCGACAGCAGGTTGAGCAGCACGGTGGCGCCGGCCAGCCAGAGTGACCCGAACGACACCAGCATCACCACGAACGTCAGGACGAGCACGAAGCCGACCACCCAGGGCAGCCGATCGTCGAGCCATCTGGTCAGGTCGGTGACGTCGGCGGCGCCGCCGACATGCACTCCTACCCCGGGGATGCCGGCCAGCTCCGCCCGGACCTGCGGCACGACACTCGCCCGGACCGCATCGACGGCCTGATCGGTGCGCGGGTCGGACTCCCGGTACGGCGAGGCCAGCTTGAGCACCGTGACCTTCCGGTCGAGGGACGCCGTCACCTCGGGGTCGGTGCCGGCGATCGCACCGGTCGCCAGGGCAGACTTCGCGGCGCCAGTCAGCGCAGCTTTGACCGCCCCCTGATCGGCGGCATCGGCGGTGACCACGACGTCGACGGTGGCACCTCGCTGCGGGAAAGCCTCGGTCATCCGGTTGTACGCCGCCACCGCCGGCAGGTCCTGCGGCAGCGATTCGGGGCCGGACAGCGCGGTGCGCATGCCCAGAGCCGGGACGGCGAGCGCGATCAGCACGCCGCCTGCGGCCAGCGACCAGATCAGCGGGCGCCGGGTGACCCGACCCGCGAGCCGGCCCCACCACCCGTCGGTCACGGGTCGGCTGGGCCGCCCAGACCGGCGAGACCGGCCGATGAAAGGCAGCCGGAATTTCTCGACTCGGTCGCCGAGGACGCTCAGCAGCGCCGGCAGCACCGTGGCGGAGGCGATCACTGCTACCGCGACGACCAGCATCGTGCCGATCGCCAGCGAGGTGAACATGCCCCCGGCGACCAGCATCCCGGACATCGCGACCACCACCGTGATGCCGGAGATCACCACCGCCCGCCCGGCGGTCGCCCCGGCCGTGCTGATCGCCTCGCGGACGGACGCCCCGGCAGCTCGCTCCTCCCGGCTTCGGCGGAGCACGAACAGCGCATAGTCGACGCCGACCGCCAGCCCGATCAGCAACACCAGGCTCTGGGTGTTGGGGTCCACCGGTACCAGTTCCCGGGAGACCAGAGCGGTCAGGCCGAGCGCGGTCGCGACCGCACCGACCGCGAGCAGCACCGGCACCCCGGCCGCGACGACCGCTCCGAAGGCGACCAGCAGCACGCCGAGGGTGACTGGCAGGCTGATCAGCTCGGCCTGGCGGAAGTCCCGGTCGATCTGGCCGTCGACCTGAACGCCGATCGAACCGGGACCGACCTGACCGAGTTTCAGTTCCGGATGCGCCGCCACCAGCCGTTCGGTGGCCTTCAGCATCGGACCGACCGCTTCGCTCACGGCCGCCTCGTCACCGACGTCCGCATCAAGGGTCACCGGCAGCAGGAAGGTTCCGCCCTCGGCGGAGCGCACCGGCGAGCCGACCTCGACGACCCCGGCCAGCCCGGAGTAGGCGGCGCGGAACTCCTTGGCCAGCGCGGTGACCTCGCTGCGACTGAGCTTCCCGGCGCCCGCCGAGACGACCACGTTCTCCGTCGGCCGATCGCCGAAATCGGCGTCCTTCAGGGACTTTTCGGCCGCACGCGAATCACCGACAAGCTGATCATCGGCATCGGTGCCGCGCATTCCGGAACCCAGGAGGAGCACCGCCCCCACCAGGACGGCGAGCCCTGCGAGGAGCGTTCGCCAGCGTCGATCGGCACACCAGGTCGACAGTGAGCGCCGGGGGCGCTGCACCACCGAGCCGAGATCGGGATCCGTGCGAGTCGTATCCGTGCGAGTCGTAGTCGTCATGGCAGACGATGTTCGCGTTCCGGGCGGGCTGAATCATTGGGGCGACCCCCTCGATGGAGGGTAGGGCTAGCCCCCCGCCCTGCTCGGGGGCTCACCGGCTCACCGCTGAACCGCTCGGTTGCCTACGGTATCGACGTGACCAGTTATCAACCTCTCAGCAGCGTAGCCGCGGCCCGCAGCAGATTCTCTGCTGTGTCTCGCGGCAGATTCTCTGTGGAGGCGGTGGCCCGCGCCTGGTTGTGGGGTTGGCCGGCAATCGGTCAGCTGACCCTCGACCTCTTGCTGGCCATGGTCTACCTGATGGTGCCGCTGCTGGCGCTGATCGGGATCGTGACGATTCCCGCGCTGTTGATCGGCCTACCGCTGCTGGTTCTCGCGCTGGTCTGCGCCATCGGGCTGAGCTGGTTCGAACGCGCCAGGGTGTTCGCGCTGACCGGGATGGCGATCGCCACACCGCTCCCGATGCGCGACACCGAGCCGATCTGGAGACGTCTGCTGCTGCGAGCCCGGTCCTGGCGAGCGCTATTGCACCTCACCGCGATTTCCCTCTGGGGGCTCCTGGCCGGTTCCGTGATCACGGTGCTGACCAGCGTGGCGCTGGCCGCCGCGGCGGTCCCGACCTACGCGATGGCGCTGCCGGACGGGCCGGACGGCGGGCTGCACCTGCCGTTCGGCGGCCAGATCGATGGCTTCTGGTGGCTGCTACTGGTCTTCGGCCTCGGCATCCTGGGCCTGGTGGTGGTTCCGTTGTTGGCTCGCGGGCTGGTTCTGGTCGACGTCCTGCTGGCCCGGTACTTGCTCGGACCGGGCCGCAACGAGCAGGTCGAGCGGCTCTCCGAGCGGGTGGACACGTTGACCCAGACCCGCGAGGCCACCGTGGACTCGGTGGAGGTGGAGCGGCGGCGGATCGAACGTGATCTGCATGATGGCCCGCAGCAGCGACTCGTCGCCATCGCGATGGACCTCGGGATGGCCCAGGAGCGCATCGACCGGGATCCGGCGGGGGCTCGACAGTTGCTCAACAAGGCGCACGCCGCCTCGAAGGAGGCGATTACCGAGATGCGGATGGTGGCTCGGGGCATTCATCCGCCGGTGCTCACCGACCGTGGTCTGGACGCCGCCTTGTCGGCGCTCGCCGCCCGGTCGCCGGTGCCGGTCACCGTTCAAGTGGATCTACCCACTCGCCCGTCCCCCACCGTGGAGGCGATCGCCTACTTCTGCGTCTCGGAGGCCCTCACCAACGTGGCCAAGCACGCTCGGGCGACGTCCGCCCGGGTCGAGGTCACGGCGGCCGGCAGCGGGCTGCGGATCGAGATCCGGGACGACGGTGTGGGCGGTGCGAACCCGGCCGGCGGGACCGGACTGCACGGTCTGACCGACCGAGTGCGGGCGATCGACGGCTCAATGGACGTCACTTCACCGATCGGTGGGCCGACCGTGCTCAGCATCAACCTTCCCTGGAGTAGGTCATGACCAGCCAGACCACGGACGGCGCGTTGCGCGTCGTCCTCGCCGAAGACTCCGTGCTGCTGCGCGAAGGACTACTGCGACTGCTCGCCGACAGCGGCTTCGACGTGGTGCAGGCCTGCGGGGAGGCGGAGACGTTCTTGCGGGCGGTCGAGGTGCACAGGCCCGACCTGGTGATCGTCGACGTCCGGATGCCACCGACCTTCACGGACGAGGGGATTCGAGCCGCACTGGTGGTGCGTCGTCAATTTCCGGACATCGCGGTGCTGGTGCTCAGCCAATATGTGGAGGAGAACTACGCCACCGAACTCGTCGCCGGCCGGTCGCGGGGCGTCGGTTACCTGCTCAAGGACCGGGTGGCGGACGTCGGCGACTTCGTCGACTCGCTGCGTCGGGTCGCCGCCGGCGGTACCGCCCTCGACCCAGAAGTGGTGCAGCAACTTCTTTCTCGGGCCCATCAGCGCGATCCGCTGGCCCGGCTCACGCCCCGCGAGAGCGAGGTACTCGCGCTGATGGCCGAGGGCAGGTCGAACACCGCGATCGCCGCCGCGCTGCGGGTCGGCGAAGGAGCGGTCGAGAAGCACGTATCCAGCATCTTCACCAAGCTCGATCTGCCACCGGCGGCCCAGGACCATCGACGAGTTCTCGCCGTCCTGCGCTGGCTCGGGCACGACACCTCGACCACGGAGTTCTGACATGACAACGCAAACCCTGCCCACGGAACCGGTGGATCGACCGAGCGAACCGCCCTTGCGGAAATGGGTCGTGCCGATCCGGGTGCTGGCCGGCCTCGCCACAGTTGCCGTGCTGGCCGCCGGCACCGTGAGCGCGGTGGCGTTCTTCATGATCCGGAGCACGACGGAGACCTCGCACTTCCCGGATCGGGTGAGCCGGGTACAGGTGACCGGCGAAACCGGGGACGTCTGGGTGCGGACCGACTCGGCAGCCCAGGGGGCCACCGTGCTGAGCTACGGCCGCAGCGCCTTTCGGACGACGACGCATTCCGAGCGGGTGATCGACGGCGTGCTGCAGGTGACCGGTTCTTGCCGGGGTGGCGGGGCGGCTCTGCTCGACCAGTGCTCGATAAACTTCAAGATCACCGTGCCACCCGGCACCGCCGTGACCGTTCGCACCACCACCGGAGAGATCGCGGTGACGGGTACCAGCGCACCGGTGACCGCACAATCCAATACCGGTGACATCCACGTCTGGAAAGCGAGCGGTCCGATCCAGCTGATCACGGATATTGGTGACATCAACGGAGAGTTGCTCAGCAGTGGCGTCGCGTCGGGCCGGTCGAATACCGGCGATGTCCGGCTGAACTTCACTGCGGCACCGGATCAGATCACGGCGAATACCGACATCGGCGATATCCGGATTCAGGTTCCGGACGACGCAACCAAATACCGGGTGACGGCCGACGTGAATCTGGGCGAGCGCCAGATCAAGGTCCCGACCGACGCCGCATCGCCACGAGTCGCCGACCTCAGCACCGCCACCGGCGATATCCGAATGGGGTTCACCAACTGAGATTGATCAGCCGAGCAGAGATCAATTCGAAAAGTTCGATCATCCTAGGTTTCGAATATGCGACGCCGGGCAAAGGTAAGAGGGGGAGAAGGTCTGCACCAGACCGGACCCACAGTTAACTGGTAAACGGTGCGATACCGGGAGGAGCTGATTCCAGCCAGGTCGTGAAACCGGTGTAGTCCGACTGCGTCATTGCCAGTTCGAAGATCTCCTGGTCATAACTACATCGAGCGACCACCGATTCAGGCAGGATCGAGTCGATCTCCTCGTCCGTCGGCTGTCGGCCCTCGATCAGTTCGAGCCGAGCCCGCTGAAGTACCTGCCCGGGCCGAGGGTCGAACGTGAAGATCCGGAACCACTCCAGCCGGTCTTCCTCGTAGCGAGCGACCCCGAGCATCCAGCCGCCGGGTTTTCGCGGTCGGTCCCTGCGCAGTGAGCAGTCAAACGTTGCCGCGTTCCGGCCGAGCAATCGGCGCCGGAGAATGAAGCCGCCGATGATGAGACCGAACAGAAGGAGCAGCCCACCGACGATCTCGAGTGGAGCGATCAGTTCGCCCACGAGTACCCAGGGCCCGTCAGTGACCTGAGCCGGAGACCAGGGCGGCGGTGTCAGAGACGACCGTCACCCGGTCGTGATCGATGGAGAGGAACCCGTCCTCAACCTCGGCCACCACGGACTCCCCGTTCTCGGTGTGGATCTGCACCTGGCCGGCGGCGAGGACAGCCAGCGTCGGCGCGTGGCCGGTCAGGATGCCCAACTCGCCCTCGGTTGTGCGCGCGATGATCATTCTGGCCGCACCCGACCAGACCCGAGCTTCCGCGCTTACCAGTTCGACCTGGAGCGTCACCCGTTCACCTCCGTACCTTCCGCATCGCTGCGATCACTAGCTTGATCTGTAACAGAGTAGCCGTCCGGGCGACCAACACCGCGATCGGTGTCGGCCGCCCGGACGGGAAGAACAGGTCTAGCCACCGCTCAGGCGGTGTCCTTCTGGATCTGCGCCCACTTGCGCTCGACGTCATCGAGCCCACCGCACATGAAGAACGCCTGCTCAGCAACGTGGTCGTACTCGCCGGCAGCGATCTTCGCGAACGCCTCGACGGTCTCGCCGACCGGCACGGTGGAACCCTCGATGCCGGTGAACTGCTTTGCAACGTAGGTGTTCTGGGACAGGAACCGCTGGATCCGGCGAGCCCGGTTGACCACGATCTTGTCCTCTTCGGACAGCTCGTCGACGCCCAGGATCGCGATGATGTCCTGCAGTTCCTTGTTGCGCTGGAGGATCTGCTTCACTCGGACGGCCGTGTTGTAGTGGTCGGCCGCGATGTACCGCGGGTCGAGGATCCGCGACGTCGAGCTCAGCGGGTCCACCGCCGGGTAGATCCCCATCGAGGCGATCTCCCGGGAAAGCTCGGTGGTGGCGTCGAGGTGCGCGAAGGTGGTCGCCGGCGCCGGGTCGGTGTAGTCGTCGGCCGGCACGTAGATCGCCTGCATCGAGGTGATCGAGTGTCCCCGGGTCGAGGTGATCCGCTCCTGCAGCACGCCCATCTCATCCGCCAGGGTGGGCTGGTAACCCACGGCCGACGGCATCCGGCCGAGCAGCGTGGAGACCTCGGACCCGGCCTGGGTGAAGCGGAAGATGTTGTCGATGAACAGCAGCACGTCCTGGCCCTGGACGTCGCGGAAGTACTCCGCCATCGTCAGCGCGGACAGCGCCACCCGCAGCCGGGTGCCCGGCGGCTCGTCCATCTGGCCGAAGACCAGCGCGGT
>DATINJ010000131.1:0-2522 GCA_035474375.1 Kineosporiaceae bacterium | reverse complement strand
GCCGGTGTATCCGGCGATGCGGGCGAAGCGGTGAACCCCGTAGCCGATCTCGCGCAGGGCCAGGAGTGACCACCGCTCGCCGAGGACGTCCAGAGCGGCGGCGAGTGAGCACGGGCGGACGCCCAGGGGCTGGTCGGCCAGACGGAAGTCAGTTCGGGGGTCGAGGTCGGTCATTGCCACAGCCTAACTCGGTGTGTTGCCATTTCCAACTCACTGCTCTACGGTTGCGACTTGTCGGTAGGAAATCACAACACACCTCGAATTCTGGAGTTCATGATGACGACAAATCGCCCGGTGGCACTCGTGACAGGTGCGTCGTCCGGTATCGGGCGGGCAGCCGCGCTGGCTCTGGTCGAGGCGGGGTTCGACGTGGTCGGCACCAGTCGCGACACCTCGCGGGTGACCCCGCTCGCCGGGGTGACCTTCCTTGATCTGGACGTGGCCAGTGCCACCTCGGCCGCAGCCACCGTCGCGCAGGTAATCGAGCGGTTCGGACGGATCGACGTCCTGGTCAACAACGCCGGCATCGGCTCGATCGGTGCGGCCGAGGAAAGTTCCATCGCGCAGGCTCAAGCGGTCTTCGACATCAACGTCTTCGGCGTCATGCGGATGGTGAAGGAGGTCCTGCCCCACATGCGAGCCCGGGGACGGGGGCGGATCGTCAACCTCTCGTCCGTGCAGGGGTTCATCCCCGCGCCCTACATGGCCGTCTACGGCGCCTCCAAGCACGCGATCGAGGGCTATTCCCAGTCTCTCGACCATGAGGTCCGGCAGTACGGCGTCCGGGTACTGCTCGTCGAACCCGCTTACACCAGAACCAGTTTCGAGGCAAACGCCACGAAGCCCGACCAGCCTCTGCAGGTCTACGCGCAGCAGCGGGAAACCTTCGACCGGGTGATGGCGGCGGCGATCAAGGACGGCGACGACCCGGCCGTTGTCGCCAAGGTGATCGTCACGGCGGCGACGGAGGCGAAGCCGAAACTGCGCTACACCGCGGGCACCCTGGCCGGCCGGGCCAGCACCCTGCGCCGTTTCGTTCCGGCTCGGGCGTTCGACAGCCAGATTCGCAAGATGAACCAGCTGGCCAGCTGATACCGCCCACCCGAAACCCCGTCGCGCCATTCACCCTCGGAGAGAACCGTGCTCGATACCTCGCACTCCGCCGCCACGACCGTCGCGCGCTGGCGCGCCGCCAGCGAAAGCGCTGATGCCGACGCCGCGCTCGCCTGCCTGAGCCCGGACATCGTCCTGGCCTCGCCGCTCACCGATCAGTTCCGCCTCGAGGGAACCGACCAGTTGCGCGACTTCCTGACCGCGGCGTTCACCGCGGTCGAGGACATCCGCTTCCACACCCAGACCGGCCAGGGCGACACGCACGCACTGGTCTACCGGGCGCGGGTGGGATCCCAGCCGTTCGAGGAAGCGCAGCTACTGCGGCTGGACGAGGCCGCCCAGATCAGGGAGATCACCCTCTTCGGGCGTCCGATGCCGGCCCTCACCGCGCTGATGATCACCCTTGGGCCGAAACTCGCCCGCCAGCAAGGCCGCCGGGGCCTCGCCGCGCTCCTGCGTGTCAGCGCCACGCCGATTCACGCGATGGTCACCTCCGGGGATCGCCGCATCGTCCCCCGGACCCGGCCCGCAGCCAGCTGAACCTGAGCGAAGCGGTGTCACCGACCCTGAGGGCGAGCCGCTCTCGACGGTCGTTTCCCACGCGCTGGCCTCATGCGATGCCAGTCAGTAGAAATCACCACACACTGAGGAAGGGTCCCGGATGACTCAGCAGCCGTCGGAGACGGCGCCGGATCTTGGCCGCAAACCTGCCGTAGTGCTGGCGCTCACCAGCATGGTGGTCTTCATGGTGTTCCTGGACGCCACGATCGTGAACGTCGCGTTCGAGACGATCGGCCGCGATCTGGACGCCGGCGCGAGCCGTCTGGCGTGGGTACTGAACTCCTACAGCCTCGCCTTCGCGGCGATGCTGATCCCCGCCGGGCGGCTTGCGGATCGCTACGGTCGGCGGCGGGTGTTCCTGCTCGGCGTGGCCGGGTTCACCATCTTCAGCGCGCTGTGCGGGTTCGCGCCGGATCCGGGCGTGTTGATCGCGGGCCGGGCGTTGCAGGGGCTGTTCGCCGCGCTGGTGATACCGACCGCTCTGGCCCTGCTGCTGCAGGAGATGCCGCCGGCCCGGCGGCCGGTCGCCGTCGCCACTCAGGCGGCGATGGGTGCGGCAGCCGCTGCGGTCGGTCCCACGACCGGTGCCCTGCTGATCGAATATGGCAACTGGCGGTGGGTGTTTCTGGTGAACGTACCGATCGGCGTGCTGGTGACCCTCGCCGGAATCTGGCTACTGCGTGAGAGCCGCGACCCGAACGCCGGCGGTCTGCCGGATCCGGTCGGCGCGCTGCTGCTCGCCGCCATCCCGGCGTTACTCAGCTTCTCCGTCATCGAAGGGCCGTCCTGGGGCTGGGACGACCCGTGGGTGGTGGCCGGATTCGGGCTTGCCGCACTGCTGCTGCCGG
>DATINJ010000130.1:0-36570 GCA_035474375.1 Kineosporiaceae bacterium | reverse complement strand
ACCGACGAGCTGATGTGGGTGCTGGCCAACAACTCCCAGCAGGAGTACGTCGACACTTACGCGGCCGACGTCAAAGCCCGCCTGGCTGCCGCCCGCGCCAGCTGATCAGCCGTCCGCAGAGGTCACCAGATCCGACCCCCGGCCCGTGGGTCACCTCTGGTGACCATTTGCCCGGCTTTCCAGAACGACCGTGATCATGCACGGTTGCCCAATCATGAGCCGCGATCATGCACGGTTGCCCAACCCATGAGCCGTGATCATGCACGGTTGCCCAATCATGAGCCGCGATCATGCACGGTTGCCCAATCATGAGCCGCGATCATGCACGGTTGCCCAACCTATGAGCCGTGATCATGCACGGTTGCCCAACCCATGAGCCGTGATCATGCACGGTTGCCCACCTCAAAGCGGGCAACCGTGCATGATCACCGCATAAGTTTGGACGGAGCCGAAGTGGTCACCCGATCCGACCCGGCACGTGGGTCAACGCGGTGACCGATTCGCAGCCCAGCCGTCGAGAGCCCAGCCGTCGAGAGCCCAGCCGCCGAGAGCTCAGACTTCGCAAGCCCAGACTTCGCAAGCCCAGACTTCGCGAGCTCAGACTTCGCGAGCTCAGACGAACTGGATGCCGAGCGAGACCGACTCGGGGTCGAGATAGAAGTGGTTGTCGAAGTAGTCGAAGTGGTGCTGCGAACCGACGGGCGTTTCCTGCGCGAGGTCGAGAACGTTTGCTGCGAAAGACTGGGTCTCGCTGTCACCGCCGACAATGCGAAGCATCTGGCGCTCCCAGTCGACCGACACCCGAAGCCGATGCCCCGGCATCCGCTCGATCTCGATCCCGGCCAGCAGGCAATCGTGCTCGTCCGGGTCGCCGTCCTGGCTGGCGGGCAGTTCCGCGCGACCGCTGCCGAGCGCTCGATAAAGACCGGCCAGTTCCTCGGCGGTGGCCTCGATGTCCACCTCGGTCTTCTGCTGCGCTTCGGGCGAGTGCCTGGTTGCGTAAATCTTCACTGGAACTCCTCGGCCACGCGGCCCGACACGGTCCGACCTTCGCTACAAAACCCTCGGCGGCCCGAACCGCCGACACACCGGCGGTTCGGCCTCAGGAACGGACAACCCGGACGATATCTGGTGGGGCAGAAGAGATCTATGGTTCACCGGTAACACTTCGGATACTGGTGGACGAACGCGTCACACCGAACACCGCAAGCGCGTCATAGCGGTCAGTCGGCGCCCAGGAAACGCCGAGCGGCCTCCACGTAGACCCGCATCGACGTGGTGATGTCGTCGATCGACACGAACTCATCAGACTGGTGCGCGATCCACTTACCGCCGGGCCCGTAGACCACCGAGGGGATGGCGGCGTCCCGGAACAAGATCGTCCCGTCCGTGGTCCCGGGGACGCCGCCGAGCCGGGCCGGCTCCCCGGTGACAGCCTCGTGCGCGTCGATCACCGCGACCGCGATCGGATGGTCCTTGCCGATCTCGATCGCCGGCCGGTTGTCTACAACGATCACCTCGGCTGTCACCCCGTGCGGCGCGCCGGCCGCGACGGCCAGTTCGGCGACCCGCGCGATCACCTCGTCGTGGTCGATGCCCGGTACCGAACGCACATCGAGATAGAGGTACGCCTCGGCCGGAATCACGTTGCCCTGTTCGCGGCTGCCGGCGTTGATCGCGGTCGGGGTCAGATAGACGTGGCCGAGATGCTCGTGCTCACCGACTCGCCCAGCCAGTTCCTGCTGAAAGTCGGCGATCGCCGCCAGCAGCGGGCCGAGCACCAGGATCGGGTTGCGCCCCTGGTGCGGCATCGCCCCGTGCGCCATCGCCCCGTGCAGTTCGATGAGCAACCGCAGCGCCCCCTTCGCGACCAGGCACACCTCCCCCGCCTCGGGTTCGCAAATGATCGCCGCATCGACCGAACCGGCCAGGGCGGTGCCGGCGAAGTGCTTGGCTCCGAGCATCATGCCTTCCTCGTCAGCGAGCGCGCCGACGACGATCCGGCCCGGGAACGGTCCGGCCAGCTGCAGTTCCCGGACGGCGTAAATCATTGCTGCCACACCGGATTTCATGTCGGCGGAACCTCGCCCCCAGAGCTTGCCGGCACGGATCTCGCCGCCGTAAGGATCGACCGTCCAGGTGGCGAGATCGCCCTCGGTGACGACGTCGGTGTGGCCCTCGAACATCAGCGTCGGCCCCGGCCCGCCACCGCCCTCGACCACGGCAATCACGTTGGGCCGGTCGGGGGCGACCTCGACGACGTCCACCTGCCACCCGAACGAGCGCATCAAGGTCATGATCAGCGCAGCGGCCGGTGCTTCTGTGCTGCCGGTGGCCGGATCGACGACGGTTCGCAGCCGGACGAGCTCCTGGGCGAACCGGACGACGGGCGGCAGGGCATCACCGAACTGCTCGGACGTCATCTCCCGCTCCCCTTGCCGGTCGGCACCGTGCCGCCGGCCGGCTGTCCGCCGTCCTGCCCACCCGACGCTCGCTCGATGGTCGGGCCGGACGTCTTTCGGGCCGTCACGGTGGCCGCCAACCCGTCCAGGACCATCGCGAGACGCCGCTCAAACACCACGTCCGGCTGCGGGAAGTCCTCGGCGTCCTGGATCAGGCGCTTGAGATAGGGGTACGTACCCTCGCTCAGCAACTGCGTGATGAAGGGGCCGGTGTGCCGATGGTAGGCCTCCTGGTCCATCCCGGAGTGCTGCTGTGCCTCCATCTCGCCCAGCTCTGACTGGACGAATCCCCGGGTGAAGGCAAGCGCGGTCGAGATCACGTCCAGCATCCCGTCGATGTCCAGGCCGAGGCCGTCCACGCAGGCGAGGGCATGCTCGAGGACGCGGATGGAGTTGGGGCCGAGGGTGGGTCGGTGACCGAGCCTGCCGATCCAGGGGTGGCGGTGATGCAGTCGGCGCAGGTCTCGGACGAGCGCGCTGACGTCGGCACGCCACTGTCCGGTCGGCGCCGCCGGCAGTGCGAGTTCGCCCAGCACCGCGTCGTACATCAGCTCGATCAGGTCGTCCTTGCTGCCGATGTGCCGGTAGAGAGACATCGTGCTGTGGTCCATCCGGCCGGCGACCTTGCGCATCGAGACGGCATCGAGGCCGTCCTGGTCCGCGATCGCGATCGCCGCGTCGGTGATCGTCGCGTGGTCGAGGGTTCGCGTCGGCCCCCGACCCTGACCCGACAGCCGAGCCCAGATGACCGGCGGTGGTTCGGATGTCATCTGACGCTCTCCTCGGATCGGTTGCATACATCGTACGCCGCGCGTACGGTGTATGCATCTGGACGTGTACGTCGTACATCACTTATCGGCAGCCAACCGAAACGGGAATCGTCATGCCTACCTCGCCCCGAATCGCCATCGTCGGCGCGGGCCTCAGCGGCCTCGTCCTGGCCCGCATCCTGCACCTGCACGGCCTCGCGTCCACGGTTTACGAACTCGATGCCACCGCCGATACCCGCAGGCAGGGTGGGCTGCTCGACCTGCACGTGGAGTCCGGTCAGCGGGCGCTACGGGAAGCGGGGCTGTACGAGGAGTTCCGCACCCTCACCCAGCCCATGGGCGAGGCGATGCGGGTGATGGACAAGGCGGGCACGGTCTTCATCGACTACGCGCCCGACGACGTCGAGAGCCTTCGTCCGGAGATCGACCGGACCGTGCTGCGCAATCTCCTTCTCCGCTCCCTGCCGGCGGAGACGGTCGCGTGGGGGCACAAGCTCGCCGCCGCCAGCCGGCCCGAGACCGGACGGAGCGAGCTGACCTTCGCCGACGGCAACACCACCTCGGTCGACCTCCTGGTCGGTGCGGACGGCGCCTGGTCTCGGGTGCGGCCACTGCTGTCTGCCGCCCGGCCACAGTACTGCGGGATCACCGCCTTCGAATTCCACCTCCGGGACGCCGGACGGCGACCTCCCGAGCTGGACGACCTGGTAGGCACAGGAAGCCTTTTCGCGGTTTCCGACAACAAGAACATCGGCGGCCACGGCGGCCGCGACTTCCATCTGGGAGCCGCTTTGCGAGTGCCGGAGGATTGGATCCAGCGGGCCGGCGTCCACTGGTCCGACCCGGCCGCCGCCCGAGCCGCGCTGCTGGTGGAGTTCGACGATTGGAGCACCGGCCTGAAAGACCTGATCCGCCATTGTGACGACGAGATCACCCCGCGGCTGATCTATGCACTGCCCATCGGGCACTCCTGGTCCCGAGTCCCGGGCGTGACCCTGCTTGGCGACGCAGCGCATCTGATGTCCCCCTACGCCGGGGAGGGAGCCAACGCCGCCATGCTGGACGCGGCCGAACTCGCACAGGCTCTCATCGAGCACGGGGACGACCTGGAAAGCGCCTTGGACCGCTACGAGACCGCGATGTTCCCGCGGGCAGCGGAGGCAGCCCGCCGGTCGGCGATGGGCCTCGACCTGATCTTCGCCGGCGACGCCCCACGCGGCTTGGTGGACTTCTTCGGGGGGCTCGGCGTGCCGGTCAACACCACCCCAGCGCTCCGGTGATCGGTCGGTCGAAATAGCCGTAGCCCTCCCTCGAAGATCGCCAGTTACGCCCGCAAGCAGTGCCTTTCGCGGCACGAGAACGGGCGCAACTGCCGATCACCCAGGGGCCGAAGATCATCACCGTCAGCGTTCCGTGATCGACAACCCCGACCATGGGTCACACCAACACGCATAAGTACCACCGCAATCGATGGCACGGCGGTCGAAGCGGGGTTATGCGTGCCCGGGTGACCGCCGCCCGACCATCCAGGGACAGCGGTCAAACCGGGGTTCTGCGTGCCCGCGTGACCGCCGCCCGGCCACCTAGGGACGGTGCACCCGAGTCAGCCGAGTAACAAGGAGCCGCCGAGAAGGTGTCACGCCGAGGCGACGATTGATGTCGCTGGAGCGGATATACCTGAACGCACGAGGTGCCGTAGGTGCGCCGGAGGTGTGGAGGTGTGGCGCAACGATGACGTTTCCTTCTCCTGATCCCGCCGGGGTGCGGCGTCGGACCGTGTTGCTCGGCGCGCCGGCGGCAGCAGCCCTGATCGCCTGGTCCACGCCGACGGCCGCCGGGGCGGCCGACGATGACTACCTCGCCCAAGCATTCAAAGCGTTGGCGGCCTATGTGGTGCCGGGGAGCGACGAATACTCGAAGCAACAGCGGTTGACGACGCAGCGACCGGGCGGCGTGGCAGCCGGGACGGATGTGATGCTGGAAGAGACCTATGACAAAGCCATTGCAGTCGGCATCGCGCCGCTGTTCGAGGTCAACCTTCCCGGGGCGGCCGGCGTCGCTCTCCTACTGGACGTCTTCACCCGGGTGCGTTACCCGGAGCAACCCAGCGGCCCATTTCAGCACCCGTTCGCCAACCTCGGCCATAGCCAAAAGGCGCTGGTCCTCGCAGATCTCGACACCGAGCAACTACTGGAAGACAGCCCGATCGGGTACGCCTTCGGCACCATCATCACTCTCACGGCATTCGGCTGCTACGGAGAACGCGGCGTGTACAACCCGCAGACCCGCGTCCTGCGAGGTCGACCGGTCGGCTGGGACCTGGCCCAGTACGACGGCGTCAGCGACGGCTGGCCGGAACTGCGGGGCTACTGGGGCGGGCGAACCTCCGTGCCTGACGTGCCGGTGCTGCTGGACCGGGCCGCGACCGACGGGCAGGGACAGCATGCGTGACGTCATCGTGGTGGGTTGTGGTGGCGGCGGCCCGGTCGTCGCGAAGGAACTGGCGCGCTGGGGTCTCGACGTCCTGGTACTGGAATCCGGGCCGCGCTTCCTGCATCCCGAAAAGGACTGGAGCAGGCTGGAAAACGACGCGAACAACCCGCTCACCGGGTACTTGCGGACCGGTCCGGGCGACCGGACCAAGGCCGCGTACACCCGCGAGCAACCCGGTGACGAGTTCGTCTGGCAGGTCAGCGGGGTGGGTGGCACGACGCTGCACTATTTCGGCAACTGCCCGCGCGCGTCCGCTGGTGTCTTCGCCGGGTATCTCGGGTCGGACGCCGCGAACTACGACACGACTCACCGTTTTCCCTTCACCCTCAACGAATTTCGGCCGTACTACCGGTGGGTGGAGGCGACCCTGCCGGTGCAGACCGCTCCCCTGGGCACCAAGGAGGAAAGGTTCCTCAACGGAGCTGCAGCCATGGGTCTGCCGCTCTGCGAGACCAAGGAGCCGGGCGAGCCGTCGTTCCGGCCGCAGGAGAACGCCATCCTCCAGCCGGGCGGCACCGCCGGCAAGGTTCGCAACCCGCGGTTCCCGGCGGCGACCGGCTGCACCTTCTGCGGTCACTGTTACCAGGGTTGCGTGCTGCCCGTGGGCGCACCGCGCAACCTGCGCGCGAAACGGTCCACAGACAACTCGTACGTGCCGATGATGCTCACCGCCGACGCCTGGGCGGCTGGCGGACGCGCGGCCGAGTTGCGCACCGACGTCCACGTCACCCGGGTGCACACCACCGGATGGGGAGATTCCCTGCGCGCGAGCGGCGTCACCTTCCGGGACTCGGCCGGCGCCACGCACCGCGAAGATGCCAAGGTCGTGGTCCTGGCGGCCGGCGTGGTGGAGACGCCGAGACTGTGGTTGATCAGCGGGCTGCCCAACCCGAACGGCTGGGTCGGCTGCGGCCTCACCGACCACTACCCCGACCTGGTGACCGGTGTCTTCGACGACTACACCGGTTCCTCGAAGGGTGCCGGGTCGAACGCGCGCCTGGACTATCCGGGTCGTGGTGGCGTCGAGAACATCTGCCTGCCACCGGCGCTGCAGGCGTTCGCGTTCACCTACAGCGACTCCGGCACGTCGGGGGTCTACCCCGGCAAGTCAGGTGCCGGCTCAGCAGGCGCGGACAGCATCGGTCGCCTGGTCGGCCCCGAGCTGGTGGACACCCTGTCCGATGTGGACCGCCTGCTCACCGCCCTGGTCATTACCGATGACGACGTTCAGCGGAGCAACCGGGTCGAGCTGTCCTGGGTGCTGCCCGAAGACGGCGCCGGGCGGGTGCCGCGGGTTGTGATGCGCCATCGCGAACGCTCGGCGCGCACCATCGCCAACCGCGAGTTCCTCGCCGCACAGGCCGTCACGTTGATGCGTCGGGCCGGGGCGCGGCGGGTGCACCGGTCCGACTGGCCGCCACTCATGCTGCACATGCACTCCACGATGCGGATGGGCACGGATGCCTCGACGTCGGTGTTGGATTCGTGGTCCGAATCTCGCGTCGTGCGTCGCCTGTTCATCGCCGACAACTCCGCGCTGCCGAACAGCCTCGGCGGCCCGAACCCGACCCTGACCACCCAGGCGCTGGCAACCCGCGCAGCCGAACGGATACTCACGCGTTACTTCGGCGGAGAGCCGTGGGTAGGCCAGGACACCCCGGTCACCTCGGTGGACGACCGGGTGACCACCGCAGTCGTCGCCCGGGGACTGTAAGCCATAGTGAGTGACTAGGACTTTCTCGTACGGCTGCCGGCATGATGGTAGTAAGGAGGATCGCAAACGCAGCCGCCGACGCATTGGCGATTGCGGATCTCACGAATATGGTTGCTGCGAGCGACAATACAAAAATAGTTAGGGAACTGAGAATCCGCTGTGCCATTGAAGTACCTCCGATGAGTAATGACAGCCTGATCATGATGCTGGAAAAGCTCCTCGGCTTCTTGGCATTCAACGCCCGAGATTTGACGTTCCGCGCACCTGATTTGACCCGGGCAAGCGGGCACCGCAGGCCCTCGGTTGACCTTCAACCAGCGTGAAGGCCCACGCTTGGTCCCGTGACTGACGATGACCTGTTGACCATCAGCGCGTTCGCCCGCCTGGTGGGGCTGACGGCTAGCGCGCTGCGCTTCTACGCCGACTGCGACCTGCTGCCCCCGGCACAGATTCACGCCGGATCCGGCTACCGGCTCTACTCGCTCGACCAGCAGCCCCGCGCGGCCTTGCTGCGCCGTCTTCGCGAGGTGGACCTGCCGCTGGCCGAGGTCCGGGTGGTGCTTGACGGGCCGGCGGAGGACGTCGCCCGGATCTTGCGTGCCCATCTAGGCAGGTTGGAAGGCAAACTTGAACCTGCCCGCCGCGCCACCGCCATGATCCTGGAGTCGCTGTCCCTGCCCGCAGACGCCTGCCAGGCAACCCTGGCCGGGCCCGAGCTGGCGAGCGCCGTGCGGCAGGTCGCCTCGGCGGCCGCGACGACGCCGGCCATCCCGGCTCTGGCCTGCGTGTTCCTGGAGCTTGGCGACGGCGAGGTGAGCCTGGTGGCCACCGACCGCTACCGGTTGTCTGTGCGGGTCCTGACGGCACGGCGCTGCCAGGGCCGGGCCCACCTGCTCGTCCCGGTCGCCGCCCTGACCGAACTCACCGGTTGGGCGATTCGGCATGACGAGGTCCGCCTGATGGTCGACGACGGCGTCGTCACGTTGAGCGCGGGAACCGAGCACCGGCAACTACCGACCCTCGAGGCGGACTTCCCGGACTACCGGGCGATCCTGCACGGCCTGGAGCCTTCGACAACCCGAGCGATCGTGGATCGTGCCCGGCTGCTCGAGCTGCTGGTGAATGGCGACCTGCCGACCATGATCACCCTTACGATCGGCCAGGACCGAGTCGTGGTAGCCGGAAATGATTCTCAAGAAACAGTTTTCGATGCCGTATGCACCGGGTCACCGATGCGCCTCGGCTTCGGGACCGCAGTGCTGGCCGCTGCCCTGGCGGCCGGCGTGGGCCCGGAAGCACTGCTGGAGCTGACGGCCCCGGATCGAGTGGTGCTGATCCGGTCGGCCGACCAGGGCACCTTCACCACGCTGGCGATGCCCACCCGCCTCCAGCCGGAGTGAGGACCGCCGCGGCCGACCGGCGGGCCCCGAGCCCCCGAACGGCGACGCCGGTGCGCTGGCCTGAACTGTTACGGCTGAGAACCTTTCGGCACTATCTCATCGGCCAGACGCTGTCCGCCTTCGGAGACAGCCTGATCCCGATTGCGCTGGTCTTCGCCGTCCTCGATCGAGGCGGTGATGCCACCGCCGTCGGTCTCGTCCTGTTGGCCAGCCGGGTTCCGGCGATCCTGCTCGTGCTGCTCGGTGGCGCGTTCGGTGACCGGTTCAGCCGACGCCGGGTGATGCTGATGACCGATGCCGTCCGCTGCGGGTCGCAGGCCTGCACTGGCGTGCTGCTACTCACGGGCCATGCTCCGCTGTGGACCCTCGCCGCCCTGCAGGCCGTGTCGGGAACCGCCGGCGCCCTGTTCGCTCCGGCTGCCGCCGGCCTGGTCCGCGCTTTGGTCCCGACCGCAGCGTTGACTCGGGGAAATGCCCTGCTCGGGCTGGGCCGCAACCTGGTCGCTATCGGCGGGCTGGCCATCGCGGGCGTCATCGTTTCCACCGTCGGGCCGGGCTGGGCCTTCACTGCCGACGCTGTCACGTTCGCGGCCAGCGCGGGATTCCTGGCCGGGTTATCGATGCTTCCGCCACCGGCTGCGGTGACTCAGTCGCTGGTGATCGCCGTCTGGTCCGGGGTGCGAGAGGCCTGCGCCCGGCGGTGGCTGTGGACCTCGATTCTGTACGTCGGTGCGCTCAACCTCGTCGCCATCTGCCCGTTCCTGGTGCTCGGGCCGGTGATCGCCGACACCGCGCTGGGTGGCCCGAGGGCGTGGACCGCGATCGTCGTCGGATACGCCGTCGGCGGCATCGGCGGCAGCGCGGTGACGTTGCGCTGGCAACCTCGACACCCCCTGCGAGCCGCCTTCGCCGTGGCCCTGACGCTCAGCCCGTTCCTGTTCCTGCTCGGGGCCACCGCGCCGGTGCCGGTGCTGACGACGGCCGCCGTCGTGGCGGGCGCGCAGGCCTCGGTGTTCAACATCTTCCACGGCACAGTTCTGCAGACCCAGGTCCCCGAGCACCTGGTGTCTCGAATCGCCTCGGTCAACCTGCTCGGCACCCTGATCGCGGTTCCGTTGGGCTTCAGCCTGGCCGGCCCACTGGCGCAGGCCACCTCCACCAGCGCGGTCCTGACCGCCGCCGGGTGCTTCGCCGTCCTGGCAACCGTTGCCGTGTTGCTGGTACCCGACGTGCGGGGTCTGCGCGATGCCCTCAGGCCAGCGCGAGCCTGACCCCGTCGGCCTCGACGACGAACCGGACGGCGGCCAGGTTGGCCACGATGGCGTCCGCCTCCAGTTCGTCCGGGGTGTGGGTGGTGCTCAGCGCGAGCCGGAACGATCCAGCGGCGAGGGCTGCGGCCAGCCCGGCCGGAGCATCCTCGACCACCAGGCAGTCGGCCGGGTCGACCCCGAGCTTCTCGGCCGCGAGCAGGAACGGCGCCGGGTTCGGCTTGCCCACAGCGACCTGATCAGCGGTCACGATCACGTCCGGCGCCTGCAGCCCGGTGGCCGCGATCCGGGCTTTGGCCAGCGCCGAGGTGCAGGAGGTGACGATCGCCCCGTGACCGCCCGTCGCCGCCAGCGCCTCCGCCGCGCCGGGCAGCACCAAGATGCCCTCGACGTCCGCGAGCTCGATCTCCTCGATCCGTGCCACCGCTTCCTGCAACCGCTCGGCCCCGACCAGGCGACCCATCACCTGCCCGGCGGGGATCCCGTGCATACCGGCCAGGCTGGTCAGGCCGACGCCGAACTCCTGTGCCCAGCGACTCCAGGACCGGTTCACCGAGGGAGTGGAGTCGATCAGCGTGCCGTCCATGTCGAACAGGACGGCGGCGAAGACCCGGTCGGCAAGCGGTCCGAGGTCGGCGGGCAACGATGTCTGCGGCACCCGACGATCGTAACGGTGCAGCCCCCGCCCAATCGGCGCCGGTGGCGCGGCCCGCGGCGGACGCACGCCGCCGACGAGGCACGCTGCTGACAAGCCGGCCCACTGCCGATGAAAGGATGTCGCCCATGGCAACGAGTGCGACGACCCTGGTCCGGCCCGCTCGAGCCGGCGACCCGTCCTCGATCAGCGCCATCCAGGCTCGGGCCTGGCGGATGGCGTACGGCAACCTGCTGCCCGAGGCGACCCTGGAGGCCCTGACCCCGGAGGCGCTGCTGCCGGCCTGGCGACGGGCGGTGACCGAAACGCCGTCCCCCCGGCACGCCGTCCTGGTCGCCGTCGCCGACGACATCGTCGTCGGGTTCGCCGCCGTCGGCCCCAGCGAGGACCGGGACGCCACCGAGACCGACGGTCAGCTCGCCGTCCTCGCCGTCGACCCGCTGCACATCCGCAACGGGCACGGGTCGCGGTTGATGTCCGCCGTCGTCGATCACCTGCGCAATCATGGGTTGACCGCGCTGTCCGTCTGGATCCCCGAGGGTGACCTGGCCCGGAACGCCTTCTTCACCTCCGCCGGGATGTTGCCGGACGGCGCCCGGCGCAGCTATGCCGGTGCCGACGACACCGACGTGGTGGAGGTACGCCTGTCCGCGGATATCGCACCCGCCGACGGCCTCTGATCGAGCACGTCGGTGTCGAGTGAGGACGTCGCGGTCGCCGGTTCGTCCGGTGCGACCCCTGGAACCGGACGGCTGCCGGCCATCGATGTCGCCCGGGGGGTGGCGCTGGTCGGCATGATGGCCGTGCACGTGCTGTCCAGCGATGGTGGAGCCAGTGGTGCGGTGCATTCGCTGGCCGGTGGCCGCTCGGCCGCCCTGTTCGCCGTCCTGGCCGGGGTTGGTCTGGCGCTCGGCTCGGGAGGCGCTCACCCCACGGCGGATCGCCTCCGCCAGGCTCGCCGGGCGATCCCGATCCGGGCCGCGGTGATCGGGTTCCTCGGTCTGACCCTTGGCCTGATCAGCACTCCGGCAGCGATCATCCTGCCGTACTACGCCGTGTTGTTCCTCTTCGCGCTGCCGGTCCTGGGCTGGTCCGCCCGGCGTCTGGCGCTGGCAGCGGCGTGCTGGGCGGTGCTCTCACCGGTGCTCAGCCACCTGCTGCGGGCGGCCGGGTTGAACGACGGGCCGGGCGCGAATCCGTCCTGGGTGGACGTCACGAATCCCGGCAGTACCGCGCTACACCTCTTGATCAACGGCTACTACCCGGTGCTGACCTGGGTGACCTACCTGTTGGCCGGGCTGGCGGTGGGCCGGTCGGTGCTCGGACCGCAGCTCGGCCGCCGGCTCGTGGCGCTCGGGACCGGCCTCGCCCTCAGCGCCTGGCTGGTGGCCACGGTCTGCGTGCGACTGGCCGGGGGTGTGACAGCGCTCGGCGCTCGCCTGGACCCGACCGCCTACATCGCCGGTCGCGGCGATGAGTTGCTGAACGATTCCTTCTACGGCACCACACCGACGACGTCCTGGTGGTTCCTCGGGGTGATGGCCCCGCACTCCGGGGCGATCCCGGATCTGGTGCACACCACCGGCACCGCGTTGCTGGTGATCGGGTTGGCGCTGCTTCTGGTGCCGCGCGCCGGTGACTGGCTGCGCCCGCTGGCGGCCGCCGGATCGATGACGCTGACCCTGTACTCCGCGCACGTGATCGGCCTCGGCTTCATCGCCGCCGCCGACCCGGACGACGGGTGGCCGGTTTGGCCGGTGCTGCTGACCAACGTCGTCGTCGCGCTCATCGCCGCCACCTGGTGGGGTTCCCCGGCTCGGCGCGGACCGCTGGAGGAGCTGGTCGCCACCGCCGTCGAGGTCAGCGTGCCGGATCAACGACGCCGATGAGCCAGAACGCTCACGACGAGGCCCGGGCGGGGGTCTGGCGGCAGGCCCTGTCGGTCGCGATCGCGACCGGCGCCTACGCCATCTCCTTCGGCGCGCTCGGGGTATCCGCCGGGTTGAGCGTCGCCCAGACCTGCGCGCTCAGCCTGCTGATGTTCACCGGCGGATCACAGTTCGCGTTCGCCGGGGTGGCCGCCTCCGGGGGCGAGCCCCTCACGGCGGTCACCACCGCAGCGCTGGTCGGGGCCCGAAACGGGTTCTACGGCTTGCAGATGGCACCGCTCCTGCGAGCCCGCGGGCTGCGCCGCCTGATCGCCGTCCAGCTCACGATCGACGAATCGACAGCGGTCGGCTCGGCTCAGACCGTCACCCACCCGGACCGCCCGGAGTTGGCTCGGCTCGGCTTCTGGGCCACCGGCGGCGGGGTCTTCATCCTCTGGAACGCCGCCACCGCGCTCGGGGCAATCATCGGCGAGGTGCTCGGCGACCCTCGCCGGTACGGGTTCGACGCCGCCGCAGCGGCCGCCTTTCTGGCCCTGCTCTGGCCCCGGCTTCGGGACAGCGACGCTCGCTGGATCGGCTTGGCCGCAGCCGTGGTCGCGCTCGGCGCCGTCCCGGTGGTGCCCGGTGGTGTGCCGGTGCTGGCGGCCGGCACGGTGGCCCTCGCCGCCGCCTGGTGGGCCGCCCGCAAGCATCGCGGGCCCGCGCCGGCCGAATCCGGGTCGGCCGAATCCGAGGAGGCACCGCAATGATCGGCTGGACCGGCGTCCTGCTGGCTTGCCTGGCGGTTTTCGCGATCAAGCTGGCCGGGCACCTGGCACCGCAGCGCCTGCTGGAGCGCCCGGACGTGACCCGCGCCGCCGGGTTGCTGACCGCCGGGCTCCTGGCTGCCCTGGTCGCCGTCCAGGCGGTGGCCACCGCCGATCGACTTCAGGTGGACGCGCGACTGCCGGCCCTCGCCGTCGCCGCGATCGCGCTCTGGTGGCGGGCCCCGTTCATCGTCGTGGTCGCCCTGGCCGCGATCACCGCAGCCGGCCTGCGCGCGCTCGGCCTGCCCTGAATTTCAGGCGCACCTGACTTCTGCGCAGCTGGCTGCTGGCTCAGCCGCGGTAGTGCTACCCCTACCATTCTTCGTAGTGCCAGCCATATATCCGAAAGATGTTCCAGTATTTAGCATTTCAGAAATGACCAAACTATTCTCCCGGCATCGAAGGCGCTGCGCCGCCGCAATACTCGCAAGCCTTACCGCCCTCACTCTGGCCACGCCCAGCCAGGCGAACGCGGCGAGCCGCGTTCGCGCCACCCCCGAGCCGGCCTGTTCTAGGCACGCCGGAACCAAGAATGCCCTCCGCGTCCTGACCCAGACCTACGGATTGGCCGGCGCGGCGGTCGACGCATCCGGGCCGACCTGCGGAGGCTGGAATGCCAGCAGCGGCGTCGCAGACCTCCGCACCGGACGAGCAATGCGCGCCGACGAACGCATCCGGATCGGCAGCACCACCAAGACATTCACTGCAACCGTGGTGTTGCAGCTGGCAGCCGAAGGCCGGATCGCACTGGACACGCCGGTGGAGCGATACCTGCCCGGAGTCGTTCAGGGCAACGGATACGACGGACGGCGAATGACCGTCCGAGCCCTGCTCCAGCACACCAGCGGCATGCCCGACCATGTCGATGCGCTGGACTGGGACAGCCTGCCGGAGTGGCGATATCGGAAGTTCACCCCGGACGAACTGGTCGCTCTGGCGCTCGGCCAGCCGCACCCGGATCGGTCGTGGACCTACTCCACGACGAACTACGTGCTGGCTGGCATGATCGTCGAGCGGATCACCGGCCACCCGATCGGGGCGGAGATCACCCGGCGCATCATCCGGCCGCTGGGGCTGCGGGACACGTACTGGCCGGGCAACTCGCCGTACATCCGAGGCCCCCACCCCCGCGGCTACTACCCAGCCAACCTTGACCCGGCAAGCACTGACCCGGCAGGCGATCCGCAGCCAAAGCTGGATCTCACCGACGTCAACATGTCATTCGGCGACGCCGGTGGTGCACTGATCTCCAGCCTGAGCGACGAAAACCGCTTCTTCGCTGCACTATTCGACGGACGCTTGGTATCGCTGCGCTACCTGCGCCAGATGATGACTACGGTCGAGGCCGATCCCGACCGGGTCTGGCCGGGTGCCCGCTACGGGTTAGGGCTGATTTCCACCCCGCTGCGCCGATGCGGCGTGGACCTCTACTGGGGGCACGGAGGCACCACCCCTGGATTCAAAACCCTCGGCGGAATCACCCCCGATGGCCGCCGCGTGCAGCTGGTCATCAACGACACCATCACCTCACAGGAGGCCTATGACGCCCTGACCGCCGCTGTCCACACCGCTCTCTGCGAGACCGAGTAGCCAATCTTGAGGAGCCTCCCCATGTCGAAAAAACGCACTCGCGCCCTATCTTTAACTCTGGCCAGCGGGTTGACCGCGACCGCTGCCCTGATCGCGATCCCTGATGCCGGATTCGCGGCCACTGCGGACACCGGTTCGCGGCAGCCAACCCACCAGCACCCGACGATCGGCTGGCACTCCTGCATGCTTGGTGACGACGACGAGACCGGCAAGGAACTGGACCGCGCCGGAGCGCGCTGCGGTGAGGTGGTGGTTCCGCTGGACTACGGCAGACCGAAGGGCCGCTCGATCACCGTGGCGATGTCCCGGCTGCCCGCCACAAACCGGGCCGAACGGCTGGGCACCCTGATGATCAACACCGGTGGTCCCGGCGGCAGTGCCGTCGGCGACGTACTGCCACTGCACGACTGGCTGGGCGAAGTCGCTGACCGGTTCGATCTGGTCGGGATGGATCCCCGGTTCGTCGGCCGCAGCACCCCGTTGGACTGCGGTTGGCCGGTGAGCACCTGGGTTCGCGGCGGCGGGCCGGACCGGGCCAGCTTCTCTCGGACCGCGGCATTCGAGGCAGACCTCGCGCGCCGATGCGGCGCGCGACACGCCGACGTGCTGCCGTACATCTCCACTCGAAACACGGCCCGGGACATGGATATCGTCCGGACCGCCCTCGGCGAGCAGAAAATCTCCTACCTCGGTTACTCGTACGGGACCTACCTCGGCTCGGTGTACGCGCAGATGTTCCCCGGTCGCACCGACCGCCTGGTACTGGACAGCGCCGTCGACCCCAGCGCGTACGGGCCACGCCTGCTGCGTCCGGCGGGCGAGGCGAATGAGGCCGGGCTCCGCGACTGGGCGCGGTGGACGGCGACGCATCCGGACCAGACGCCTCCGGGTGAACCGGGACTCGGTGACACCGAAGCGGCTGTGCTGGCCACCGTTGACCGGATCCGTTCCAGCGCCGCCCACCACCCGCTCCGGGTCGGCGATTTCCGGCTGGATGCCGGATCGGTCACCGGGTTGCTGCTGGCCGGCCTGGGCGACGACCGGGACGAACCAAGCGCTGACCTGGCTGCCACCGTGCACGTGCTGGACCGTGCCGCCCGAGGGGAGATCGCCAAGCCGACGCCGTCCCTGCTCGAGTCCCTGACGTTCCTGCTTACCGGTGCCGAGTCGGAATACGGCAGCGCGCAGAGCGCGATCCTGTGCGGTGACGCGGCCGCGCCTCGTGACCCGGAGGTCTATCTGCGGGACATTCGCGCAGCCCGAGTCCGGGAACCCAGGTTCGCCACGATCACCCGCAACCTCGGGCCGTGCGCGTTCTGGCCGATCCTGCCCCGGGAGCATCCCACCGTGATCAACAATCCGGCACCGGCCCTGATCGTGCAGTCCACCGGGGACACCAGGACGACGTACCAGGGTGCCTCGGCCCTGCACCGGGTGCTCACCGGTTCGCGGATGCTCACCCTCCGGAATGCCCGGATTCATGCGGTCTACGGCAACTATGCCAACGACTGCGTGGACGATCGGGTGAACGCCTACCTGAGCGACGGCAAGCTCCCCGCTACCGACGTCACCTGCAGGTAGGTGGCCGGCTCGGCACCCCGCCGCAGGACTCGGCGGAACCCTGATCAGCTGGCCAGATATTCATCTGGCCAGCCACCCGCCGTCGATGGGAATCACCGCACCGTGCACGTACCGCGCCAGGTCCGAGGACAGGAAGACGACGGCGCCCATCAGGTCCTCGGGGGTGCCCCACCGCCCAGCAGGAATGCGTTCGAGGATGGCGGTAGCGCGACTGGGATCCTCGCGCAGCGCCGCGGTGTTGTCGGTGGCCATGTATCCCGGCGCGATCGCGTTGACGTTGATTCCCTGCCCCGCCCATTCGTTGGCCAGTGCCCTGGTGAGGCCGAGGACGGCGTGCTTGGCGGCGGTGTACGCCGGAACTCGGATGCCGCCCTGGTAGGAGAGCATCGAGGCGATGTTGATGATCTTTCCGCCGCCCTGCGCGATCATCACCCGGCCGGCTGCCTGGCACAGCTGGAAGACCGCGTCGAGATTGACCGTGATGACGTCGTCCCAGTCGGTCGGGCTGACCTCGACGGCCGGTGCCCGGCGGATGATGCCGGCGTTGTTCACCACGACGTCCAGCCGGCCGAGTTCCGCGCCGACTCGGTCGATTGCCGCCGAAAGCTGTTCCGGCCCAGTTGCGCTCAAATCACACGGCAGATAGAGCACGCGCCGGCCGAGCGCCAGGACCCGTTCCTTCGTTTCCAGCGGGTCGGTTCGGCCCAGCAGGGCGACATCGGCACCGGCCTCGGCGAGGGCGAGCGCGCAGCCCTGGCCGAGACCGCGGTTGGCCCCGGTGACCAGCGCGACCCGCCCGTCCAGGCGGAAGCCGTCAAGGATCATCGACAGCCCTCAGAGCCCGAGCTGGCGCAGCGCGGGGACGCGACCGCCCACCCAGCTGAGGTCGGTGTCCTCGTGGGCACCCTGGGTGCGCTGGCTACCGGCCAGGACCCAGAGGTAGTAGGTGGTGTAACCGGGTGCGCTGACGACGGTGTGGTAGCCCTCGGGCATCATCTGCATGCCGTGGTCGCGCGCGGTGAAGTTCTCCTCGTAGCCCTCGTCGGTGTACATCCGGCAGAGGCCGAATCCCTCGCTGGGATTGATCCGGAAGTAGTACATCTCCTCGTGGGCGGCCTCGGCCGGGAGGTTGTCGGTCTTGTGCCGGTGCGGCGGGTAAGTGCTCCAGTTCCCGGACGGCGTGTAGGTCTCACCGACGATGAGCCGCTGGGCCGGCAAGTCGGGCTGGGATGCCTCGGTGAGGATCTGGTGATAGTTGCGGGAGAAGTTGGCGGCGCCCCATCGACCGTCGGCCACCCGGCTCGGTTCGATCACGTACGGGTCGGTGGCCAGGTCGCTCGGCGCGCTCGGTAGCGCGATCTCCACCGCCGAGAGCGCCTCGATGGTCACCGAACTGCCGGCCGGAATGTAGACGGAGTGCGGCTTTCCGGAGAAGACATCGGCGCGTCCACCGACCGCCGGGAAGGTATGCACACCGACGGTGAAGGTGGCGGTGCCGCCGAGGATGACGGCGAGGATTTCGCGGTCACCCGAATCGCCGGACCAGGACTGGCCGGACTCGAGCTTGAGAAAGGTCAGGTCGAGCAGGCTGCACGGGTTGAACGGCAGTTCATTGCGGCCATTGTCGGCCGGGATGTAGCAGTGATAGCGGTAGTCCATGGGGTTGTGATCTCCTCGCGGCTCGATCAGGTAATTGGGCTCGATCAGGTAATTGGGGTTGGCCGCCGATCACCAGTGGCTGATCCACCCCGGGCGGGCGAACCGGGTGAGGGCCTCCAGATAGAAGTAGTCGCCCCAGAGCGTGCCCTCGTCCACCCCGACGCTTTTCGGCTTGTCGTAGACGCCGTGCAGGAGCAGCGCGTTGGACTGCGAGTCCCCGGCCGTCGAGTACCCGTTGATCAGCGACTCGAAGATCCGGACGGCGGCGGCGTAATAGTGGTCGCTCCGCGGGCCGGGACCGATTTCCTGGGCGAACTCGATCAGGCCGTTCACCGCGATGGCCGCGGCGGAGCTGTCCCGTTCCTCGCCGCTGCCGTCGGAGAATTCGAGTTCCCAGTAGGCAACCTGATCATCCGGCAGGTGGGCGAGGAAGTAGTCGGCACAGCGTTGCGCCGCGTCCAGGAACGACGGGTCGCCAGTGTGCCGGTAGTTCAGCGTGAAGCCATAGATGCCCCAGGCCTGCCCGCGCGCCCAGCAGGATTCGTCGGAGCTTCCCTGCTCGGTCTCACCGCGCAAAGGTTCGCCGCTGCGCACGTCCCAATGAAAGGTGTGGAACGTCGTGCCGTCCGGGCGAACGATGTGGTCGCGCAACTGTTCGGCATGCCGTCGCGCTGCGCTGGCGTACTTGGGGTCACCGCTGGTCTGGCTCGCCCAGAAGAGCAGTGGCGTGTTCATCAGGCTGTCGATGATGGTTCGGCCCCGCTGGCGGGGGTCGTTCAGGTCTCCCCAGGCCTGGATGATCCCGGCCGGTTCGAGCACGCGGGTCATCAGATGGTCCGCCGCTGCCAGCGCGCTGCGGCGCGCAGTCTCATCACCGGAACGCCGCCACGCGACGACGCAGGACAGGGTGTACAGGAACCCGAGGTCGTGAGTGTCGAGATCGATGCCCTGCTCGACTCGCTCGGTGAAGCTGCGGACGTGCGAGCTGGCTGCCTGGTGGTGGGCGTCGGAGCCGGACAACTCGAATGCGAGCCACATCACCCCCGACCAGAAGCTCGTGGTCCAACCCACGTTGGACCCCTCGGGGAAGCCGTTCATCGCCGGCCGTAGCCGATATCGGTTGTCCACGGTGGTGTCGCCGGGGTACTGGTCGCCGAACTCCGCGATGTTCGCATCGACCGTGTGCAGCGCGGCGGCCACCGCACGCCCCGTCGCCTCAGCATCGGGGCCGGGGCGGACGTCGATCTCCGTCATGATGTCCTTTCTCGTTCGTGAATCCGGGAGTTGGTATCCGGCTGCGCTATCCGGCGCTGCGCACCAGACCCGGAACCGGTCCCAGTGCGGGGTTGAGCGTGAACCGGCTGTTCGCCCAGACCACGTAGAGCAGCGGGGTCGCGGCCAGGCCGAGCGCGATCGCCGGCCGACTCGCCATCAGCGTCTCCAGCAAACCGAGCACGACCAGCGAGAGGACGGTGAGGTACCAGCGCCGGACGGCCAGGTAGAGGCAGGCCCGCAGCGCGTCGCGCAGGCGCACTGTCGGCCGCTCGGCGATGATCACGAGGACGAGCAGCGACGACGACACCGCCAGGATCATGGCCACGACCAGCAGGGGAATGACGACGGCCCCGACGGGTTGCCCCCAGACGGCCGCGACGTCCATGCCGAGCACGACCAGCGTCCCGGTCATGATCGCGCCCACGGTGGTTGCCCGCCGGAACGAGGCCCGCCACGCCCGCGCATAGGTGCTGAACACCGCGGTGGATCGCTCGGTGGTGTACCAAGCGAGGACGGCGAAGGCGGCGCAGAGACCGGGTGCGCACAGCGGTGCCACCAGGGCGAGCAACGGCCAGGATCGCGCCGGGTCGGTGGTCAGCAGCCCGGCCATCAACGGCAGGCATCCGATCACCAGCAGCAGGTTCGTTACCAGGGCAACGTAAATCAGATCAAAGATGGCACTGAAGGTTTCGTGTCGAACCCGCAGGCCCATCATCCCTTCAACCCGGTGGTGGCGATTCCCTCGACGAAATACCGCTGCCCCAGCAGAAAGATGACGGCGATCGGCAGCACGGACAGCACCGAGCCGGTCATGATCAACGCGTACTCGGCGTTGTAAGTAGAGACGAACGTTTTCAAACCCAACTGAATGGTCCTCAGGCCGGGGCTGCGCAAGTACAGCAGCGGTCCCAGGTAGTCGTTCCAGGTGTTGACCAGGGTGAGCAAGGTGAGACTGGCCAAGGCCGGCACGGACAACGGCAGCATGATCCGCCGGTAGATGCCGTACTCATTCATGCCGTCGATGCGGGCGGCGTCGATGAGGTCGTCGGGGATCGTTTCATAGAACTGCTTCATCAGGAACACACCAAAGGCGCTGAAGGCTTGGAGCGCGATGATCGACCAGAACGTGTCCGTCAACTTCAGCTTCGAGAACAACACGAATTGCGGAATCATGTAGGACTGCCACGGCACGGCGATCGTGGCGATGTAGGCGAGGAACAACACATCCCGGCCGGGAAATCGCACCTTGGCAAAGCCGTAAGCCGCAAAGCTCCCGGTGAGTACCTGGAGGAAGGTGACGACGACGGACAGCAACAGGGTGTTCCTGAGCCAGGTGGTCATCTCCGACTTCTGCCAGATGTCGACGTAGTTACCCCAGACCACCGTATCCGGGTACCACTTGACCGGGATGGTGAAGACGTCGTTATTCATCTTGAGCGACGACGAGACCATCCAATAGAAAGGCAACAGCACGGCTGAGATCAGGATGCCGAGCGCAATGTATCTGAGCACCTGCCCGACCCGGTTCGGGGTGCGGTCCGGACGACGCGGCTTGACGAGATTCAGCGGAACTTCGGCCGGCGGTGTTTCTAGCATCGTCATTATGCGTCCTTCCTCTTGTTCACCAAGAACTGGACGACGGTGACCGCGAGGCAAATACCGAACAGCACGATCGAGATCGCCGAGGCGTAGCCGAACTCCTGCTCCTTGAAGCCCTTCTGATAGATGTACTGCGTCAGCACCAGCGTTGATTGACCCGGCCCGCCGTCCGTCATCACCAGGATCAAGTCGAAGACTTTTAAGCTTCCGATGGTCAGCATCACTGTTACGAAGAACATGGTCGGGCGCAGACCTGGCAATGTGACCGCCCGAAACTGCCACCAGGCGTTCGCGCCGTCGACCCGGGCGGCCTCGTAGAGCTGGGCCGGGACGGTCTGCAGCCCAGCCAGAATGAGCAGCATGTAGTAGCCCATTTCCCGCCAGACGCCGACGATGATGACCGCCGGCATGGACCAGTTCGCCGAACTGGTCCAGCCAGGTGGATTATCGACACCGAAAGCCCGGATGATTTCGTTGATCGGTCCGAAGCTGGGGCTGAAGAGCATGTTCCAGACTTGCGCGATGGCGACAATCGACGTGATGTAGGGAAAGAACGCCGCGGTGCGGAAGAATGCCACCCCCCGCATCTTGCGGTTCAGCAGGAGAGCCAGCGCCAGGGAGGCTCCCAGAGTGAGCGGGATGTGGAAAATCGAGTAGTAGAACGTGTTTCGCAAAGCCGTCCAGAAGCTGCTGTCGTTCAGCAACCGGCTGAAGTTGTCCAGACCGCTCCATTCAGCGCCGGTGAAGACGTTCCAGTCGGTGAACGCGTAGTAGAACAGCAGGCCGACCGGGATGAACGTGAAGATCCCGAAGCCGATGAAGTTCGGCAGCAGGAAACTCCATCCCACCACCGTGTTGCGCGACATCAGCCGGCCGCGGCTGCGGCGGGCCACGGGCATTGTTGCCATGAAGACTCCGGTAAGTCGAGGCACCTGGGTGCGGGTCCGGTGCGCGGCACGGCGTCGCGCACCGGACCCGAGGAGATGAGGTCAGCGGTGCGAGGTCACTTGGTGAGGCCCTGGCTCTTGGCCTGATCCTGTGCCTTCGTGATCGCGGCATCCACGGTCACACTTCCCGACAGCACCGACGTGTGCAGTTCGTTCAGCAGGTTCTGCAGGGCCGGGGTCGACTTCGCCACCGGGTTCTCCGGCTTCGTGTCGTGGGTGGCGAAGGCGAACTTCGACAGGTCATCGGTGGGGATGCCCTTGAGCTCGAAGAACGTGTCGGCGACGGCCTCGGAATCAGCCGGAGTGATACCGATCTTGGCCAGGGATTCGGCGCCCTGCTTGCCGGCGATGTAGCCCAGGAACGCCTTGGCCGCCGTGACCTTGCTCTTGTCGAGCTTCGGGTTGATACCCAGAGCGGTGGGGTCGCCGAAGGTGACCGGGGTCTTCGAGGTTCCGGCCGTCGTCGCATCGAACTGCGGCGCCGGCGCGATGCCCCACTTGAACTGATCGGCTTCGCCGCTGGTCTGCTGGGCGAGCAGGGTGGCGATGTACCAGGTGCCCATCGGCATCATCGCCGCCTGCTGCTTGCCGAACTGTGCTTGGTAGGTGAGGCTGTTGGTGGTCACATCGCCGATCTTGACCTGGGCGCCAGCCTTCTGCAGCGCCAGCGAGCGCTCGTAATAGGGCTTCAGGTAAGAGAAGTTACCGCTCTGCATGTCGGCGCCCGGGGTCTGCGCGAGGGCGAAACCCTGCGTCGTCGACTGCCAGTTGTGCTGGTAATCGCCGAGTGCCTTGGATTTTGCTGCCTTCAGCTTCGTGGTGAGCTCTTTCGACGTGCTCACATAGTCGTCCCAGGTCCACGAACCGTCCGGGTAGTCGACCCCGGCCTTGTCGAACAGCGCCTGGTTGTAGTACATCACCCAGGAGTCGCCGCGGTACGGGATCGCGTACGTCTTGCCGTCGATCTGGTAGTTGCTCAGCCCTTTCACGGTGTCCGGCAGGCCCTTGGCGACGTCGGAGACGTCGAGCAGTTGCTTACCGTCCTGGTAGGTGAAGAAGTTCTTCAAGTTCTTCTGCACATAGAGGTCGGGGCCCTTGCCTGCGGCCAGGTCCGCGATCATCTGGGTGTCGTAGTTGGTGGCGTCGTATTCTTTGACCTGGATCGTGACGTCGGGGTTGGTGGCATGGAAACCGTCGGCCAGAGTCTTGAACTCGGGCGTCGTCGACAGGCTCCAACCGGCCAGGGTCAGGGTTATCGGGCCGGACGCGGCCTCTGACGAGCCGGAACTGCCGCCGCAGCCGGCCAGGACCAACGAGATTGCCGCAGCGGCGCCGAGGACGGCGATGGAGCGCTTCATCCTTCTCCTTCGTGAGATTTGAGGCTGAGATCGAGGTGACTACGGGTTCGGACGCCGTCGGGCCACTCGACCCGCACGTCCACCCCCTGCTCTTGGGTGTGCAACTCGGCGCGGCCGGGCGAACGCTGCTCCGCAGGTTGCTCGCCGGACAGTTCGACCAGGGCCATCACCCACGCGCCGGCGCGTGCCGGGTGATCCAGCCAGGGCACCCGCACCGGCTGGCCCAGCGGGCCGCCGTCCTCGTGGGTTGTCACCCCGGCGGTGGCGCTGCCCAGCAGACTGCCGAGGCGGGAGGTCAGACCGGCCGCGGTGACTGTCACCGTCGACGCAGAGACGGCGACCGCACCAGCGCCCGCGACCGGCCAGCCGCCGATCCGCAGCCGCAGCGTCGCGAGGTCCACTCCCTCGGCCGGCTCGTCCACCCGGGCGAGGCGCACTTCCCACGTCTCGCGGACCAGCGAGAACACGGTCAGGCGGGCGGCTGGGCTGACCCGCCCGGTCCGGCCGTGACCGTGGTCGCGCTGCCCCGGATCGATGTCGACCCACCGGGCCACGGTGGTCGATCCAGCCACCCCCAACACCGGACCTGCTGTGTCGTCCAGCCGTACCGTCAGGGTGCGCATCCCGGTGCGGTGAGTCGTTGCGCCGCTGCTGTCGATCAACACGACCGACTGGTCGACCGGTGCCGCCCAACCACTTTCGTCGAGCACCGGGCTGGTGGCGGTGGAGTAGCCGAGCCGCGCGTAGAGCGGGGAATCGGAGAGCTCGGCCCCCTCCTGCGCGTGGTCCGTGCCGTGGTTGACGACTCGGACGATGCCGTCGGCCCGGCTACCGACCACGAGCCAGCCCGGGGCCCGGATTACCCGCAGCACGTCGCCCGTTTCGATCGGCAATGGCTCGGGTTCCGACGTCCACACCGGATGGTCGGCGGGCAGCGCGATGCCGAGCAGGCCCTTGCTCGCCCAGTACGCAGATCCCGGGCCGGAATAGGCCTGGGCCAGGCGGGGCCACGAGCCGTGCCATCCGACGGTGAGCAGCCCGCTCTCGTCGGGCACCCCACGCTCCACGAAATGCCGCACGATACTGGTTGCCGCGTGCCGCAATTGGCCCGGTGCCAGGGACGGGACCTCGGCGAGCGCGCCGATCCAGAACGGCGCCGCGGCGGCGAAGCGATAGGTCAGGCTGCGGCCTTGGATCAGGGGTGACCCGTCCGCGCCGACCAGAGCCACGGCGTCCTGCAGGAACCGGTCGAGCATCTGGACGTCGGCCGCCCGCCGTCCGGGCGCCAGATCCGCAGCCCCGGCCATCCTTCCCCACAGGGTCGGGTACAGGTGCAGGGCCCAGCCGACGTAGTGGTCGTAGGCCCGGGTGGGGCCGTCGCACATCCACCCGTCGGTTCGCCGGAAGGTGTCGTGGGTGGCGAGATCCTCGGCCATCTCGTCGGCCGACCAAGGGCCGCCGACCGAGCGCAGAAAGGTCTGCACCACCAGGCGGAACCAGATCCAGTTGATCCGCGGATAGGTCGCGTCCCCGACCGCCGGTGACAGGTACTCCACCACCCGGCCCTGCACCTCGGGGGTGAGCCGGTCCCAGATCCACGGCCGAGTCAGGTCGAGGATCAAGGCGATCGACGCGGCCTCCACCTTCGCCTGCGGATGCTCGTCGAGACGCACCCACCGCTCCGGCGATCGGGGATCGGTTCCGGTGGCGATTCCGGTCGCGTACCAGTCCGCGAGCTGGTCCAACCCGGCGCCGCGATCACCGGCGATCCGGAATCCCGCGAGCAGAAACGTCCGGGCAAAGCCTTCCAGGCCGTCGATCTCCGTTCCGTACCCGCCCGCAGGGCCCGGCGGCGTGATCCGGGCATGCCCCGGGGAGGCAAAACGCTGGGCGGAAGCCAGGATCCGGTCTGCCAGCCGCAGCCAGTCGGTGCGGGTCCAGTCCGGGCGGGTTCCGTCGGGGCGGATCCAGTCAGAGCGCTTTTGGTCGGAGCGCGTTCCGTTCGAGCGCGTTCCGGCGGGTAGCCCGAGACGAGAGTAAGGCACGAGTCACTCTCCGTTGAGAGACCACTCACCTACGGTGCGCGTTGGTGAGGTTCGTATATCGGGCTAGAGGTTCGAACGGAAGTAAAACGCTCATATTCGATCACGTCAAGACTTATCCGGACCCGCAAATCCGAAGTAACGACTGAAGCGGTCTGATACGTTCACGAACGATCACATCTGCGCATAGGTGTTCTTGGGAGCCCTGGCCGGTGAACCCGGTGAGCCCCCGACGACCGGTTGACTGGCCGGACCTTGACGTCAGGGCAGCGGGCCGATCGGTAGCCTGAAAACGACCATCGAGGAGCAGTCGTGAGTTCATCTGACAAGCGCGGGCCACTGCAGACCGCCCGACGGGCTCAGCTGCTTCAAGCACTGCAGCGCGACGGGGTGCTGCGCATCTCCGACCTCACCGTCGCGCTCGGCGCCGCGCCGGTCACGATCCGCCGAGACATCGCCCAACTCGCCGCCGAGGGCCTGGTTCGCCGGGTGCATGGCGGGGTGGCGCTACCCATTTCCGACGACGAGGTGGTGGCCGACGCCCCGGCCGTCGAGGACATCCCGGTGATCGCTTCGCCGCTCACCGGCCGATCGCTGGGGATGCTCGTGCCGTCGCTGGACTATTACTGGCCCAGTGTCGCTCGTGGCGCCGAGGAGGCTGCCCGAGAACTGGACATGCGCATCGTGTTACGTGGCTCGTCGTACGAGATCGAGGACGACCTACCGCAGTTGACCCGGCTGGTGGATCAAGGCCTGGACGCCCTGATCGTGACGCCACGAATGGGTACGCCGACCACCGATCGCACCATCGAGTGGCTGGCCTCGGTGGGCCTCCCGGTGGTCCTGCTCGAACGCACCGCCACCGTTGGCCCGCATCGCGCCGTCCTCGAGTCGGTGGTCACCGACCATGCGCTGGGTGCCGCGATGGCCGTTCGCCACTTGGTCTCGCTCGGCCACCGAAAGGTCGGCGTCGTGCTGGCCGAGCGCAGCCCCACGCAACCGCACGTGCGCCGCGGCTGGCTGGATGCGGCGGCCGAATGTGGCCTCGACATTGACGCCACCGTTGACACCCTGGTGCCCGACGCGCGCTCGGCCGAGTGCAATCCGGCCCTGGACAGCGTCATCGAACGCTGCCGCGACACCGGGACCACGGCGCTGCTCGTGCACGCCGACGCGGAGGCCATCGCGCTGGTGCAACGCTGCGAAGAGCGCCACCTGGCAGTACCGGACGACCTGTCCATCGTCGCCTACGACGACGAGGTCGCCGGGTTGTTCAGCCCGGCACTCACCGCCGTACGGCCGCCTCGCCGCTCCATCGGCCGGGCCGCCGTCCGGCTGGTCGCGGACCGGCTCGCCGACCCCGACCGCCCCACCCACCGCGTAGTGATCAGCCCGTCATTGCGGGTGCGAGATTCCTCCGTCCCGCCGCCCACGGCCAGGTGACCCCCTGCCCTCGCGCACCCACCATGATCGCCAGTTCGGCCCGGCCAGGTGCTGATTCAGGGCACGAAAGCGGGCACGGCTGGCGATCACTCACGCGCCAGAGGCCACCAAGGTAGTCAGTCCGCTCCGCACTCGAGTGATCCTGGCTACAGGTAGTTCTCCAGGCCTACGGACAGGCCGGGATGTGCGGCGACCTTGCGGACGGCGAGCAACACGCCGGGCATGAACGACACCCGGTCGAACGAATCGTGCCGGATGCTCAACTGCTCCCCCGGGCCACCGAGCAGCACCTCCTGATGCGCGGTCAGGCCGCGCAACCGCACCGAGTGCACCCGCACCCCGTCGACGTCGGCCCCGCGAGCGCCGTCCAGCCCGGTGTTCGTCGCATCCGGCGAGTCGGGAACACCTGCCTCCCGCCGAGCGGCGGCGATCACCTCGGCGGTGTGCCAGGCCGTCCCGCTAGGAGCGTCGACCTTGTCCGGGTGATGCAGTTCGATCACTTCGACCGACTCGAAGTGCTCGGCCGCCTGCGCCGCGAACTGCATCAGCAGGACCGCGCCGAGCGCGAAGTTGGGCGCAATCAGCACCCCGACCCGAACGCCCTCATCGGGCCGCTCCCCCAGCGCCTCGCGGACCTGGTGCAGTCGCTCCGCCGTCCACCCACTGGTCCCGACGACAGCATGCACACCCAGCCGCACGCAGGTCAGCACATGCTCCACCACGGCGTCCGGAACCGAGAAGATCACCGCGACGTCCACGCCCTTGAGCCCGGCCTCGAGATCGTCACCGACATCGATCCGAGCGGCCAAAGCGAGCCCTTCGGCCGCCTCGACCGCCGCACAGGTGGTGCTACCCATCCGGCCGGCCGCACCGACCACCGCCACTGCGAGCATGCGCAACCTCCAAGCCTGGGGCCGACCGTCACTGACCGATCTGCGGCCTCCGGAAAGCTATCAGCGCGCTCGAACCAGCACCGAATCAAGACCTCAGCGCGGGGACGCCGGACCAACCCGACGGGAGGCCGGCAGGTACTCGACTGGCGATCACTCAGAGCGGATGAGATCGCTTTCCGCCTGCAGCCGAGCCCACAGACGGGCGACAGCGGCGTTGGGTTTGTCCTCGCCGCCGGGATTTCCCGGACGGCACTGAGCCCGCTCCATCAGGCGCAGCGCCACCGAGCGCAGTGTCGGCGTCCACAATTCACCGTCGACGGCCGGCGCATCGGCGACCCGAACATCGGCAATCCGGGCATCAGCGTTCAGGGCATCGACGGCCAGACCATCGTCCAGCAAGTGGCTCAGGGCGGGTTCGATCTTGACCGCGGCCATCCGCACTGCGGCGTTGTCGCTCCCGCCTCGGGCGAGCAACTCTTCGGTGGAAGGGTCAGCCAGCACCGCGAGCGCGTGTCGGACGGCGCTGGCCCAGGCGGCGACCCGGGCACTGCGTTCGCGGGCGGGCAGCGACCGGGCCAGGCCGGCGGCCACCTTCGCGGCCGCCTGGTGAGCGTCTCGAGGCGAGGCGAACTTGGCCGGCAGCACGGCAGCTTCACCGGCGGCCACACGTTCTCGAATGTCCGTCACCGCCTCGAGAATGCGCAGCGCCCGGCGAAGATCGCTGGTGGTCGCCCGGCTCGCCAGGAAGTCGCCATAGGTGGCCAGGTGAAAGATCTGAGATTGGTTGAGCTGGTCCAGGACTGCGGCCGGATCGGGGTCGACTCCTCGAGCGGACAGCGCTTCTCGCCACATTCGGGCCAGCGCGCGATCGACTCCGGGAATCTCGACCTGGTCTCGGACCGCGGCCAGAGCGACGTTTCCGATCTCCAGCAGGTAGCTGGCCGCGCCCGGATCAAGTGTGCCCCCCTGCCAGGCCAGCATCGTGCGCCGCGCTCCGGCCAGCAGATTCTCCGCTGCGGATCGCAGCGTCTCGGCATCCGCGCCGCCGGCCTGGGTGAGATCCCACAGCTGCAGGTACTCGCCGTAACCGGTGAGCAGCAGGCTGGCCGGATCTGCCGGCCCCAGCCGGTCGAGGGTCGCCTTCGCTGCGTGCCCGATCGCTTCCCGGGTGCGCTCTCGTAGGCGGGCGAAATCTGTTGCGCTCTCTTCGATATAGCGCAGGTAGTTCACCGCGATATGGGTGGCCACCGCTCGCGCTCGGACCGTCGCGTCGCTTCCGGGCGCAACGATGGGATCGACCAGCCGCGGCGCCGAATCGTCGGTCGGACGGGTGCTGGCATCGAGCACCTCGGCGACGAACGGCGCCACCATTGCCCCGACGCGCTGAAAGCTGTGCGCGAACCGGTGGCCGTCGTCGTCCTCGACCAACCACACCATGCCCGAGCCGGGACGGCCCATGTTCAGCAGCCGACGGCACCACGCGGCGGCGATGTCCGCTTGCCGGTCCGGCCCGATCGGGCCGGCGGCGGACAGGTCGAGCAGCTCCAGCGTGTCGTCGATCAAGGAGAACCGGATCGGATGCCACGGGTCGGTCTGCTCGCCGACCCCGGCCGCTCCGATCTCGCACCGGGCTGCGGACTTTCCCAGATCGCCGAGCCCTACCTGCGCACCCCATCGGGCGGTCAGCGACCGCTGCACGGCCCGGGCCTGGATCGCGGCCACCACCAGGGCCGGCTGACCCCGAAACACTTCCAGCACCAGGCCGGCCCAGATCGCGAGCCGCATCTGCGGCCCAGCGGGTGATCCGTTCAGATCGCCGCAGACCGCCTCGACCGCAGCCGTGGCATCCTGCAGCAAGCGGTTGGCCGCGGTGAGCACCACAGCGGCCTTGGTGTTCGGCCCGAACCTGTTCAGGGTGGCGTTGGCCAGCACGGCTGGGGCCCGCGCCCCAGGGGCCGTCCACACCGCTCGCCCGTTCCAGCCCCACCCGGCAGCCGGTTCAGCGGCACTCCCGTCGCCTCCTGGCCCATCGCCTCCTGACCCAGTGACACCGACCGGGACGGAGATGCGGCCGGGCTTGCTCGGGATCGGGGCGCCCCGAGCCACCTCGGCCAGGGTCAGCGCGGCGTAATCGCAGACCCAGGTCCGGGCGAACGGGTTGTGCTCCCAGCGCACGCCGAACAATGGCGCGACCTTCCGGGCCAGCCGGACCGCGACAACCTCCGAGCGAGGGAACTCTCCCTCGGGGACCACCGCGGGCAAGATGTGCACCCTCTTCACGGTAGAGGCCATGTGGTGATCTGTCACACCAGATCGACAGATTTCTCCTTGGAAGAAAATAATCTGCCAAATCAGTCGCCCGGCGACTCTAGCGCAGATCCACCTTATCTGACGAAAATCATTGTCTAACTTGCTCTTTAGTCTCTTCTACAGACATTCTCGACAATCCTGCGGCTAGCCTATGTCGATCAAGGAAGCAAATGACGACGCTATCCGTCTCCCTTGGCTCCCCCGATTGGTCTACGGTTTGCCGGGAACGACAACGGGCCCCGCACGTCGCCGCGATCAGTCGGAGGGGACTGATCGCGGCGCCGGGGGCCGGTGTACCTCGGCCGAACTTCGGTGCGGTCAGGCGGCAGACCCAGGGATCAGGCAGCCGGTGATGTTCCCGTCACCTGCCCGGTAGCTACCGGATTTGCCAAAGCCGATCTTGGTTTTGGTGGCTAACGGGCACACCACGGGAACATTGCGCCCTCTCCTGGGACAGGGCCCACCTCCGACCGGGCCTCGGCCGATCGCGGCAGCGCAGGACGATCGGGTCAGGACGGGCGGGTGGCCTCGATCTCGTCCTGGCGAGAGCTGTCCTTGAGATCGACGCCGGATCGGCCCAGTACCCGCGCCCCGGCTACCAGGGAGGCGACCACGGTGGCGGCCGCGGCGTAACCCAGACCTTCCGGCGGGTGGATGTTTGACACGCAGTTGCGGTCGGCGTCCGTGCGTCCCGGTTCGGGCCGGTGGGTCAGGTAGACGCCGAGACTGTCGGCGACCGACAGCCCTGGCCGCTCCCCGATCAGCACGATCAGCGTGCGCACGCCCAGCGCTGCGCCGATATGGTCACCGAGCGCCACCCGGGCCTGGGTAGCGATCACCGGCGCGGCCAGGGTCAGCTCAGCCGGCAGCGCCCGGATCAACGCCGCCAGCATGGCCGCGCCGTGCTTCTGCACCGCTAGGGCCGAAAGACCATCGCAGAGAACGACTCCGACGTCGGCCGTGCTGCTCGGCAGCGAGCTGAGGTCAGCCGGCAGCCGGCCCAGATCCGGGCGCCGCAGGTATTCCGCGCGGCCGGACGCCCGACTGGCGACCACTGCTGGCTCGCCCAGGCCGAGTTCGGCCACCTGAAGCACCAGGGCCGCGACGTCCAGTGGGTCGTGGACGGCGTCCCGGGCGATGGCGTGGGCCTGACGGAACTCCAGCACCTGCCCGGTCGGCATCGCATCGCCGACCCGCCCGAGCCCGATCCGGGACTGAGTGCTGCGCCGCAGATCGGTCCAGAAGTCCGGGGCCGGTTCGGACGCCGAAGGCGAGGAATCGGTCAGATCGACGCCGGCCGGATGGATGCTGATCGGATCGGCGCTCACCGGGACGCCGCCAGCGCGCGCAACGGCGAGACGCCGACGTCCATCGGCAGGATCCGGCCGACGTCATCCACCATTCCCAGCGCCTGGAGCCAGGTCTCGAACTCTGGAGCGGCTCGTAGCCCGAGCACCTGCCGGACGTACAGCGCATCGTGGAACGAGGTGCTCTGGTAGCCCAGCATCACGTCGTCCGCCCCCGGCACCGCGATCACGAACGAGCAACCAGCCACCCCGAGCAGGGTGAGCAGGGTGTCCATGTCGTCCTGGTCAGCCTCGGCGTGGTTGGTGTAGCAGACGTCGACGCCCATCGGGACGCCGAGCAGTTTGCCGCAGAAGTGGTCTTCCAGGCCGGCCCGGATGATTTGCTTGCCGTCGTACAGGTATTCCGGCCCGATGAAGCCGACCACGGTGTTCAGCAGCAGCGGCTCGAGCTCCCGGGCGACCGCGTAGGCGCGGGTCTCCAGGGTCTGCTGATCGACCGGCCGGCCGCCGGTCCCGAGGTGCGCGCCCGCGCTCAACGCCGACCCCTGACCGGTCTCGATGTACATCACGTTGTTCCCGACCGTGCCCCGATTCAGTGACCGGCCCGCCTCATTGCCCTCCCGCAGCACCGCCAGATCGACGCCGAACCCGCGGTTGGCTGCCTCGGTCCCGGCCACGGACTGAAACACCAGGTCCACCGGGACGCCGGCCTCGACCAGTCCGATCGTGGTCGTGACGTGCGTGAGAACGCAGGACTGGGTGGGAATCTCGTAGCGCAGCCGAACCTCGTCGAGCAGATGCAGCAGATCCGCGCAGGCTTGCGGGGAGTCGGTGGCCGGATTGATCCCGATCACCGCATCGCCGCTGCCGAGCAGCAGGCCGTCGAGGGTGGCGGCGGCGATTCCCCGCGGATCGTCGGTCGGGTGATTCGGTTGCAACCGGGTACTGAGCCGCCCCGGCAGGCCGATCGTGGTCCGGAACGCGGTGACCACCTCGACCGCCCGGGCGACCGTGATCAGATCCTGATTGCGCATCAGTTTGCTGACCGCCGCGACCATCTCCGGGGTCAACCCCGGGGCCAGCGCGCTCAGCACCAGCGCCGCTCCGGGCCGGGCGGCGATTTCCAGGAGCCAGTCGCGGAATCCGCCGACCGTCAGGTGGGCCACCGGTGCGAACGCGACCGGGTCATGCCGGTCGATGATCAGCCTGGTGACTTCGTCGCTCTCATAGGGGACGACGAGTTCTTCGAGGAACAGGGTCAGCGGGACGTCGGCGAGGGCCCACTGCGCCGCGGCTCGCTCGGCGTCCGACCCGGCCGCACACCCGGCCAATTCGTCGCCCGAGCGCGCCGGAGTGGCCTTGGCCAGTAGGTCGACCAGCCCGTCGAACTGGTACGTCGTGCCACCGCTGTGCTGCGTCCAGATGGCCACTGTGTCCTCTTCCGTGATCTCCACGAAACCCGAGGTAAACACGCCTTTGGCCACCACTTGCGGATATCAGATCACCCACTGGTTCGACTGTCAATCAATGCCCAGAGGCGGGATCGCCACCCCTCTATCGACACCAATCGGTTTGACCGCAATGATCCACAGATGGAAACACCGCACAACGCCGGACCGGCCACCTCGACCACTCAACCCCTCTGGGGAAATCCGGGCCAGGGACCCCACGGCCAGGTACCCCAGGGCCCGGCACCGCAGGGCCCGGCACCGCAGGCCCAGATCCCGTTGGGGCGGATCGTGCTCGGGGTGGTCCTCGGCCTCGCGATCTGGAGCGTGGTCATGGTCGTTGTCATGGTCGTCCTGATGTTCGGCTTCGTCAGCGCCGTGCGCGGCATGGTCGACGACGTCCTGGATGAGGTCCACGCGACGAGCACGTCGGACACGTGGGACGAGCCGGACACGTCGGGCGCGAGGCTGTCCGACTCCTGCCAGGAGGCCCTCGACAGCGGTGACATGGACCAGCTGCGGGACTGTACACCGTAGGCGGGTCAGTCCGATTACGCCGAACTCGGCACGGCAAAACAGTGGGGAGGATCCGACCCAGAGACTGAGCCCGATCCTCCCCACTGCTGTGGTGCGACGTTCTCAGCCGATCTGGAACTTCCGTTCCGGGTCGAACGGGCCGACGACAGCGAGCGTCATCGGCCGAGACGACAGGTCAACCGCCAAGGACTGCACGTCGGCGGCGGTCACCGCCCGGATCCGCTGCAACGCCAGGTCCAGCCCGAGGTACTCGCCGTGCACGAGTTCGGCCTTGCCGAGCCGCGACATCCGCGACCCGGTGTCCTCCAGCCCGAGCACCAGGCCACCGCTGAGTTGACCGTGCGCCCGCACCAGCTCCTCCTCCGGAACCCCGTCGGCGGCCAGCCTGCGCAGTTCGCTCACCAGCAGCGAGATGACCTCATCGACCTTGGCCGGTGTGCAGCCGGCGTACAGGCCGAAGTAGCCGGAGTCGGAGTACCCGGAGGCGAACGAGTAAACCGAGTAGGCCAGCCCGCGCACCTCCCGGATCTCCTGGAACAGCCGGCTGCTCATCCCGCCACCGAGGACGGCGTTCAGCACCGACATCGAGTAGCGCCGCGGATCGGTAGCCACCAAGGAGGTGGTGCCGACCACGACGTTCGCCTGCTCGGTCGGCCGATTGACGACGATCAGCCGGCTCGGCGTGGCGGACTCGGCGTGGCCGACCGCCGTGTCCGGGGCCGGGGCCGACGCGGGGTCGTTGAGCCGCCGTGGGTAGGGCCGGCCGTCGGCCGGCATCGCCCAACCGGACCGGGCCAGGCTCGCCGCAACCAGGTCACAGACCTGCTCGTGGTCGATCCCACCGGCCACCGTGACCACCAGGCCAGGAGCCTGGTAGTGCTCGGCGTAGTGCGCCTGGATGTCGTCCCGGCCGACGGCATTGATCGTCTCCGCGGTACCGCCGATCGGCCGGCCGAGCGGATGATCGCCCAGCACCGCCTCGGCGAACCGTTCGTGAACGACGTCACCCGGATCGTCATCGTTCATGGCGAGCTCTTCGAGGATCACTCCCCGCTCGCTCTCGACGTCAGCGACGTCGAGCCGAGCCGAGGTGACCATGTCGCAGAGGACGTCGACCGCCATCGGCAGGTCCTCGTCCAGCACCCGGGCGTAGTAGCAGGTGTGTTCCTTGCCGGTGACGGCGTTTGATTCACCGCCGACCGCGTCGAACGCCGTGGCGATGTCCATCGCCGAGCGCCGCGCGGTGCCCTTGAACAGCAGGTGCTCGAGGAAGTGCGTGGATCCGTGGTGGCCGGTGGTCTCGTCGCGGGAACCGACGCCCACCCAGAAACCGATGGTGGCCGAGCGCAGCCCGGGCATGGCTTCGCTGAGCACCCGAACCCCGCCGGGCAGGACGGTACGACGCACAATCGCGCCGCCGTCCTGACCGGCGATGGTCTGGGTCGCGCCTGTGGTGCCCGCCGCGACCAGCGGGAGCTGGGTAGCCGTCACGTCAGGCAGTGGCGTCCGCAGTCTCCGGCGCTGAGGTGCCGGCGCCGCTCTCTGCCGATTCCGCGGCCTCGTCCAGCACCGGGGCCAGGGACAGCTTGCCGCGCGGGTCGATCTCGGCGATCTGCACCTGGACCTTCTGGCCGATGCTCAGCACGTCGTCGACGTTCTCGACGCGCTTGCCACCGACCATCCGACGGATCTGCGAGATGTGCAGCAGGCCGTCCTTGCCCGGAACCAGGGAGATGAACGCACCGAAGGTGGTCGTCTTCACGACGGTACCCAGGTAGCGCTCGCCGACCTCCGGCATGGTCGGGTTGGCGATCGCGTTGATCGCCGCCCGAGCCGCCTCGGCCGAAGGGCCGTCGACCGCGCCGATGTAGACGGTCCCGTCGTCCTCGATCGAGGTGTCCGCGCCGGTGTCTTCCTGGATCTGGTTGATCATCTTCCCCTTCGGGCCGATGACCTCGCCGATCTTGTCTACCGGCACCTTGACGCTGATCACCCGAGGCGCGAACTTGCTCATCTCGTCCGGGCGGTCGATCGCCTCGCTCATCACGTCGAGGATGTGCAGCCGGGCCTCCCGCGCCTGGGTCAGCGCGCTGGCCAGCACCGAGGCCGGGATCCCGTCGAGCTTGGTGTCGAGCTGGATCGCGGTGACGAACTCGGACGTACCGGCGACCTTGAAGTCCATGTCACCGAACGCGTCCTCGGCGCCGAGGATGTCGGTCAGCGCCGCGTACTCGGTCTGACCATCAACGGTGTCGCTGACCAGGCCCATCGCGATGCCGGCGACCGGCGCGCGCAGCGGCACCCCGGCGTTCAGCAGCGACAGGGTGGAGGCGCAGACCGAGCCCATCGACGTCGAGCCGTTGGAGCTCAGCGCCTCGGAGACCTGACGGATCGCGTAGGGGAAGTCCTCACGGCTGGGCAGAACCGGCATCAGCGCCCGCTCGGCGAGCGCGCCGTGCCCGATCTCGCGCCGCTTCGGCGAGCCGACCCGGCCGGTCTCGCCGGTGCTGTACGGCGGGAAGTTGTAGTTGTGCATGTAGCGCTTGCGGGTCTCCGGGGAGAGCGTGTCGAGCTGCTGCTCCATCCGGAGCATGTTCAGCGTGGTGACGCCCAGGATCTGGGTCTCGCCCCGCTCGAACAGCGCCGAGCCGTGCACCCGCGGGATGACCTCGACCTCGGCGGACAGCTGGCGGATGTCGGCCAGGCCGCGGCCGTCGATCCGGATCTGCTCGCGCAGGATGCGCTGGCGGACGACCTTCTTGTTGACGGCGCGGAAGGCGGCCGAGACCTCCTTCTCCCGCCCCTCGAACTGCTCGGCGAACTGCGCCTTGATCGCGTCCTTCAGCTCGTCGAGCTTGGTCTCGCGATCCTGCTTGTCGGCGATCGTGAAGGCGGCGGTGACGTCATCCGCGGACGCGGCCAGGACGGCGGAGTACACGTCGTCCTGGTAGTCCGGGAAGGTCGGGAAGTCGGCGGTCGGCTTTGCTGCCTTCGCGGCTACCTCGTTCTGCGCGGCGCAGAGCGCGGCGATGAACGGCTTGGACGCCTCCAGCCCGGCGGCGACGACCTCCTCGGTCGGCGCGGCGACGCCCTGGTCCTTGATCAGGTTCCAGGAACCGTCGGT